>NZ_JAMPXE010000058.1 GCF_023701345.1 Rhodoferax sp. | reverse complement strand
GTGGCTTTGTGTCTTGTTGCAGTGGAATCACAAAACAACTGGATCCGGTCAACTCAAGCCAATGCAGGGCTTCGCCGGCTTGCAGTAATTGCGCGCCCGGCACGGCTGCGGCTTGCAGCGCGTCGGCCGCACTGGCACGGACCAGGATGAAGCGCATGCTGCGCTGCCCGCGCACCAGCGTCAACTCGGCTTTGGGCCAGTGCGAGGGCAGGCAGGGCGTGAAGCTGAGGGTTTGGGCGCGCTGACTCAAGCCAAACAGTGACTCGATGGCGGCGCGGTGCAGCCAGGCGGCGGCTCCGGTGTACCAACTCCAGCCGCCGCGCCCCACGTAGGGTGCCTGGCTGTACACGTCGCCCGCCATCACGTAGGGCTCCAGCCCATAGGCCGGGCCGCGTGCGGGGTGACTGGCGCGGTGTGCCGGACTGAGGTAGGTGAAGTAGCGATAGGCCAGGTCACCCGCCTGGCTTGAGTCCGGATCTTGGGCTGCGAGTTGGGCTTGCGCCATCAGCGCCCAAACGCCCGCATGCGAATACTGGCCGCCGTTTTCACGCACGCCCGGTGGGTAGGCCTGGATGTAGCCGGCGCTGGGCACGGCATTGACGAGGGGTGGGTCCAGCAGTTTGATCAGGCCGGCGTTGGCGTCAACCAGATGCGCTTGCACGGCGGCCATTGCCATCTGCTGTCGGTCCAGGGGCGCCGCATGGGACAACACCGACCAGGCTTGCGCAATCAGGTCAATTCGGGCTTCCGGGTTGTCTTTGGCGCCAAGTGCCTGGCCATTGTCAAAAAATGCGCGTTTGAACCATTGGCCATCCCAGGCGGTGCCATTCAAGGCGCTGCGCCAGCCCAGTGCGGCCTGCTCCCAGCGCAGGGCGCGTTGCTTGTCACCACGCTGCTGCGCCAGCGGGGCAAAGTCTGCCACCAATTGGCACAAAAACCAGCCCAGCCAAACGGATTCACCAAGGCCCTCGATGCCGACCCGGTTCATGCCGTCATTCCAGTCGCCACTGCCCATCAGCGGCAAACCATGCGCGCCCACGGCCAGGCTGCGGTCGATCGCCCGGGCCGCATGCTCAAAAACCGAGGCCTGCTCGGCACTCACGGTGGGTGCAAAGTACGCATCCTCCGCGCCGGCGGGAATCGCCATGCCGTCCAAAAACGGCACCTGAACATCAAGCAGTGCGGTATCGCCGGTGGCCTGCAGGTAAAACACGCAGGCATGCGCCAGCCAAAGCAGGTCGTCAGAAAAATGGGTGCGCACCCCATTACCCAGGGGTTCGTGCCACCAATGCTGCACATCGCCCTGGACGAACTGGCGCGAGGCGTTCAGGATGATTTGTGCGCGCAGCATCTCGGGCGCGGCCCAGGCCAGCGCCATCGCGTCCTGCAACTGGTCACGAAATCCGGTGGCACCACCCGCCTGGTAAAAACCGGCTTTGGCCCACAAGCGGCATGACACCGCCTGGTACAGCAGCCAGTGGTTCACCATTGCGTCAAACAAGGGGTCAGGTGTGGTCACCGTGGTGCTGCCCAACAAGCGGTGCCAGCTGTCAGTCACGTCATCAAGGCGCTGCTTGGCCGATGCCTGAGTCGCCAGCGTGGCCAGTTGGCGCGCCGCATCAGGACTTTCTGCGTAGCCCATCAAGAAGGTCCGCGTGACCTTGCTGCCGCTGTCCAGAATGATGTGTGTAGACAGCGCGGCGCAGGGGTCAAGCCCGTCACCACTGCGCTGGCCAAAATAGTCCGGGATGACCAGACGCCCGCGGGCATCAAAAAATTCGCGGCGGTCACAGCTCCAGTCCTCGGCATCATCGGTGTCACTGGCCATGCCAAAGAAAGCGGTGCCACCTCCAAAGCCGGCGGCGGCATCGCGCTGGGTGCTCAGCATGGCGGTCAGTTTCTGCGCATGGGCGGGCAGGCGCTGATGAAACGAGGCGGTGCGCACGGTGCCGCGGTCACTGCGGTTGGCACCCATCAGCCACTCCACCATGCCAATCAAGCGCAGATGTTGGGTCTTGTGGCCGCGGTTGAGCAGCGTGACGTGGATCTGTTTGACGCTGGACTGCGCATCCACACACCAGCTCAGCGACACCTCCAGCTCACCCCGGCGGTGGCTGATGGCGCTTGCGCCCTGGCCGTGGGACACCTGGAAGGTGATGCCTTCGTCCACGCCCGCTGAAGGCGACAGGCGCCAGACTTCGCTGGTTTTGGTGTTCTGCAGCAAAAACCATTCTGACGCCGGATCGCCCACGGGGTCATTTGACCAGGCGGTGAGCTGGTTCAGGCGGCTGTTGACGGCCCAGGTGTAGCCGCCGCCTGCCTCTGAAATCTGGGCGCCAAAGCCAGGGTTGGCCAGCACGTTGATCCAGGGTCGTGGCGGCCGCTGGGTGGCGCTCACGGCAAAGGCGAACTCACCCGTTGCTGCAACAAACCTGCCCTGCGATGGGGTGTCAACAGCGCCGCTGGGGGCCATCTCAAGTGCGCTGGTGGAAGTGTCAAACCGCAGTGCCCGAACCAGTTCGTGCCGATGGTTGAGCTCCTGCACATGAAAGGCCAGGGGACGACCATCGGCGTGCAGCAACACGCGGGCCAGGCTGTGCAGGGTGCCCAGCTCAGCGTGTGACAGCTCATTGGCAGGGATCAGGTGAAAGCCGGTGCTGGCCTGACCACCGTTGGCGTCGCAGTCGGCACTGTGGCGGTCACGCAGCGCGGCAATCTCCCGTTGCAGCGGCATCAGGTAAGACGCGGGCTCGGCGTTCACCACCACCAGATCACAGGCCTGTCGGCTCCAGGCCCACAGGTTCAAGGCCTGCGAGAGTGAGCGCAGCAAGCCCAGGCCCTGGGTCACGCCGGCCAATACCAGAATGATCGGGCGGTCGCCTGAGATGCCGAAGCGCCACAGCAAGCGGCGGTCACACACCTCGGTAGCGGCGCTTTTGGGGCGCACGGCCCGGGCTTGCACCCTGGTGAGGCTCAGCGCCAGGGTGGTGCTGAGGGTTTGCATGGCGGCAAAATTCTCGGCCGTGATGCGCAGCGCCCTCAGCCGGATGCTGGTCATGGTGGCGGACATCAACGATGCCCGTTGTACATTGCTGGTCAGGCGGTATTTGTCGATAACGGCGCGCAGGGTTTGCGTGTTCAGCGAGGCCGTGGTGGCAAAGGTCAGGCGGGCTTTGGCACCCGGTGCAATGCGCAGCGTGACGGCCAGGGCGCAGACCGGGTCCAGCCCGGTATCAAGCGCCACGGGCAGATCATCCTGGGCCTCTGGCGCGGGGTCCAAACCGGCCACCAGGTGGCTGGCAGCCTGGTTGCGCCCCTGCCAGCGCTGGCGATCCGTGGTCAGGCGGATATTGCCCACGGGCATGCTCATGTCGGTCAGAAAGTGCGCCACTTTCAGGCCCTGTTCGCTGGGCAGACGGGGCTTTCGCTCAAACAGCAGCGCCTGTTGCGATGCCAGCCATTGGGCCGTGATGAACAGGTTGGTAAACGCCGGGTGGGCCTCGTCGGCACGGGGGTCTGACAGCGTGACCTCAAAGGCCGATGTCAGTTCAATATTCAGCGTGCGCTCACTCAGGTTGCGGAGTTCCACCTGTCTGAATTCAATGTCATCCTCCGGGCTGACCCAGACCGTGGTGTGCGCCTGCAGGCCGCTCCACTGCGCATCAAAACTTACCCGGTCGGCATGAAACACACTTTGGTAAAGCGCTTGCGGGTCAGGTGCGGGGTGCTGGGTGACCGAGCACGGCTGGGTTTGCCCGTCCCATTTGACAAAGAAAAAGCTGCCATGCGCGTCGCGTAGCGCATCATCGCGCCAGCGGGTCATGCCGGTCTGATCCCAGCGGCTCAAACCGGCCCCATTGGCGCGCAGCAGCACGCTGTAGCGCCCGTTGGACAGGATGTGCGAGGGCTCAATGGCGTTGTTGCCTGGCAGTACTTCACGAAACAATCCGGGAGCGCGTCGCCTTTGGTTGGGGGGGTGAAGTGGCGATGGCAAAGCCCGCAGCACCGGTATCTCACGCGGCACCCGTTCATGCAGCAAGGAAGACACCGCCTGCACATGCGCATTGGCCATGCCCCAGCGCAGCGCTGCGCCGTCCAGAAGCAAATTGGCCAGCGCCACAATGCTCATGCCCTGGTGATGCGCCATGACGGTGTCCACCGGCGTGAAAGATTCGTTGCCGGTGCGGCCAGCCGCAGAGTAGTCCAATGCTTCGATAAAACCGTAGCGGCCACGGGCGCCGAGCTCTTGTAAAACCTTGAAGTTCAGGCAGGCGCAGTGCGGCGCAATTTGTGCCACCAGCGCGGTGGCGTAAGGTGCCACCACCAGCTCATCAGGGGGTGTGCGGCGCAACGCCAGCCTTGGCACACCATGCGGTGCGTACTGGTAAGCCAGGGTGAAATCGCTTGCGGCGTACGCGGACTCGGAAATGCCCCAAGGCACACCCAGGGCTTTGGCAAACGCCATTTGCTCACGCAGCGCCGCCTGGCTGGCTTCATGCAGCACGCTGCCGTAGGGCTCGTCCAGCACCACGCCGGGCATCAGGTATTCAAACATGGAGCCGGTCCATGAGCGCAGCCCGGCGCGGGTGCCCACCGCAAAGAATTGCCGGCCCAGCGCAGGCCAGTGGCGCACCGGTACATCGCCCTTGGCGATGGCCAGCAGGCTGGTGAGGCGCGACTCCGAGGCCAGCAAGTCATAAAAGCCGGCATCGCGCTGGTGCTCAGCCACGCGGTAACCAATGTGGAAAAGATGGCGCCTGCGGCTGTACAAAAAGCGGAAGTCAGGCTGCCAGGCCAATTGCTCCAGGGCATTGGCCAGGGTTTGCAGGCGTTGACTTGCTGCGGGCAGGGCAGGCGGCAGGTCTGACTGCGCCAGGGTGTCCAGGCGGTTGGAAACCAAGCTGGCACGCAGGTCTGCCAACAGCCACTTGACTTGCGCGCGCTCAGGCATTGAAAGTGCATTGCGGCGTGCCAGAAGGGGTTGAAGCCGCGCTTTGGCCGCCCCGATGGCCAGCTGGCCGGCGCCGTCAAAGGGGGACAGCGCCAATTCCCGGCAGGCCTGAGCCACCGCCAGCAAGTGCCCGCTGAGGTTGCCGCTGTCAACCGTTGACACATACATGGGCAGCAATGCCTCGCCGCTCTGCGTGTCGTACCAATTCATGAAGTGGCCGCGATGGCGTTGCAGCGTGCCCAGTGAGTTGAGCGTGGCTTCCAGCCTGGCCAGCAGATCCTGGGTGCCGATCCAGCCAAACTGCCGTGCGCAGGCGACACTGAGCAAATACAGACCGATGTTGGTGGGCGAGGTCCGGTGGGCCACCATGTCGTGGGGCGTGGACTGCAGGTTGTCGGGTGGCAGGTGGCGGTCATCGGGCCCCACGCAGCGTTCAAAAAATCGCCAGGTATCGCGCGCAATGCCTGTCAGGTAAACCCGCTCGGTGGCAGGCAGTTTCGTTTCTTCGTCGACGGCATGGGTGCGGCTGACCCACCACGTCCACAACGGCGAGGCGGCCCACAGCAGGCACAGCGCGATGGCCAGTGCGGGTGTGGGTGTGCCAGCCCAGAGCAGGACAGCCAGCAGAGACACGGCGACGATGGGCTCGGCGCGGTGCTGGCGCAAGATGCCGCGCAGGTCTGTGCTGGCTTGTGCCTGGGCCGTTTCTGCGGTGGTCCACTGCAACAGGTGGCGGTGGCTCACGCCTATGCGGTAGAGCGCGCGGCCAATGGCATCAAGGGCCAGCAAGGAATGTTGCAATAGCTGCGCCAACAGCCACAGACCGCCCAGCAGCGCGCGCGCCAGATCAAGCAAGGCAGCACGGTAAAAATGCCCCTTGGCAATATCGCCATGGCTGGGCGACAACCCGGCCACGGCACCCATCACCGGCCCGGCGGTAAAGGCAGCCATGACCAGAGCCAGTGCCACCCAGGGCGACATCGCCAGGCCAGACAAGGTGGCCAGCAACAAGGCCAAAGAGATGGGGGCCACCAGGGAACGGCGCAGGTTGTCAGTCAATTTCCACAAGTTGATGGCGCTCAGGTGGTAGCGCCTGGGTTTGAGTAAAAACGGCAGCAGTTGCCAGTCGCCACGGGTCCAGCGGTGCACCCGGGAGGCGGCCACGTCTGAATGAAAAGGCGCGTCCTCAAGCACCGCGATGTCGCTGATCGCGGCGCAGCGCGCCATGGCGCCTTCCAGCAAATCATGACTCAGGACCTGGTCTTGCGGCAAACGGTTGGTGAGCACGGCATGCATGGCGCGCACGTTGAGCAGCCCCTTGCCGGTGAATGTTCCCTCGGAAAACAGATCCTGATAAATCTCGGAGCTGGCGGCGCTGTAGGGGTCGATGCCGCATTGGCCGGCAAACAACCAGTGGTAGAGCGTGAATTCCTTCACCGCTGGCAACGGCATGGCCACCCGGGGTTGCAGGATGCCATAGCCGCTGACAATCTTCTGGCCACTGGCATCCAGTTGCGGTTGGTTGTGCGGGTGCGCGGCGACACCCACCAGTTCACGCAGGCGCCCAGGCGGCAGTTGGGTGTCGCTGTCCAGGGTGACGATGTAGGGTGTGCCCGGTTCGATGCGGGACGCTGCACCCAAATCCAGAAATGCGCTGCCGTTGCGTTGCGCCAGCGCCGTGACCAGCAGTTCCAGCTTGCCACGCTTGCGCTCCCAGCCTATCCAGCGCTGCTCGGATTCGCTGAAATGCCGCATTCGGTGCAACACAATGAAGCGCGGTGCCTGGCTGGCCTCGTCGGCGCGTCTGGGGTACTTCAGGTTCAGGTCTCGCACGCCCTGCATGGCGTTTTCCAGCAAAGCGCTGTCGGTTTCAAGCTGCGCCGAGTCGGCGTCGGCCCAATCACTCAGAAGGGCAAACTGGGCGTGCGGTTCCGGGTTGGCCAGGTAGTGCAGTTGCAGGCGATTCACCAACGCCAGGGTGGCTGCCGCACTGGTCAGCATGCCGGGAATCACCACCATCACCCGGTGTTCGGGTGGAATGCCGTGAACCAGTGCCAGACGTGGCAAGTGCTTCGGTCGAACCGATTCGCTGATCAATCGGTGGATCACGGCCACCACGGCCTCGGAGGCCGGAAACAGCGCCAGCGACATGACCAGCAGGGTCAAACCGACTGAATCTGCCGTGCTGTGGCGCAGCATGAGCCAGAGCAAGAAACCCAGGGTGACAAAGAGAATGCCAAGGTAGCCGGGCAATACCAAGCGCCGGGCAAGAAATCGCCAGGCGATGGCAGCGGGTGCATGCAAACCCAGTGCCCGCCACAGTGCTGGCTGGCCGGGTCCGCGCAACCAGTGTGCCGCCACTGACTGGCCGCCATGGGTGTCTGCCGGCGCATTCATCAGTGCCAGCAAATTGTGCGCCACCGAGAGTTCAGACTGACGGCTTCGTTTGGCCAGGCGCTCGATCGCATGCAGGGTCTGGTCCCGCGTGGCGTTGTCTTCTGCTTCAAAAACGGGTGAACCCAGCATCAACTGCATCAATACACTGGTGCGCGTAATGATGTCTGGCCAGTCAGCGTCGCCAATGGCCCGCAGGGAGGTGATGGCGTTGCGCATGCTCAGGTTGTCAGCCGCCTGGTCGGCTCCCTGCTGCAGTTGTGCGGCGGCAAGGTCGGGCAGGGCGTTGCGCAACCAGCCCTGAAACTCATCCTGTTCAGCGTTCGGGTCCACCGGGTGGAGGTCGTTCAGACGTTGCGCCAGTTGCACCAGAAAGACCCGCCCAACGCCACGCCCGTTGAGCAGGCCCAGCAGGTCGTTGAGCGTGTCCGGCGTGTAGCTGTCAATGTTGTCAAAGCACAGGTTGGCTGCTTCACGCGCGGCCTTGTTGGTCGCGACGCGTTCGGCCAGGCGACGCAGGCTCTCAATCAATACCACCCGCAAGGTGGTCGGCAGGGCCCACATCTCGCTCAAGTTGAGTTCACGCGTCTGCTGGTAAGCGCACAGGAACTCCACCAGCATGGCCTCGTCAAATGCGCCGTCGGTGTGTGCCACAAAGGCCCATGCCACACCGTACACGCGGGGCAAACCGGCCAGCGGTTCGTCCAGCAATTTGGGCAGTGTCAGAAAATAGCTGCGCGGCAATCCGGCGTTGATTTCGGTGAGTTGGGCTTCGATCAGGTGAAAGTTGTCCAGCAACCATTCTGCCGCCGGACTGATGTCATACCCCGTGCTGGCCTGGACACCGATGAAATGGTGTGCTTCGCGCAAGGCAATGAGGTTGCTCTTGATGCGTGGAAAGAAATGGGCTGAACGCCCGGTTGACTGCGTGGCCCGATGTGTTTGTCCCAAACTGCGGCCATGCTGTGCAAAACGCTTGGGCCCGAAAATTTCGGAACGAATGGGAGGCTCGACGGCACCACGCGCACTGTCGAGAAGTTGATAAAAAACGGCTGTTTTGTCCGGAATCAGCCCTTGCAGGCTTGGGTGTTCCATGCGTACTACAGCACCCAATAGCCAAAGCCAAACAGCAGCGCCATGACCACCAGGGTGGTCACAAAGCGTGTGGCGACAAAGCCGTGGATGGATGCCGCCACACCATGCAGCGTCATCAGGTGGCGATGCATTTGTGGACAGGCACTCAAGTGCTTACCCAGCACCAATAAATCGGTCCCGGAAGACTTGTTTGCATCGCTGCGTGAGGCAGTGCACCATGAATGGCGTGGAGTGGTTGTTGGGCGGTGCATAAAAGAGTCCCATGCCCGCACCGCGCAATTGCCGTGCGGGCCCAAGGTTAACGTTGACCGGTGACTTCGATGTCCACCCGGCGGTCGGGCTGCAGACAGGCGATCAGGGCAGGGGTGACTTTGGTGCCCACGCAATCACCCGGCTTGGTCACCGGATCGGAACCATTGACACCTCTGGCATTGATTTTGCTGGCTGGAATGCCTGCCGAGTTCACAAGGTAAGTGCTGACCGCTTCGGCGCGCTGGGTTGACAGCTTCTGGTTATAGGCTTGTCGGCCGATGCGGTCAGTGTGGCCGGTGACGTTGATCACGTCAAAGTCAAGCCCGCGCAAATCAGTCGCCAGCCTGTCAAGCTCTCCGCGACCGCCTGGTTTGACAACCGAGCGGTCAAAGTCAAACAGGGCGTCGGCTGACAAGCTGACTTTTTGCGGGACGCGCGGGGGCGGTGGTGGCGCCGGAGGTGGCGCCACGAAAACGGGCTGTGGCGCCTGGGCAATCACCACGGGCGCCGGTGTGTAGGTCTGTGCCACCGGGGTTGGCGTCTTGCCACCAAAGCGATAAACCAGACCGATGGACGCCATATCGACATCGCCCTTGTTGCCGACGGCATCGTTGATGCGGTAGCGTTCGATTTCGGCGCGCAGGCTGAGGGCGTCGGTCATGGCGTATTGCACGCCTAATCCGACCTTGAGGTTGGTGTCGCGCGCACTCGGATTGGGGTTGAGCACGTTGACCGCACCGGTGCCGGCAAAACGGTCTTCAGTCCGGGCGTAGGCGGCGCCAATGCGGCCAAAGGCAGAAAACTTTTCCGTGATGGGGAGTGTTCCCACCAGGTCAAGGTTCAGCCCTTTGATGCGGATGTCGCCGCTCAGGGTGCCAGCAGGGGTGGTGCTGGTTTTGAAGCCAAACTGCCCGAGGTCAAAATAACCCGCTTCTACCGAAAAATATTTGTTGTACTGGTAACCGCCAAAAATCTTGAAGCCCAGGTCGTCGTCAGTGTTGCTGAAAGGACCTGCCACCAGGCCGCTGCCCAGCAGGCCGCTGGTGATTCTGGCTTCGTCAATGGTGGCAATGGACTGCCCGATATTGGCGCCGCCATACCAGCCGGCGTCTTGCGCCATGGCAAAAGGTGCGGCCATGAGGGCGAGTGTCAGCAGGCTGAGCTTGCCCGTGGTGCTGACAAATTTGCTTGATGTGAGTGTCATGGTTTTCTCCTGATTATTGGGCTGGCACGTTGACGACCGTGTTGACCATCGTGACCGAAGCGCCCAGGGAGAGTGCCCGACCGTTCAGTGTCACGATGCTCACGTTGTCAGCGGTTGAAAAGGTAACGCCTTCTTGCGCAATGATGGTGCCGACCATGGTGCCGCCACCGGCTGCGTTGATGGTGGCAGCAGAACCCACTTGCCAGAACACGTTCTTGGCCAGTGCACCACCGGCCAGGATGATGCTTTGTGGCGCGGCAGCACCGGGGCCGCCGACGGTCAATGTGCTGGCCATCTGGAACACCCAGGTGGCATTGGCATCACCCTGCGCATCGAGCGTCAAGTCACCGCCTTCGATCAGGTAGGAACCGTCAGGCGCCTTGTAAGTGCCTGGCAGCAGTGTGACACCTGCCAGATTGGCGCCGGGTGCCGGACTGGCGCCGCCCACGGGCTTGGCCGCCAGCGCCAGGTAGGCGGTTTGGGCATCCAGGCGGGCCTGGGTCGCCACAGCGCACTCGGGCGCACTTGGACTGGCAGAATTAGCGCCCGTGATGGAATTGGTGCATGTGTAAATTTTGCCATTAACAGCACCACTATTGAGGGTCGTTTCGGTGTAGATGTCATCACCGTAGGCTATGGTTTCATGAAAGCCCGTGATCATGGAGGTGCCTGTGGCAATGGTGCCAATGTCGCCGTTGATGATGGTCAGTGTGCCCATGTTGGTCATGCCGGCGGTTCCGCCGAAGGTGCCAAAGGGCTCAGCCATGTTCAGCACCACCAGGGGCTGCGTCGTGGCAGTGGCCGCAGTTTTGAAAGACCATATCTTGTCGCTGGGTGAGAGAACGTTGCCTGCCTGATCTGTGACACCCGTGGCACCAGAGACAATGGTCGCGGTGTAAGTGGTGTCGGTGGCCAGAATGGCATTGGGCGTAAATGTGGCGATGGTGTTCAGAGGGTTGATGCTGACGGTTCCGGCAACGCGGTTTGCACCTTGAAAGAGCGTGAAATTGTCCGCAGTGATGGTGTTGGGGTTCATTGCTTCACTGAAGGTGGCTTTGACCGCCGTGTTGGTGGCAACACCCGTGGCTGCATCGAGGGGGTTGACCAATGTCACGGTGGGAGCCGTCACGTCGGTGGTTGCGCTGGTGGTGAATTGCCAGACATAGTCACTGACCAGATTCAAGCCGGTGCTGTCTTTGGCCGCTGTCGTCACCCTGGCGGTACAAACGGTCGCGCCGGGCAGCACCGCTGGCAGGCTGAGCGTGGCAAGCTTGCTGTCAGCCAGGTAACTGACAGTGCCACCGGTAATGGGCGTCGCTGCAGGGCAAGCCAGGGTAAAACTGGCAGGCGTGAGCGTGGCGGGATCCATCGCTTTGCTGAAGGCAGCAGTGATGGTTTTGGTATTGGGCGCCACGTTGAGGGCGCCGGCGAACGGTGTGACGACCGTGACCGTGGGTGGCAAAACGACGACAGACGCGATGAAGCCAGACCCCAGAATGGGCGATTGCCCGCCACCGCCGCAAGCGGCCAGAACGACGCTCAGCGCTGTTGCCATGAGCCATGGCGTCAGCCTGAAATTAGCCTCGATGTTTTTCATTTGCTTACCTCTTGAGTTGATGCGAAAACTTTTGATGGCCAAGTCAACTTAGGGTTGATATTGGCACTGTTGCTTTGCACCACCGCGCGGGCTAGCTGCATTGCAGGTTTCAGTATCGAGAAGCGGCAGGGAGGTGTCTGTGTGCCAACCCACATAACGAAAAACTGGGGCTGTCATTGCCCCCGGCTGGCAACACTTTGCGTGCTAAAAAATAATTTGACAGAACGGGTTTCTGGTAGCACGTAAACAATGCCATTGCTGCCGGCAAAGACCGGGCGCACGACATTCTTGAAAAAATCCACCGGTACATTGATGCAGCCGTAAGAAATGCGGTTGTCCAGTGGCGACGGAGAAGCCAGACGTTGGGCCCGGCGCTCTTGGGCGTTGCTGGTAATGACCGGATGCAAAGAGATGGCTGCGTCGTAGTCAACCCAAAGAATCTGGCCGCCCTTCAAATTGCGGTCCAGCGAAGCCACAAAACGACCCGCCGGTGTGGTGCGCTCTTCGGGCTGGATATCAGCGAGCTTCTTTTCACCGATACCGGGCACGGAATCATCACCAACGGCAAAACCAAGCAAGACTGGTGCGGCACCGCGCAGTTTGCCATCGCTATTGAAGACAAAAACCTTGGCAGCTTTTTTGTCGAGAATGATGAACGGCAAGCCGCCGTTGTTGCCCGAATGAAGCGCCCAGTCCGCAACATACCGGGCATCCACTGAGGCGATTTCTCGCTCAAATTGCGCGCCAGTAATGACTTGCTTCGCCGGTCTATCGGAAGCCATTGCCGGGCCGAGACCGGTGCCGATGATCATCAAGCCAAGACACAGCTGCCTGGTCATGGTGGAGGCAATCAATTGCACCTTGGCAGCGGCAAGCCAGTGCTTGTCGTGGCCATCAGTTACGGTCTTGTTTGCGCGGGCGAACGGGTGCCACATAGGGTTGCGGCTCAGGTTGCACCATCGGCTCAACCCGTTCTTGCTGGGGCACCACCACTGGGGGTGGCACGACCGGCACGGGCGCCAGCACCACCGGCGGTGCGAGGGTCTGCAGTTGCGGCGGGATCAGCGGCAAGACGACCCCCGGCGGCCAGGCACTCGGCCCGACCGGCGAATTCACGATTGGCAATGCGAGCGGTGTGTCGGGCAGGGCCAGTGCATCAGGTGGCACAACCACGACAACCGGCAGCACATACAGCTTGCCATCGACATAGCTCACGGTGTAATTGCTCGCATCGTAAGTGCCTGTGGCTGTGCCCGGGGTAATAGCATAGGGGCTACCCACCACGGCGGCGCTGGCTACCGTGCCGGCACTGGTTTCAGGTACGCTGGTCACGGTGTCCCCGTTGACCAAACCCGTGGTGGTGAAGGCGGTGTCCGGCAGCACCAGTGTTTGGCCGTAGGTTTTGGAGGCATCGTTGGCGGTCACGATCAGCGGCACCGGGGTCACGGTGAGCCTGCCGTCGACATAGGTAATGACATAGTTGGTTGGGGTAAACGTACCGGTCGAGCTACCGGGGGTGATCACGATCGGATAGGGGCTGCCCGCCACGCTGGCGGTCGGTGGCGAGCCAGTGGTGGTCTCGACCACACTGGTGACCGTGTCGCTATTGAGCAGGCCGGTCTGGGTGAAGGCCGTACCGGCTGGCGTGAAGGTTGTGCCGTAGACCTTGGTGGCGTCATTGGCCGTCAAGACCAGCGGCGCCGGGGTCACGGCCAGGTTGCCGTCAACATAGTTGATGGTGTAGTTGGTGGCCGTGAATGTGCCGCCGGTGGCTGCACTGGGCGTGATGGCATAGGGACTGCCAGCGACCGGCGCGGTGGCTACCGTGCCAGGGCTGAGCTCGGTGACCGTGCCCACCGTTTCACCGGCGACCAGAGGCGTCGTGGTGAAGGCGGTTGGCGCCAGCGTGGCGGTCTGGCCGTAGACCTTGGTGGCGTCGTTGGCGGTGATCGTCAGCGGTGCAGGTGTGATGTTGGCTGTTGTGACGGCGGTCGTATTGACCGTGTAATTGCCCGCATCGGCGCCCGCCAGGCTCAGGCCGGTGCCGGTAACGGTCTTGCCGTTGGCCACGTCCTTGTCGCTGAACAGCGCGGTACCGCCGACGTAGCTCACTGCGTCGCCGGCAATGGGTGTGGCCAGCGTCCGGCTCGCAATCACGGCAGAGTTGTTGGCGTCATACATCTTGTTGTTTGCCGTGATGCTGCCAACCAGCGCCAGCGGCGTGATGGTGCCGGGTGCGGTGTTAACGGTCACGGTGTAGTTGTTGCCGCCATTGCCGTCAGCCACGGTGTAGGGGCCGTTGGCAACCAGGGTGCTGAGACCGGCGCCCATGACGTTCTTGCTGGCATAGTTTTGCGTCAGCGTGCCATTCAATGTGTCGCCCGGTTGCAGGTCAACCACGGTCGGGGTGCCCACTGAACTGGTGGTGCCGTTGTAGACGCGGGTATCGGTGACGGCATTGACCGTCAGTGGCCTGACGGTGATGTTGCCACGTGCCAGGTAAGTTCCAGGCGCAAACGTGATGGGGGCGAAGAGCGCATACACAGCGTCGCTAAAGGTGCTGTTGTAGGTGATCGGCTTGTTGATGCCGACATGCTCGGTGTCAAAATTTGCATTGCTGACCGCGCCCAGCACGACGGGCGGGGCGACGCCGCCGACATCAGGTCGCAGGCCGCTGACGTTGGCGGCGGTTGTGTTGTCGTACATCTTGTTGTCGCCCTGGCCGAATACCCAGGCCTTGGCATCCAAAACGCCAGCGCCGGTCAGGTTTGCGTCGTACGCGATGATCTCGGCGCCCGTGGTGGCGTAGCTCGCCGGGTTGAAGCGAATGCTAAGGTTGCCCGTTGTGATGGTCAGGCAATTGCTGCCGCAGGTGATGGCCACGGTGCCCGCCGCGACGCCCGGACCGGTGCCGTCGTTGTCAGCGCGGAAAATCATGTCGCCCGTGGTGACCGTCGAGGCGGCACTCACCGTCACATTGCGACCCGCAGCTGCAGTGATGTTGCCGGTGACTACAGTGGTCGCCGCCGAGATGGCGACATCGTTGACCGCCGTAAAGTTGAGCATACCCGTGGTTGTTTTCGTGGCTGCGGCGACGTTGACATTGTTCCCGGCGTTGGCTGTCACACTGCCGTTGATGCCTGAAATGGCCTCATTGATGTTGACGTCGTTGACGGCATTCATGGTCAGGGTCGTCGTTCCGGTCCAGGACACGGCGTCGTTGACGTTGACATTGCCAGCCGTGCCGGCGCCGCCCGAGTTGCTTTCGAGGGTAACGTTCGTTAAATCCAGGTTGGTGCCAAGTGCTGCGCCCGTGATGTCCCCGCCCCCCGCTGCGACCGTATAGTCAAACGGGTCAATCAACCAGAGTCCGGTTTTCCCGGCACTCGCCAGGGTGGTGATCCTGGCGTCGTTCGCGACCTTCACATGCGCCGCCGAGGTTTCAATAAAGCCGCCATCGCCGCCATTTGGCGCCGAGGCATCCAGTGTGCCGCCCACATTCACGGTACCGCTTTGCATGTCGCCCATCAGCATGATGCTGCCTTTTTCACCGGTGACCAGCGTCTGCGCCTGGATCACGCCGGTGTTGTTGACCGCGCTTTGCAACAGGCTGCCGGCCGACTTTGCGGTGAGCAAGACCTGGCCGCCGTCAGCCCGGATCAGGCCGCCGTTGTGCACCAGCGCATTGACCGCGCCTTCGTTGACGGCGACATTGAGCAGGCCGTCACCCGCCACGTCCATCGTCATGACATTGCCTGCGGCCAGCACCACGCTGCCGAGTTGGGCTGAAATGACGCCTTCGTTGCTGACGTTGGCACCCAGCAGCGCCACAGAACCGCCGTCGGCGTTGAGGCTGCCCTGGTTCAGCACCGTTCCCGTGCCATTGCCAGAAAATTTGTAGTTGCCCGCCAGAAAGTCGCTGTCCGCGATGTTGCGGGTGGAAGCCAGCAACCCGCCCACGTTGACCGAGGCGCCTTGACCAAACAGGATGCCGTTGGGGTTGACCAGAAACACCTTGCCGTTGGCGCTCAGACTGCCCAGGATGCTCGATGGGTCAGAGCCCAGCACCCGGTTCAGCGCGACCGAGCTGCTGTTGGGCTGCACGAACTGCACCGACTGGCCGCTGGCGATGCTGAAACTTTGCCAGTTGATGATTGCGTTCTGGGTCGACTGGTTGATGGTGGTATTGGTCGCCCCCGTGCTGATGGTGGCTGCACCCGCCGCGACCACACCGCCTGTTGGCTGGGCCAGCGCGTTGGTGCCAAACGCCAGCATGACCGACACCGCCAGTGCTTGCAGTGTGAAGCGCGTGTCGATGCCGGCGGCATTGATGCCAGCAGATGTTTTTTTGCCAGCGCTGCGGGCGTTTTCGGACACGGCGACAAAGGTGCCAGTGCTGTCATTCCAGAGTGATCGGTAAGAGCAGTTCATGATGGGTTTCCAATAATGTCAATGTGTGGGGTGGTCAGCGTGTTGGTGCAGGCAGTTCAGAAATATTTGACGGCCTGAATCCAGAAACGACCCGACTTGTCGGGGGCCGAGGTAGCGGCTTCATCGCCGATCTTGAAGGCGTAATAGGCCCGCACCATGAAGTTGTTGGTCTCGGACCAATTCACACCCACACCGGCACCGCTTAGGGTACGACGGTTGTCCCCGGAGCCCGGCCACGGATTTTTGTTGATGGTCACGCTGCCGGTGTCGATGAAGCCGATGAGCTGCACCTGGCCCGGCAGTGTGGTCGTGAGTTTGGGCAACTGCCAGCGGGCCTCGAGGTTGAGCACATAACCCTGATCGGCATAGGCTTCGCCCTCGGGGTAGGCGCGCACGCCGTACATGCCGCCAAGCTCCATCTTGTCGGAGACGTCCAAGTTCTTCGAGGCGAATTGACCGTTGAGAGCGGCCGACACGGAAATGGTATCGGTCACGCGCTGCAGCCGTGACAAGCCAAATCCCAGCTTGTTGAAGTGGCCATGGGTTTGCGCCTGCACGTCGCGAAGCCGCAATTCAGGCGTTTCCAGGTCAATGTTGCCGGTTGACCAGGCCAGCGAATAGCCCGTTGTGCCGCCGCCGCCAAGGCTGTCATGCAGATTGCCATTCAGGCTGGCGGTTAGCACCTGCGCCTTTTTGTCGGCTACCGGCATGGCCAAATCAGTCGGGTTCTTGTCCTGGAAGGTCTTGGCGTCATAGATGAGGCCAGCGTACAAATTGCTGTTGCGCGAGCGAATCAAGGGGTAGCTGCCATACAGGCTGGCCACCTCTGCGCTACCTTTGGCATTCAGACTGGCGAATTCCTCGCCCAGCTCATAACGCAGGGCGCTGTAAGACACGCCCGCAGTGGCTTTGCCAAATTGCATCTGGTAGGCACCGCGCAGGTAGTTCAAGCCAGAGCCCGAGGTGAGTGCCCGCAAGCTGGCTACATCGCCCAAGCCCAGCGGTTCGTTGAAGTTCACGGTGGCACCAATCCGGTAGGCGCCGGTGTAGCGGTTGCCGGCGTTGTCGGCATCGATGCTGCCACTGATGCGCTTGCCCGGCGTCAGGTTGACGATCAGGTCGGAGCTGCCAGGAGCAGCGCCGGGCACCAGGGTCGAGTTGACCTTGACACCAGGCAGGTCGGACAGCAACAACAGCCGATTTTCGAGCGGTGCCGTTGCCACCACATCGCCGCTGTTGATGCCGCTCAGCAGACCATTGGCCAGCGTGTTGGAGACATTGGTCTGGTTGTTCAGCGACACCTGACCATAGTGACCCTCGATCACGGCGATGGTCACCACGCCGCCCTGGATCTCTTGCGCCGGCACGTAGGCCTGGGCCACGAAGTAGCCGTTTTGCCGGTAATAGGTGGCGATCCTGGCGGCCATGCCTTGCAAATCAGTCAGGCTCAGGCTGCTTCCCGTCGCGAAACCCGTGACTGCCAGCAAGCTGGCTTCGGTATAGACCTGTGCACCGGTGATCTGGATGCGGTTGACGGTAATTTTGGCGTTGTCCTGCGGTGTGGCAACAGGCTGGTTGGCCGGATTGACCTCCAGCGCGGGTGCCATCGGTTGCGGCTGGGGCGAGGGCGGGATTTGCTGCATCTGACCGCCCGCACCCAAGGGCGTGGCGGCAAAGGCGGCCGGGCACATGACCAGCATGGCCAAGGGTAACAACTTGATTTTGAACATGATCGCTTCCTGTGTCAGCTTGCCGCGCAAACTTTTCTAAAGCGCATGTTGCTTGCAGGTGCACCTGCCGTCTGTACGCTAGGCCACATTGCAATGCCTGTCGCATCAGGACCCGTACCGGTGTGCCTGCGCGTTGTTTTTGGTCTGTTTTGCCCTGGGTTCGCAAACGCACAGACCACTTGTGCATGCAAGCGCTACTTTCGGGCTTTTGTTGCTTTTGAGGAATCGCCATGCAAAACGTTGAGATGCTCAATTCTGTTAATTTGCTTCAACCGTTGCGGTGTGTTGCTGGGCCAGACGGGCAGAGTGCTGCCAGCCTACAGGCCCAGGAATACCGCAAAAACAGTCAATTTGTAGGCATGCTCAACGCCTTTCGGCGCAGTGGTGGCCTGGCACGAGCACAGGAAGTCGCGGTCCGGTTCAGCGGACAAAGCGCCAGCGATATGTCCCCATTGGCGGGCTGGATTGCCAAGCGGCAAGTGATCAGCTTGGAATGGCAATCCAGGATCTGGTTGCCATTGTTTCAGTTCAACTCAACCGGCACCACCCTTCGGCCCGGTCTCGGCGCGGTATTGGCCGAGTTGGTGCTGGTGTATGACGACTGGGAAGTGGCCTCCTGGTTTGCCAAACCCAATTCCTGGCTGGCCAGCGCCACGCCAGCCGACTCGATGGCTGTGGCGACGCCCCAGGTGCTCCTGGCGGCACGGGCCGAGCAGTTTGTGGTGGCTGAATAAACCAGGGTTTACCGCATCACAGCGCTGCAGGCCCAAAAGTCCAGGGCACTGATGGCACGCCTATGTACGCCAGCGAACGGAGAAGGTCGAACTAAATTTATACAGTTCAGACCAGTTTCACAAAATTGATCCATCCATTCAATCTGGCAAGCCTTTGGAATCTGCATCAAAAGCGGGTTTATTGCGTCGATCAAGACACTGAAAAATCGAATGCTCAACAACTTTGTGATGCCGTGATGGCCTTTTGTCCATGAAAGTCTGGAATAAATTTGTTGTCTGGTTATCCGCTGCCGCTCTGCTGCTGGCGTTGGGGGCGACGTTGTCGTTCCTGGCATTCAGTCAGATGGAGGAGGCCGCCATGGCACGCGGCAACACCAGTGCGTTATTGAATCGCTCGGACGATTTGCTGTCCGCCTTGAAGGATGCAGAGACCGGTCAGCGCGGCTATCTGTTGACCGGTGACGCGGCTTTTTTGCAGCCGTATTTGGATGTACAAAACAGTCTGATTGGCCAAATGACGGCATTGCGTCAATTGAACTCCGTCCCCGCTGCACAGAAACACCTGGACACCATGGCACCCTTGATCACCGCCAAAATGGCTGACTTGGCAGAAGTCATTGAGTCCAAGCGCAGGAATGACACGCTTGGCGTACTGGTGCTTATCAAAGCGGGCGAAGGCAAGTATTTGATGGATGCGATTCGTGCCGAGATGCGGCTCTATACCCAAGTGGTGGAAGAAGAGCGGATGCGGCACGATACAGAATTTCAGGCCAAGCTGCGCCTGTTGTTCATCAGCATCATCGCCGCCGCGGTATTGACGCTGCTGCTTGCGCTGGCTTTTGCCTGGTTGGTCTATCGGGGGGCGCAGCAGCGGCTCATGAATTTGGCGCATCTCGAAACCCGGCATTTGCTCGAAGTTCGGGAGCAGGCAAATCAGCAACTGCAGCAAGCCAACGATACCTTGCAGGTGAGCGAGGAAAGGCTCGCCGTGACACTCAATTCCATCGGCGATGCCGTGCTGGCGACCGATGCCCAGGGGCATGTGACGCTGATGAATCCATTGGCCGAGCGGCTGACCGGTTGGACCCAGGCAGAAGCCAGCGGTCGTCCGGTGGACGAGGTACTTCACATCATCAACCAGTCAAGCCGTCAAGACGTCACGATCCCCGTCATGGCAACTCTGGCGCATGGCACGGTGCAGGGTCTGGCCAACCACACTATCTTGATTGCACGCGATGGCAGCGAGTGCGCTATCGCCGACAGTTGTGCACCGATTCGCGATCGCAAGGCCGGGGTCGTTGGTGCCGTACTGGTGTTTCGCGATGTCACCGAGGAATATGCCGCCCAGCAGGCTTTGCGTGACCAGCAGTACTACACGCGCTCGCTGATCGAATCCAACATCGACGCCCTGATGACCACCGACCCGTCCGGCATCATTACCGATGTCAACCAACAGATGGGGGTGCTCACCGGTTGCGCCCGTGACGAACTGATCGGCGCGCCATTCAAGAATTACTTTACCGATCCGCAGCGCGCCGAGGCCGGCATCAAACTGGTGCTGAGCAACAAAAAGGTGACCGACTACGAGCTCACCGCGCGCGCCACTAACGGCAAGGAAACGGCGGTGTCCTACAACGCGACCACCTTCTATAACCACGAGGGCAAGTTGCAGGGCGTGTTTGCCGCTGCGCGCGATGTGACGGAACGCAAACGACTCGATCAGGTGTTGCTGGAAAAAAATGTCGAGCTGGAAAGCGCCAGGCTTGAAGCAGACAGAGCCAATCTCGCCAAATCGGATTTTCTGGCCAACATGAG
>NZ_JAMPXE010000002.1 GCF_023701345.1 Rhodoferax sp. | reverse complement strand
GCGGCCAACAACATCTCCAAGGGCATTCTGAAATACGCCAACTCGGGTGGTGTGCGTCTGGGTGGCCTGGTGTGTAACGAGCGCCAGACCGACAAGGAGCTGGAACTGGCTGACGCCCTGGCTGGCATGCTGGGTACCAAGCTGATCCACTTTGTGCCGCGCGACAACATCGTGCAGCACGCAGAACTGCGCCGCATGACCGTGATCGAGTACGCACCCGAGTCCAAGCAGGCGGCCGAGTACCGCACGCTGGCCAGCAAGATCCACAACAACGCTGGCAACGGCACCATCCCCACACCCATCACCATGGACCAGCTCGAAGACATGCTGATGGAGTTCGGGATCATGGACACGATCGACGAAACCCAAGTCGGCAAGGCTGCGGCAGAACTGGCTGCTGCCGCTTAAGAGGTACGGCGTCCGACCTGATTCAGCCTTGAGTCGGGTCGGTCCAAGTACCAATTGACAATATTTTTATCACTGGAGTTCCCCCATGACTGCCACCGTTGAAGAGCGCAAGGCCACGAACAAGGCCCTGATTGATGAAGTGCTGAAGGCTTATCCCGAAAAGATGGCCAAGCGGCGCGCCAAACACCTGGGCTCGTTTGAAGAAGGCAAGCCCGATTGCGGCGTCAAGTCCAATATCAAGTCATTGCCTGGCGTGATGACGATTCGCGGTTGCGCCTACGCTGGCTCCAAAGGCGTGGTGTGGGGCCCCATCAAGGACATGGTCCACATCAGCCACGGACCGGTGGGTTGCGGCCAATACTCTTGGGCGGCCCGGCGCAACTACTACATCGGCACCACCGGCATCGACACCTTTGTGACGATGCAATTCACCTCTGACTTTCAGGAAAAAGACATCGTTTTTGGCGGTGACAAGAAGCTCGACAAGATCATTGACGAGATTCAGGAACTGTTCCCGCTCAACAAGGGTATTTCGATTCAGTCCGAGTGCCCGATCGGCCTGATTGGCGACGACATCGAAGCCGTGTCGAAAAAGAAGAGCAAGGAATTTGAAGGCCACACCATCGTGCCGGTGCGCTGCGAAGGTTTCCGTGGTGTCAGCCAGTCGCTTGGCCACCATCTGGCCAATGACGCGATCCGTGATTGGGTGTTCGACAAGGTTGACCCCAACAAGCACCCGGAATTCGTCTCGACCCCGTACGACGTGGCCATCATCGGTGACTACAACATTGGTGGCGACGCCTGGTCCAGCCGCATCCTGCTTGAAGAAATGGGTCTGCGCGTGATTTCCCAGTGGTCCGGTGACGGCACCATCGCTGAAATCGAAAACACGCCCAAAGCCAAGCTCAACGTGCTGCACTGCTACCGCTCGATGAACTACATCAGCCGGCACATGGAAGAGAAGTACGGTATTCCATGGGTGGAATACAACTTCTTCGGCCCCACCATGATCGAGAAGAGCCTGCGCGAAATCGCCAGCCACTTCGACGACAGCATCAAGGCCAAGGCCGAAGAGGTCATCGCCAAGTACAAGCCGCTGATGCAAGCCGTGGTGGACAAGTTCAAGCCGCGCCTGGAAGGCAAGACCGTCATGCTGTACATCGGCGGCCTGCGCCCCCGTCACGTGATTGGTGCCTACGAAGACCTCGGCATGGTGGTGGTCGGTACCGGCTACGAATTTGGTCACAACGACGACTACCAGCGCACCACCCATTACATCAAGGATGCCACGCTGATCTATGACGACGTGACCGGTTACGAGTTCGAGCACTTTGTCGACAAGGTCAAGCCGGACCTGGTCGGTTCGGGCATCAAGGAAAAGTACGTGTTCCAGAAGATGGGCGTGCCTTTCCGCCAGATGCACAGCTGGGACTACTCCGGCCCTTACCACGGTTACGACGGCTTTGCCATCTTCGCCCGTGACATGGACATGGCCATTTCCAGCCCGATCTGGGGCCTGACCAAGGCGCCCTGGAAAAAGGCCGCGTAAACCCATGTGGCGGGTGAAAGCTCGCCACCTTTACAAAAATCTAGACGCGAGTGCCTGACGGCCCTCGCCCCAACCGCAAATTATTGGAGTCCGTCATGTCCCAATCCGCTGACAAAGTCATCGACCACGAATTGCTGTTTCGTGAGCCCGAGTATCAGAAGATGCTCGCCGACAAGAAAGAATTCGAATTCAACCATGCCGACGAGAAGATCAAGTCCATCGTCGAATGGACCAAAACCGAAGATTACAAACAAAAGAACTTCGCCCGCGACTCACTCACCGTGAACCCGGCCAAGGCTTGCCAGCCCCTGGGCGCGGTGTTTGTCGCCAACGGCTTTGCCAAGACACTGAGTTTTGTGCACGGCAGCCAGGGATGTGTGGCTTACTACCGCTCGCATTTCTCACGTCACTTCAAGGAACCCACCAGCTGCGTGTCATCCAGCATGACGGAAGACGCTGCGGTGTTCGGTGGCCTGAACAACATGGTGGACGGCCTGGCCAACGCCTACAGCCTGTACAAGCCCGACATGATTGCCGTGTCAACCACCTGCATGGCTGAGGTCATTGGTGACGACGTGGACGCTTTCATCAAGACCAGCAAGCAAAAGGGCAGCATTCCTGAAGAGTTTGATGTGCCGTTTGCCCACACACCTGCCTTTGTCGGCAGCCATGTCACCGGCTACGACAATGCCTTGATGGGTGTGTTGCGCCACTTCTGGGACGGCAAGGCCAAGACCACCGAACCCCTGGTGCGTGTGCCTGACGACAGCATCAACTTCATTGGCGGTTTTGATGGTTTCGTGGTCGGCAACATGAAAGAAATCCGCCGGATTTTTGACCTGTTCGACGTCAAGGTGAACATCCTTTGTGACCCGTCTGGCAACTGGAATACACCCACTGACGGCGAGTTCCGCATGTACGCTGGTGGCACCACCAAGGAAGAAGTGATTGCCGGCCTGCACGCCAAGGCGACCATCGTGTTCCAGGAATACTGCTGCGAAAAAACCACCAAGTTCATCCGTGAGCATGGCCAGGAAGTGGTGGTTCTCAATGCGCCTGTGGGCGTGGCAGGTACCGATGCCTTCCTGATGGAAATCTCTCGCCTGACCGGCAAGCCAATTCCGGCACAGCTGGAAAAAGAACGCGGCGAAGTGGTGGATGCCATGGCCGACAGCCAGGCGCACTTGCATGGCAAACGCTTTGCCCTGTATGGCGACCCGGACCAGATGCTGGGTTACGCAGCCTTTCTGCTGGAATTGGGTGCCGAACCCGCTCATGTGGTTTCCACCAATGGTGGCAAAGAGTGGGAGATCAAGATGCAGGCGCTGTTTGATTCGTCGCCATACGGCAAGGGTTGCAAGGCCTACCCCAAGCGCGACCTGTGGCACCTGCGTTCGCTGTTGTTCACGGAGCCGGTGGACTTCATGATCGGCAACACCTACGGCAAGTTCCTGGAACGCGATACCAAAACACCGCTGGTGCGCCTGGTGTTCCCGATCTTTGATCGCCATCACTACCACCGTTACGCCACCTGGGGTTATGACGGCGCCATGCGCGTGCTGGTGATGTTGCTCGACGAGTTCTTTGAAGCACTCGACGGCAACACCATGGAAATCGCCAAGACCGACTACTCCTACGACATCATCCGCTAAGGGGCGCACTTCCCTGCTGCGCCGGTTGATCTTGCGTTTGCAGTCCTCGCCGTACGGGTGTACGGCTGTGGGCTACAACGCAACCTCAATCGGCTCGCAACGGGAATTGCATCCCCTTAAGGAGTCACCAATACAAATTGAGACCATCATGGCCAACGTAACCTTTAGCTCCCCCCGTATGAAGAAGGACGTGACGGTGTATGCCGTTGCGGGCGATACCAAAACGCTGCTTGCTGTAGCAAAAGCCAACAGCGTGCCGCTGGAGTCCGAGTGTGAGAACGGCGAATGCGGTTCCTGCCAGGTGCAGGTGTCTGTGCTCTCCGGTGCCACACCGATCGGTGTCGCGCTGACCGAAAAGGAAAAATTGGTGCTGAAGCTGGCTGGCAAGATCACGACCCAGCAAATTGCCGACGCCGAGACCAAAGACATGCCGCCACCCTGGCGTCTGGCATGCCAGATGGTGGTGCGCGACGAAGACATCATCGTCAAGTTCTGACCATGGATGCCACCTACATCAGGACAACTCAGGATGGCCGCAAGGTTGAGGTCATTGATGGCTGGGTGTGTCTGGCAGGGGTGCGCGAGGCAGACAGCCTGATTCCGATGGAGGAACACCCCAACCGGCAAGCCATCGTCAAAGCCGTGCCAGGCGCCACCCACGCGGCTGGGCGTTTGCCGTTCACGCTGGCGGAGGCCGCCGTGGCACAAAACGCCTTGTCGGCAGCGCAACGCGTGTTGGATACCAGCCCGGCCGGCATCACACAGCGCCTGCGCCGCGCGGTGTGGGTCAAGGCCACCAACGAAGGCGTGGAATAAGTCTGACATCCACCCAAGCAGGAGTTTGCCGTGATCCATGTTGTTGAATTGCCTGATCAAGGCCATCCGCGCGCCTGGTTTGCCTACGACAAGGAGGATTTTGTCTGCAAGCTGGCGACGCTGGCCAACCCCCAGGGTGAGCGCTGTGTCTATTGGGATGACACTGAAGCCGTGGCCGCCTTCGAGGGCGGCGATCCGCTCATTGCGGGCAAGGCGCTCTGGCGCGCACGATTTGCACTGCATGAACAACTGGTGGCGCTTGAAGTATTGGCCGACGACTGCTGAGCCGGGCCGCACGAACGAACCCGACCATGTTGTCCCGCATGCAATATGACATTCTGCAGACCAGCGGGCAGGTCGTCGTTGCCCTGCTGGCCGAGCTGCAGAGCGAAGACGAACTGTTTGCCAGCGCCAATACCTTGCAGCGTGTCGAGGTTCACCTGCTCGTCATCGCGCAGACCCTGGCCCATTTGCCGGAGCCGCTGCGCCGGCGCCTGGTCCAGATTGACTGGCATGGCTGGCACTGCCTGCAGCAGCTGCTGGCGCACGACACCCAGCCGCGCCGCGAGGAGGTCTGGTACGGCGTGCGCGCCCTGGTGCCCGCTACGCTGGAATTGTTTGCGCAACTGCGCCGCCGCGAGCCAGGGTGGTTCGAGATCGGTTATTGAAACCAAGGACATTCATGAAAATTGCCGTTGCCACCAAGGATCACTGGAGCCAAGTCAGCGGCCATGCCGGCCAGGCCCGCGACTGGCTGGTGTTCGACTGCCAGCCCGGCGCGCCGCTGCCCGAACCCCGGCGCGTCGAGCTGACCAGGGAACAGTTGCCGCACCACTTTCAGGACACCGGCCCGCACCCACTGCAGGGCGTCGAGATCATGATCGCCGCCAACGCGGGCGACGGCTATATCCGTCACATGGCGAAATGGGGCGCCCAGGTGGTGCTGACCGGCGAGACCGCGCCCCTCGTCGCGCTGCAAAAAATCATGGCCGGCGAGGCGCTGGCCGACACCCGCTTCGACCTCACCACCACCCTGTGCAAGCTGCGCGACCTGTTCTCGCGGCATTGATGCGGCAATACATGCGCTGCACCCGTGAGCGGGGCGATGTTTGATTCGATGGCTGATTTTTGCCAAGCAGTCATAAAATGACGCCATGAGCACAATGAACATCTCCCTGCCTGATTCGCTCAAATCCTTTGTGGACGAACAGGTCGCACAACGCGGTTACGGCACCAGCAGCGAGTACGTGCGCGAATTGATTCGCAAAGACGCGGATCTTTTGCACCTGCGTGGCCTGCTGCTCAAGGGCGCAGCATCAACGCCTGCGGCGCCCGTCGATGCCAGTTACTTTTCGACATTGCGTGAGCGTGTGCAAAATCGCGCTCCGGGATGAAGGCCAAGTCCATTGGCCCGCGCAGTGAGGCCAACCGGGACGTGGACGACGCGATTGATCACTATCTGAGCGAAAGCGCCGAGCGAGCAGCCTTGGGGTTTGTCGATGCCCTTGAGCAGGCCTACGCCCATATCGCGCGCCATCCCGCCACCGGCTCACCACGCTACGCCCACGCGCTGAACATTCCCGGCCTACGCTCCCGGTCACTCAACCGCTACCCGTATCTGGTGTTCTTCATCGAGTGTGAAGATAGCATTGATGTCTGGCGCGTTTTGCGTGGGCAACGTGACATTCCTGCATGGCTAGAGGATAAGCGCTAATCGTTGGGCTTGAAAAAGCCCGCTCTCAGGTATTGAGGAGAATGCATCATGCTAAAAACATATCAAGGCAGTTGTCATTGCGGTGCTGTAACTTTCGAGGCCGACCTTGACCTCACCCAAAGCTCATTCCGTTGCAACTGCTCCATATGTCGGCGCACTCGCTTCTGGCCGACTGTAGCCAGGCCTGAAAACTTCCGTTTACTTACTGGCGAATCCGAGCTGACGCAGTATTTGTTCAACACAAAGAAAAATCATCACTATTTCTGCAAGCGCTGCGGCGTTCGCTGCTTTGGCATCGGCAATGAAACGCCCATCGGCAAAATGTATGGCGTCAATCTTGGGTGTCTCTCCGATGTTACAGACGAGGAGCTTTCAAAAGTCCCCATCACCTATGTTGACGGGCTGCATGACAAATGGCAAAGCGCACCGGCATTCTTTCGCCACCTATGAGTACCAAGGCAAAGCGTGTGTTGCAGGCGCAGAAACGGGTGAATGTTGATACTCCAACCTGGATGATTGATCCACTGGATCGTGAAGCCAGCAAACCAGCCGCCGTTCTGTCGCAAACCGTTTGTCGTAATCCCTACAAACCGGCTAAAGCGCGGCGTCGCCGGTAGCGATATCCCGTCGTAATCACTGAAAAAGTCGGGTTTTATCCTGGCACCAAAAATGCAATGAGAAGACTACCCACCCCATCAGGAGTCTTCCATGTCAGTTGCGCTCAAGGCCAAAATTGCCGAAGTGTTCGAAGAGCCTGGTTGCGACAAGAATCAGGGCAAGAGCGAGAAGGAACGCAAGAAGGGCTGCACCAAGCAGCTCTCGCCCGGCGCGGCCGCCGGTGGTTGCGCTTTTGACGGCGCCAAGATTGCGCTGCAACCCATTGCCGACGTGGCGCACCTGGTGCACGGGCCGATTGCCTGCGAGGGCAACTCCTGGGACAACCGGCACAGTGGCTCGTCCGGCCCGCAAATCTATCGCACCGGGTTCACCACCGACATCAACGAGCTGGACGTGATCTACGGCGGTGAAAAACGCCTGTTCAAGTCGATTCGCGAGATCATTGAGAAGTACGATCCACCGGCTGTGTTTGTCTACCAGACCTGCGTGACTGCCCTGGTGGGCGACGACATCGAGGCCGTGTGCCAGCGCGCCACCGAGAAATTTGGCAAACCCATCATTCCGGTTAACGCCCCCGGTTTTGCCGGCCCCAAGAACCTGGGCAACAAACTGGGTGCCGAGGCTTTGCTGGACTACGTGATCGGCACGGTAGAACCCGAATTCACCACGCCCTATGACATCAACATCATTGGTGAATACAACCTGGTGGGCGAGTTGTGGCAGGTCAAGCCGCTGCTGGATGCGCTGGGCATCCGGATCCTGTCGTGTATCTCGGGCGACGGACGTTACAAGGAGGTGGCCAGCGCGCACCGGGCCAAGGTGAACATGATGGTGTGCTCCAAGTCGATGATCAACATTGCCACCAAGATGGAGCAGCGCTGGGGCATTCCGTATTTTGAAGGTTCGTTCTACGGCATTGGCGACATGAGCGACACCTTGCGCCAGATCGCCAAACTGCTGGTGCAGCAGGGTGCCCCTGATGATTTGCTGGACCGTACCGAGCGCCTGATCGAAGTCGAAGAGGCACGCGCCTGGCAGCGCATTGCCGAATACAAGCAGCGGCTGCAGGGCAAGCGGGTGCTGCTGATCACCGGCGGTGTCAAATCCTGGTCGGTGGTGGCAGCGCTGCAGGAAGGTGGCATGGAGATTGTGGGCACCAGCGTGAAAAAGTCCACCAAGGAAGACAAGGAAAAGATCAAGGAGATCATGGGTGACGACGCCCACATGATCGACGACATGACCCCGCGCGAGATGTACAACATGCTGCGTGAGGCGCGGGCTGACATCATGCTCTCCGGCGGGCGTTCGCAGTTTGTCGCGCTGAAAGCGCGTATGCCCTGGCTGGACATCAACCAGGAGCGTTATCACCCTTATGGCGGCTATGAAGGCATGGTGGAACTGGTGCGCGAGATAGACCGCGCCATCCACAACCCGGTCTGGCAGCAGGTGCGGATCCCGGCCCCCTGGGGTGATGACGGCGAAACCCTGGGTGCCGTGTTGCCCAGCGCGCAGCCCATGGCTTACCTGACCGAAGTGGCCGCCAAGTCCATGGGCCTGGCCCCCGAAGAAGTGCCGAGTTGACCCCACACAACCCCTAACCCGAGTAATCCAACATGGCCAGCGTTGTTGAATCCAAAAAAGCCTGCGCGGTGAACCCGCTCAAGATGAGCCAGCCGCTGGGTGCCAGTTTTGCCTTTCTGGGGCTGGACGCCTGTATGCCGGTGATGCACGGCTCACAAGGTTGCACCTCGTTCGGTCTGGTGCTGCTGGTGCGGCATTTCAAGGAAGCCATTCCGCTGCAGACTACAGCCATGAACGAGGTGACCTCCATCCTGGGGGGCTACGACAACATCGAAGCGGCTCTGCTGAACATCCGCAAACGCGCCGCACCCAAAGTGATTGCCATCTGCTCCACCGGCCTGACGGAAACAAAAGGGGATGATGTGGACGGCTACATCGTGACCGTGCGCAAACGCAAGCCCGAGCTGGATGACACCGAGATCATCTATGTATCTACCCCCGATTACGTGGGTGGGTTTGAAGATGGCTACAGCCATGCGGTAACCGCCATCGTCAAGACACTGGTTAAACCGCTGCCGGTCAACACCCAGCAAGTGACCTTGTTGCCCGGCAGCCATCTGGCGCCGGCCGACATTGACGAACTGCGCGACATCATTGAAGCTTTTGGCCTCTCGGTCATCGTCCTGCCAGACATTTCAGGCTCGCTCGACGGTCACATTGCCCCCGATTGGCGTGGCACCACCTTGGGTGGCACCACGTTGGAACAGATTCGGGCCGCCGGGGCTTCTGCGCTGACCATCGGCGTGGGTGAACAAACCCGTGAGCCGGCCGAAGCGTTGCAAGGCATTGCCGGGACACCGCTGGAAATTTTTGACCGGTTGACCGGGCTGGAAGTCAACGACCGATTTCTGCAACGTCTGGCACAGGTTTCCGGGCGGCCGGTGCCCGCCAAATACCGCAGCCAGCGCAGCCAGTTGCTTGATGCCATGCTGGACGGCCATTTTTACACTGGTGGCATCAAGGTGGCGATTGCGGCCGAACCCGACTTGCTGCTGGCGGTGGGCAGCCTGCTGCATGAAATGGGGGCCGAATTGCGCTGCTGCGTTAGCACCACCAAGTCGGCTTCGCACGCATTGCTGCCGGCTGAGACAGTGATTCTGGGTGACCTGGAAGACCTGGAAAAAGGTGCCGTAGATTGCGACTTGCTGGTCACCCATTCACATGGTCGCCAGGCGGCAGAGCGGTTGGGCAAGCCCCTGTTGCGCATTGGTTTTCCGGTGTTTGACCGCATTGGCAACGCACACCGTTGCCAGGTGGGTTACCGCGGCACGATGGCCCTGATTTTTGACATTGCCAACCTGATGATTGAACAGATCGGTCATCACCACGCTACCGACTGGCCGCTCACGCCCGAGGCCTTGCGCGCAGCAGCGGCAGTGGTGCGAGCGAGACCGGACAAGCTGCAGGACTCAGCGCGTTATCAGGAAACCGTGGCGGCTGCCAGTGCCTGACCCCTTGAAACCTCAACCCAAAACCAGGAGTGCCTTATGAAAATTGCCTTCGCCACCCAGGACAAAGCGCGCGTTGACGCGCATTTTGGCTGGGCCAAAAGCATTGTTGTGTATGACGTGTCGCCCGAGGGGCATCACTTTGTCGAGAGTTTTGAGTTTGGCGACACGCTTGAAGAAGACGGCGACGAAGACAAGCTGGCCCCCAAGCTGGAAGCCATCAAGGACTGCGCCATCGTCTACGTGGCCGCCATTGGTGGCTCCGGTGCGGCGCGTGTCGTGGCCATGAAGATCCATCCCATCAAGGTGTCCCAGCCTGAATCGATTGCCGAAATTCTGGACAAGCTTCAGCTGGTGCTGCAGGGCACGCCGCCACCCTGGCTGCGCAAGGCACTGGCCAAAGACGGCGAGCGCACATTTGACTTTGAAGACGATGAGGTAACCCAATGACAGAATCTGAAACCCTTGAGACGCTTGCCCCCGTCAATGACGAGGCGTATCTCTCGACACCGTTTGTGCAGCAGCTCATCAAGCAACTGCGCGCGCAGGACACCAACGGCACCTGGGACAACAAGAGCGACCTGCAGTTGCTCAAGCCCTATATTCACACGGCTGAAGAACGCCGTGCCCTGCCGATCCTGGGTGATCCGGATCCCGAAACCTTGTGGCATCTGGAAATTTTCTACAACGCGATTGCCGTGGCGATTGAGCGCGAAACCGGTCAGATGGTGTCGCCGATGATGAAAATGAGCCACGAAGGCTTTGGCCGCATGGTGTTGATTGCCGGTCGATTGGTCGTGGTCAACAAGCAGTTGCGCGACGTGCATCGCTTTGGCTTCCCGTCACTGGCCAAACTGGCGCAGGCCGGGGGCAAGTTTTTTGATGAAGCGGTCAGCATGATCCGCACTTATCCCGCTGTGGCGCAATACGGAGCCTGATCATGAGCACGGATGCTGAAGAACTCAAGGCGCGGCTGAAAAAACTCAACGCCCGCGCCACGCAGGCCAAAATGGACCTGCACGACCTGTCGGAAGAACTGCCAACCAACTGGGAAATGATTTTGCAGGTGGCGCAGCGCTGTCACGAAGCTCATGCCATGCTGATGGACGCACGCAAGGCGGCGGCTGCGTTATGAGCGCGACATTCAACGTCACCCTGCCCAGTGGTGCGGTGTGGACCCCCACTTTTGTCGCGGCATTGGACGATCAAAAATGCATCGGCTGCGGACGTTGTTTCAAGGTCTGTCCGCGCGGTGTATTGGAACTGGTTGGCTTGACCGAAGAGGGCGAGCGGATTACTGTCGATATCGACGATGACGACGATGATGAGGAATACGAAAAGAAAGTGATGACGATTGCGCACCAGGAACTGTGCATCGGTTGCACTGCGTGCGCCAAGATTTGCCCGAAGAAGTGCTATACCCACGCTGCAGCCCTTGTGTGAACGTAATTCCATTTCTAAATCATCCGTGTCGTTGTTGCTTCGCCTTGTCGTGCTACAGCACTGCCTGCGGCTTCGCGCCTAGACACAAATGATTTGGAAACGGAATAAGTTGTCCCAAGCCAGTGAGGGTGTCAAAACCGGGGTGTCTTCAAGCGACACCGAGTTACTTCAGCGCAATACCATTTTGTTGATGGTCAAAAAACCGCTCAATGCCGCCAGCATCTCCTCAGGCGTTTCATTCATCTGCTGGTGCCCACCGGGCAAATAAACCACCTGGGCATTCCTTGCCCCCTTGATCAGTTCCTGCGCTGCCTTGGGCGGCGTCATCTGGTCCACCTTGCCCAGCACAAACAGCACCGGGCAAGTGACCCGGGCCATGGCTTGCAGGCCGTTCTGGTAGCTGTCGCAGGCCTTGAAGCCGGTGTAAAACACGTTCACTTTTTGATTGCTGGCCAGCACCCGGCGGCCCAGCGCCATCGACGCGCCATAGACCCAGGTGCCCGGCCCCAAAGCTGAGGGCGGCGGGGCCAGCGTGGCGCGGGAAAATACGTTGACCATGGCCAGTGCCTTCATCGGCTCCGTCACTGACGCCCGTAACAGGGCCGGGGAGACGCGCATGGGAAACGCGGTGCCGACCAGCACCAGTTGACTGATGCGTTCAGGTGCGCGGGCCGCGGCTTCCAGTGCAATCAGCGAGCCAAGGCTGTGGCCCACCAAGGCGGCCTGCTTGAGCCCTGCCGCAGCCATCAACGCCAGTACAAAGTCGGCCGCCTCTTCTACTGTGGCGGGCGGCTCGCCGCCGCTGCGGCAGTGGCCGGGCAAATCAATCGCCAGCACGTTCCAGCCGTGGTGCGCCAGGTAGCGCGTCTGCAAAATCCAGACGCTGTGGTCGCCCAGCACACCGTGGATGAAGATCGCGGTGGGCTGGGCGGCATCGAAGGGTTTGCCGCCGGTGTAGCAATAAGTTGGTGCGCCGTTGACAGTGAAAATCATGCTGCTTTCTCCGCGGCTTTCAAAGCCCGTTTCAGGTCGTCGATCAGATCATCCGGATCTTCCAGTCCGATGCTCAGGCGGATCGTTCCCTGGGTGATGCCGGCCGCGATCAGGGCTGCGTTATCCATGCGGAAGTGGGTGGTGCTGGCCGGGTGGATCACCAGGCTGCGGCAGTCGCCCACATTGGCCAGGTGGCTGAACAGCTTGAGGTTTTCGACAAAGGCCTTGCCCTGGGCGCGGCTGCCTTTCAGGTCGAAACTGAAGACCGATCCCGCGCCGCGTGGCAGCAGTTTTTGCGCCAGCGCATGGCTGGGGTGGCTGTCCAGCATGGGGTGGCCGACCCGCGCCACAAAGGGCTGGCTGGCCAGGAATTCGACCACACGCTGGGTGTTGCTCATGTGCCGCGCCATGCGCAGCGGCAGCGTTTCCATGCCCTGCAAAATGAGCCAGGCCGAGTGGGGGCTCAAGGCCGCGCCAAAGTCGCGCAGGCCTTCACGGCGGGCCCGCAGCAAAAACGCGCCGACGGTGGATTCTTCGGAGAACACCATGTTGTGAAAACCGTCGTAGGGCTGGCACAGCTCGGGGAAGCGCCCCGCGGCCTCCCAGTCAAAACTGCCGCCATCCACCACCAGCCCGCCGATCACCGTGCCGTGGCCGCTCAGGAACTTGGTGGCCGAGTGGTAGACCAGGTCGGCACCATGCTCGAACGGCTTCATCAGCCAGGGCGTGGTCAGGGTCGAGTCCACCAGCAGCGGCACGCCGGCCTCGTGGGCGATGTCGCTTATGGTCGGAATGTCCAGCACGTCGAGCCCAGGGTTGCCGACAGTTTCACCAAAAAAAAGCCGGGTGTTGGGCCGCACTGCCGCGCGCCAGCCGTCGATGTCGCCGGGCTTGACAAACGTGGTGTCGATGCCAAAGCGGCGCAGCGTGTAGTGCAACAGGTTCTGGCTGCCACCATAGAGCGCGGTGCTGGCCACGATGTGGCTGCCGGCGCCCATCAGCGTGGCAATGCTCAGGTGCAGCGCGGCCTGGCCGCTGGCCACCGCAATCGCGCCAATGCCACCTTCCAGCGCCGCGATGCGCTGCTCCAGCACCGCGTTGGTCGGATTGCTGATGCGGCTGTACACATGGCCGGCGCGTTCCAGGTTGAACAGCGACTGGGCGTGGTCGCTGGACTCGAAAACGAACGAGGTGGTCAGGTAGATGGGAAGTGCACGGGCACCTGTGGCGGGGTCGGGCGCGGCGCCCGCGTGCAAGGCAAGGGTGTCAAAACCGGGGTCGGAGTAGCCGGGCATGGGGGACTTTCGGGTTGAATAAGGTGCGTGAGATCAATATTTTTAAACAATTAGCAGCAAGCTGATGGAAATCACTGATCAAGACGAGCTGATTGTGGGCTATATTTCGGATTACTTATTCGGTCATCTTTGACTGATTCAACACGAGGAGCACTATGAAAGTCAGTGATATTTTGCGCATCAAAGGCGGCACGCTGTTTACAGTCTCACCCGACGAGCTTCTGATAAACGCACTCAAGTTGATGGATGACCGTGATATAGGTTCACTGGTGGTCATGGAGCACGGCGAACTGGTGGGCATGCTCACGGTTCGCGAGCTCACCAAGGTCCTGGTCAAAACCGGTGGCAGCATCAGTAGCACCGTTGTGCGCACTGCCATGGACGATTCGCCGCTGACCTGCACTACCGAGACCGACATGGACGAAGTGCGGCGCATGATGCTGGAGCGCCATGCGCGCTACATGCCGGTCATGAACAAAAAAGTGCTGATGGGCGTGATCAGCTTTCACGACGTGGCCCGCGCCGTGGTGGACAGTCAGAACTTTGAGAACAAGATGCTCAAGGCCTACATCCATGACTGGCCCGAAGGCCAGGAACCGGCAGACGCGCCCAAGCTCTAGTTTCAAGGCTTCGCCCACAGGGCGGCCCGCTCTGGGATAATCGCGCCCCATGAGCGGCAATACCTTTGGAAATTTATTCGCAGTCACCAACTTTGGTGAATCCCACGGCCCGGCCATTGGCTGCGTGATCGACGGCTGCCCGCCCGGGCTGTCGCTGTCCGAGGCTGACATTCAGCCCGATCTGGACCGGCGTCGGCCAGGCACCAGCAAGTTTGTCACCCAGCGCAACGAGCCCGATGCGGTAGAAATTTTGTCGGGCGTGTTTGATGGCAAAACCACCGGCACGCCGATTTGCCTGTTGATCAAAAACACCGACCAGCGCAGCAAGGACTACGGCAACATCGTTCAAACCTTTCGCCCCGGCCATGCTGATTACAGCTATTTCCAGAAATACGGCATTCGCGACCCGCGCGGCGGTGGCCGTTCCAGCGCGCGTTTGACGGCGCCGATGGTGGCGGCCGGCGCGGTGGCCAAAAAATGGCTGTTTGAGAAATATGGCACGGTGTTTCGCGGCTGCATGACTCAAATTGGCGAACTGCCGATTGCCTTCGAGTCGTGGCAGCATGTGCCGAACAACCCGTTTTTTGCGCCGGTGGCCGATGTGTCTGCGCTGGAAAGCTACTTGAGCGAGCTGCGCAAGGGCGGCGACTCCTGTGGTGCGCGCTTGCGCGTGTCGGCATCGAATGTGCCGGTGGGCCTGGGTGAGCCGCTGTTCGACAAAATGGACGCTGACATTGCCTACGCCATGATGGGCGTCAATGCTGTCAAGGGCGTGGAAATTGGCGCCGGTTTTGCCTGCGTGGCACAGCGTGGCAGCAGGCATGGCGACGCGCTGACCCCTCAGGGCTTCATGGGCAACAACGCGGGCGGCACGCTGGGTGGCATCACCTCAGGGCAGGACCTGGAAGTGTCGGTGGCGGTCAAGCCGACCAGCTCGATCCTGACGCCGCGCACCTCGATCGACATGGCGGGCCAGCCCACCGAAGTGGTCACCAAAGGCCGCCACGACCCTTGCGTGGGCATTCGCGCCACGCCCATCCTGGAAGCCATGCTGGCGCTGGTGGTGATGGAGCACGCGTTGCGCCAGCGCGCCCAGTGTGGCGATGTGCAGCCTGTGCTGGCGCCTATTGCCGCCCAGGCCTGAATTGATACACGCCATGAAAACCCCTGAACTGTTGGCCCCGGCAGGCTCCTTGGCCATGCTGGAAACGGCGCTGGCCTTTGGCGCCACGGCCATTTATGCAGGCCAGCCGCGCTATTCCCTGCGCGTGCGCAACAACGACTTCGGTGCCATTGAGGTCTTGAAGCAGGGCATTGACACGGCCCATGCCAAAGGCGCCAAATTTTTCCTGGTGTCCAACATCTTCCCGCACGGCAACAAGATCAGGAGCTACATCGACAACATGGCGCCGGTGATTGCCTTGAAGCCCGATGCCATGATCATGTCCGACCCCGGCCTCATCATGATGGTGCGCGAAACCTGGCCCGAGATGGAAATCCATCTGTCGGTGCAGGCCAACACGGTGAATTCCGCCGCTGTCAGGTTTTGGAAAACCGTCGGCATCAGCCGGGTCATCCTGTCGCGCGAGTTGTCGCTGGACCAGGTGGCGCAGATTCGCCAGGATTGCCCGGACACCGAACTCGAAGTGTTTGTGCACGGCGCCTTGTGTATTGCCTATTCGGGCCGCTGCCTGCTGTCGGGCTACTTCAACCACCGCGACGCCAACCAGGGCAGTTGCACCAATTCCTGCCGCTGGGACTACAAGACGCAAAAAGGCGTGGTCGATGCCTCGGGCGACGTGCTGACACGCCAGGCGGCGATGGCGCGTGAACGCGAACAGGACGAGCGAACCGGCGGTGGCGTGTTGCCAGGGCAGGGTCACATTGAACGTGCGCCCGAAGCCGACCAGGTCTACATGCTTGAGGAAAGCCAGCGCGAGGGCAGTTACATGCCGATCGAGGAAGACGAGCACGGCACCTACGTGATGAATTCCAAGGACCTGCGCGCCATCGAGCACGTCAAGCGGCTGGTGGAAATTGGTGTCGATTCGCTCAAGATCGAGGGCCGCACCAAGAGCCCGTATTACGTGGCGCGCACGGTGCAAAGCTATCGCCGCGCGATAGACGACGCGGTGGCCGGACGCGAACTGGACCCGGCGCTGTTGGGGCAGCTCGAAGGGCTGGCCAACCGCGGCTACACCTCGGGTTTTTTCCAGCGCCACAGTCCCGAAGCCACGCAAAATTATTTGCGCGGTTACTCGGAGTCGGGTCGCAGCTTGTACGTGGGCGATGCCGTGGCGTTTGACGCCGCGCGCGGCCTGATGCAGGTGAACGTGCGCAACCGATTTGCCGTGAACGACTGGCTCGAGATCATCCACCCGGATGGCAATTTTGATGTGCAGATCAACCGCATGGAAAGCGCTGACGGCAGCGCCGTGGCGGTGGCGCCAGGCAGTGGCCACACCGTGTGGTTGCCGCTGCCGGAAACTGCCGTGGGTGCGTTTGTGGCGCGTTATGTGCATGCGCCAGAGACAAATCCTACCGCTTCGTTGGTGTGACTGGGATGACCGTGAATGCAGAGCCTTTACATGTGCGCGAGGACGAGGTTGAACTCTCGGCCATCCGGGCGCAGGGCGCGGGCGGGCAAAACGTCAACAAGGTATCCAGCGCGATCCATTTGCGTTTTGACATAGCTGCATCGAGCCTGCCCGACGACGTCAAGGAGCGTTTGCTGGCGCTGCATGACAGTCGCATTACCAAGGACGGCATTCTGGTGCTCAAGGCGCAGCAGCACCGCACCCAGGAGATGAACCGTTTTGACGCGTTGATTCGCCTGCACGAACTGGTCAACAGCGTGGCGCAGCCGCCCAAAACGCGCAAACCCACCAAACCGACGCGCGCCTCAGTCAGGCGGGTGCGCCAGGCCAAGACACAGCGCTCCGAGGTCAAGGCCACGCGTGCCCGGGTTCTGCATGAGCATTGATGGGCTGCGGTTCAAACTGGATTTATAAAACATGGCAATTCAATGGTTTCCCGGCCACATGCACCTGACGCAAAAGGCGATAGCCGAACGCGTCAAAAACATCGATGTCGTGATCGAATTGCTCGACGCCCGCCTGCCCGGATCCAGCGCCAACCCGATGCTGGCTGAGCTGACGCAGGGCAAACCGACACTCAAGGTCCTGAATAAGCAGGACCTGGCCGACCCGGAGCGCACCGTGCAGTGGCTGGCGCATTACAACAGCCAGAGCGGCACCCGCGCCATCGGGCTGGACGCCAGCATGGCGGCGCCCGCCAAGGCACTGGTCAAAGCCTGTTTTGAGCTGGCGCCCAACCGCGGTGGCATGGTCAAGCCGATGCGGGTGCTGATCTGCGGCATTCCCAACGTGGGCAAATCGACCCTGATCAATACGCTCACCGCCAAGCGCGCTGCCAAGACTGGCGATGAAGCCGGCATCACCAAGCTGGAGCAGCGCATCAGCCTGGCCGACGACTTTTATCTGTACGACACGCCGGGCATGTTGTGGCCGCGCATCATTGTGGCCAAGAGTGGCTACAACCTGGCCGCCAGTGGCGCCATTGGTCGCAATGCCTTTGATGAAGAAGAAGCGGCGCTGGAACTGCTGGATTATTTAAAAACGCATTACCCGGCGCTGCTGGAGGCCCGCTTCAAGCTCACGGGTGTGGCCGCCATGACAGATGAGCTGTTGCTGGAAGCGATTGGTCGCCAGCGCGGCGCTTTGCAGGGTGGCAAAAAGGTTAATCTGCAAAAGGCCGCCGAGATTGCGATCTACGACTTTCGCTCGGGCGTGATCGGTCGCATGACGCTGGAGACACCCGAAGAATTTGCCCAGTGGCTGGCTGTGGGGAAAACGCTGGATGCCCAGCGTCAGGTGAAAAAGGATGCGATCGAACTGGACCGAAAAATCAGGTTCAAAAAAGTCCCGCGCCCGGATTTACGCTCATCACGCTGATTTCAAAAAGCTTCGTGCCGCAGCACCACGTCCGAGCAGGGGTAGGCCACACAGGGCAGCACGTAGCCGTCGTCTTTTTCTTCGGCGCTCAAACCCGGCCACTCGATCTGGTAGTGCACCTGACCACTGTCCAGCTTGCTGAAACAGGTGCGGCAGGTGCCGTTGCGGCAGGAGCTTGGCCAGTCGATACCACCTTGTTCCATTGACATCAGCAGCGGCTGATGCGACCAGGCATCAAACTGGCGGGCATCGGGTTCGGCGAAGCCAGTGAAAATTGTCGGGTTCTTGTCTACACTCATCGATCAATTATATTTAGCCAATGAAATCCATATTGCCACTGAGCTTGCTGGTCAAGCCCGACCCAAACGACCCTCAGCCCCTCATCATTTACCATGGCCACACCTGCCCGGACGGCTTTGCTGCAGCGCTGGCGGCCTGGACGTATTACCATGGCAAGGCCGAATTTTTGGCCCTCGACCATGGGGATGTCCGGTCGGTGGATGACTTGCCGGCGCTGGCCGGGCGCGCCGTGTACATTTTGGACTTTTCCTTTGGTGAAGCTATTTTGCGCGCCATTGAAGAACGCGCCGCCAAGCTGGTCATGCTGGACCATCACCTGAGCGCGGCGGAGAAACTGACCGGTTTTGTGTGTTGCTGCGGTGTGGTGCACTTCGACATGAAGAAGTCGGGCGCCCGATTGGCCTGGGAGTTTTTCCATCCGGCACATCCAGTGCCGGATCTGGTCCGGTTTGTCGAAGACCGTGACATCTGGGTCTGGCAATATCCTGAAAGTGCCAGTTTTCTGGCGGCCCTCGACATGGAGCCGTTTGACTTTGCGCGCTGGCAGTACATTGCACAAATGGATGCCGTGCAACTGGCGGCCTTCATCGAACGTGGCCACGCCATGGACGAGAAGTTTTCAAAGCTGGCCGAATTGATCGCTGATGCGGCGAGCCCCGTGGTCTTCAATGGCGTGGCTGGACTGATGGTCAATGCACCCGGTGTCTTTCACAGTCTGGTGGGTGATTTGCTGTGTCGGAAATCCGGCACCTTTGCCTTGCTCTGGAGTGTCGACAAAAAAGGGGTGGTCAAGTGCGGCCTGCGCTCCAGGTCTGATTTCAATTGCATTCCCCTGGCGGCCAGCATGGGTGGGGGTGGCCATGCCCAGGCCAGTGGATTCAAGATGCCGATCGATCGCCTGCCTGAACTGCTCGGTGGTACCCTGACGGGAACCATGACGGATGCACCGACCTGATCTGAACAGAGCAAAAAAAAGGGTTGGTCTTGCGACCAACCCTTAAGGAGTCCCTGAACCTGAAGGTTTCGAAAGGACCCGAGGAGACAACGGTTGGAAAACTTTCGTTTTCGATATTCCAAATGATACCAAGCAAGCCAGGGTTTCCCCTTGGTTTTAAAGTCAAATTCTTAAATTAATTTGATGTTTGACTTGCCGGACTCAAACATTAACGCTTTTTAGCAGCAGGTTTGGTGGTAGCGGTGGCCGCCACGGCATTGAAGTTGGCTTCGGCCACGTCAGTGGCTTGCTTGACCGCTTTTTGCACGGACTCCAGGGCACTGGTAGCAGCAGCCACCGAGCTCTTCATCACCGCCACTGCGGTTTCAGAACCGGCAGGTGCGTTTTTGGCGGCGGCTTCAACCATACCGGCAAATTGTTGCTGGGCTTCAGCAGCCTGGCTTTCAAAAGCCTTGGTGAACTCGCTGGAAGCGCCGGTCGCGATTTCGTACAGGTGACGGCTGTAAGCAGCGGTCTTTTCAGCCAGGGGTTGCAGCAGGCCGGATTGCAGTGCCAGCAATTCCTGGGCATCTTTGACGCTCAACATGGCCTTGGCGGCGTCACCGGTTTCAGCCAAAGCAGCTTTGGACGCGCTCAGGTTGAGTTCAACAATCTTTTCCACGCCTTCAAAGGCTTTGGAAGTCAGGCCCAACAGGGTTTCAACATTGGCTTTTTGTGAGGCCATCACTTGTTCTACGGTCAGCATAATCAATTCTCCAGAGGTTTAGTAAAAAGGTATCTGCGCCGAAACTGAGTGAACCCGGTTTATGTTGCAGTGCAGCATGGTTTGAATTATAGGGGGATCCCAAGTCTGCGCAAGCTTTTTTTGTTGCATTGCAGCAAATTAGAGACTAATTCCTAATCATCTGGGGTCAGAGCACGTCGCTGTGCGGGTGGTCTGACCCGCAAAGTCTCAAAATGCCAGTTTTGTCATCAAGCCAAAATAACGCCATGCAGGCTTTTTATTCAGATCATTTTGTCTTGCCCTTGCCGCCGGGACATCGTTTTCCGATGGCCAAATACGCCATGCTGCGCGAAGCCATCGCGCAGCATCTGCCGGCGGTGACGTTGTTGGAGGCGCCCGCTGCCAGCGACGGCCAATTGGCCCTGGTGCACACGCCCGGGTACATCGAAACCCTGGTGAGCGGCCAGATCAGTGCCGCTGCCATGCGCGAGATTGGCTTCCCCTGGAGCGAATTCATGGTGGCGCGGGCGCGACGCTCGGTAGGTGCCACGGTCGCGGCGGTGCGCTCGGCACTGCAAACCGGCGTGGCGGCCAATCTGGCAGGCGGCACGCACCATGCTTACGCCGACAAGGGCGGCGGATTTTGTGTTTTCAATGATGTGGCGGTGGCGGCACGTCTGGCGCAAGCAGAGTGGCAGCGGCAACACCGTCAGCCCCTGAAGGTGGCGGTGATCGACCTGGATGTGCATCAGGGCAATGGCACGGCGCATATTTTTCAACAAGACGACAGCGTGTTCACGCTGTCACTGCATGGCGACAAGAATTTTCCGTTTCGCAAGGAGGCCAGCGACCTGGACGTGGCGCTGCCTGATGGCTGTGGCGATACGGAGTACCTGGCCGCGCTGGAGCAGGCGCTGCTCGAGCTGAGCCAGCGCTTTGAGCCCGGCTTGGTGCTGTACCTGGCCGGTGCCGATCCCTACCGGGGTGACCGCCTGGGTCGCCTGGCCTTGACCGAGGACGGGTTGGAGGCGCGGGATCGGCGCGTGTTTGACTGGTGTCATGAGCGCCGGATTCCGGTGGCGTTCGTGATGGCGGGTGGCTATGGCAGGCAGATTGAAGAGACCGTCCGGATTCAACGCCGCACCTTTCGCCTGGGGCTGTCTTATGCACAGCGCTGGCAGCAGCATCCAGGTCAACAGGCCGGTCTGGACGTTTGAAATTATTGAAAACTCTCCCGTGCGAATATCACAAGAACAAGACGGCTAAATGTTTCACAATCCAGCCATGCGCGCCAAACGCGTGCCACAACGAGGAGACAAGATAGATGACCTTAAGCACCTTTGAAGCGCGAACCTACCCGCCAAAACCGACCGATGTCTACCTGTTTGCCACCTGTCTGATTGACCAGTTCGCGCCCGAGGCGGGTCTGGACACGGTACGCCTGCTGGAGCGCGAAGGCATTCGGGTGCATTACCTGGAAGCGCAAACCTGCTGCGGCCAGCCCGCCCACAGCAGCGGTTTTCCGGAGGAGGCACGTGCCGTGGCCTTGCAGCAATTGAATCTGTTTGTCGAGCCCTGGCCGGTGGTGATTCCATCGGGCTCTTGCGGCGGCATGATCCGCAAGCATTACCCGCATCTGTTTGCCGGCGACCCGGTGTTGCACGCCAAGGCGGTGGACCTGTCGGAGCGGGTCTATGAACTCAGTGAATTCCTGGTGCATGTGGTCAATTTCAGCCAGCCAGACCTGGGCGCGCCATGCACCATCGCGCTGCACACCTCGTGCCACGCGCGCCGCGAAATGGGCGTGCATGAGACCAGTGTGGCGCTGCTTGACAGCATGGCGCAGGTGACCGTGAAGGAACAGGTACGCATTGAGGAGTGCTGCGGCTTTGGCGGTACCTTTGCCATGCGTTATCCCGATATTTCCGAGGCCATCGTCAGCGACAAGGTGGCCGCCATCCGCGACACGGGGGCTGGCTTGGTGGTCAGCGCCGACTGCGGTTGCCTGCTCAACATTACCGGTCGCGCTGCCAGGCAGGACGAATTGGCTGGCTTGCCCCAGCCCACGTTGCCGGGTGAACACCTGGCCAGTTTTTTGTGGCGTCGAACGGCTGAACAAGCCGCCACCGGAGACGCCGCATGAACGCGACCTTGAACCCCACCGGCGCGGCTGAAGCGAACGCGCGCAGCAGCATCCTGGGCCGATTGCGCGCCACGGCCACGCCGGAGCCGCTGCCCTTGCCAGATGTCAAGGCCTGGTTTGAAGCGCACCAGCGCAGTGAAGACAGCGCCCAGCGCGTGAGCCGCCTGCGCGCCGCGCTGGAAGCCGTCAAAACCGAGGTGCACGACACCACGGCTGCCGATTGGCCCGATCTCTTGTTGCGCCTGGTCGCCGCCAAGGGCCTGCGCAATCTGCTCATTGGCACTGACACGCCGCACGGTGCCGCATTGGAGGCGCGTCAACCCGCCAACCTGGAACTCAAACGTTATGCCGAGTCCATTGATTCCTGGCGCGATGTGCTGTTTGACGAGGTCGATGCCTCGCTGACGCTGGCCAAAAGCGCCATTGCCGAGATTGGCAGCCTGATTGTGTGGCCCACGCCCGCCGAACCGCGCCTGATGTCGCTGGTGCCGTCGGTGCACTTTGTGCTGCTGGATGTGGCCACCATCCATGCCGATTTTCATTCGGCGGTGGCAACCGAGGGCTGGAAGGACAGTTTGCCGACCAACGCGCTGTTGATTTGCGGCCCGTCCAAGACCGCCGACATCCAGCAAACGCTGGCCTACGGTGCGCATGGCCCGCGCGAACTGGTGGTGCTGTTGCGTCACGCAGCCCCCGCCCAACCAGGAGCAGCCGCATGAGCCAGGTCATCAAGATCCACCCGATGGAAGACTTCAAGGAGCGCAGCCGCAGTGTGCTCAATGATCCGGGTCAGCGCAAGAATTTTCGCGGCGCCATGGACTTCCTGCAGGCCAAACGGCGCGCCCAGTTTCCCGATGAGCAAGAGTTGCAGGGTCTGCGCGAACTGGGTTCACAAATTCGCCGCTACAGTTTGGCCAACCTGCCGCGCCTGCTGGAGCAGCTTGAGGCCCGGCTCACCGCCAACGGCATCCAGGTGCACTGGGCGCAAAACCCCGATGAGGCCAACGCCATTGCCCTCGGTATTGCCCAGCGGGTCAAGGCCAAACGCATCATCAAGGGCAAGTCGATGGTGAGCGAAGAGGTGGGTTTTAACCACGCCATGGAGGCAGCCGGTATCGAGGCGCTGGAATCCGACATGGGTGAGTACATCGTGCAGCTCGCCGGCGAGGCGCCGTCGCATATCATCATGCCGGCCATCCACAAGACCAAACAGGCGATTGCCAAGCTGTTTGCCGAAGAAATTCCGGGCGTGGCCTATACCGAAGACGTTGATGCCCTGATTCGCATTGGTCGCAAGGTGCTGCGGCGCAAGTTTGCCGATGCCGACATCGGCTTGTCGGGCGTGAACTTTTGCGTGGCCGAAACCGGCACCCTGTGCCTGGTGGAAAACGAAGGCAACGGTCGCATGTGCACCACCGTGCCCAAGGTGCATATCGCCATCACCGGCATTGAAAAAGTGGTGGAAAAGCTGGAGCATGTGCCGCCGCTGTACAGCCTGCTGTCGCGCTCGGCCACCGGCCAGGCGGTCACCACCTATTTCAATTTGATCAGCGGCCCGCGCCAGCCCGGTGAAAAAGACGGCCCCGAAGAAGTGCACCTGATCCTGCTCGACAACGGCCGCACCCAGGCCTATGCCGATGAAGAACTGCGCGAAACCCTCAAATGCATCCGCTGCGGCGCCTGCATGAACCATTGCCCGGTGTATGCGCGCATCGGCGGCCACGCCTATGGCACCACTTACCCGGGCCCGATCGGCGCCATCATCTCGCCGCACATGCTGGGGCTGGATGCCACTTACCCGCTGGCCTTTGCCTCGACCCTGTGCGGGGCCTGCGTTGAGGTCTGCCCGGTCAAGATACCGATCACCGATATCCTGGTGCGCTTGCGCAATGCCTCGCAAGCCAAGCCTGACAGCGACGAGGCCACCTTGCGCGGCAGCGGCGCCGGGCGCACCGCAGCCAGTACAGCGGTCTGGAATGTCTGGGCCCAGGTGTATGGCCGCTCGGGCCTGTACAAGCTGGCATCCTGGTTCATGAGCCGGGGCCGCGCCCTGTCACCGTCCGACCAGGGCGCCTGGACGCGCAGCCGCACGCCGCTGGTACCCGCTCCCAGGCGCCTGCGCGACCTGCTCAAGGAAAAGGACCGAAAATCCTGACCCATGCACAAGCCACAACCTGAACCGCGCAGCGCCTACAAGGTGTTTCGCGCCATCAGCACCCGCTGGATGGACAACGATGCCTATGGTCACGTCAACAATGTCGTTTACTACAGCTGGTTTGACACGGCGGTGAACGCCTACCTGATCGAGCAGGGCGTGCTCGACATCGAACACGGTCAGACCATTGGGCTGGTGATCGAAACCCAGTGCAATTATTTCGAGCCGCTGGCGTTTCCACAAACCGTCGAGGCCGGCATTCGCCTGGCGCGCCTGGGTAATTCCAGTGTGCGCTTTGAGGTCGGGCTGTTTGCGCAAGATGCCCCCTTGACCGCCGCCAAGGGCCACTTCATCCATGTCTATGTGGACCGTGCAACGCGCCGGCCCACCCCCTTGCCCGAACCCCTCAAAACTGTCCTGGAGAAACTCGTTTGACCCCAGAAAAATTGTCTGATTCAGAACTGAACGCAGCCACCGTGGACACCGCCATCACCTCGCGCATGTCTGCCCGCGCCTTTACCCAACGGGCGGTAACGCAGCAGGCCCTGCACGACATCCTGCAGGTGGCAAGCCGGGCCCCGTCGGGCACCAACACCCAACCCTGGAAGGTCTATGTGCTGCAAGGCAATAGCCGCAACAGTCTGGTGGACAAGGTCTGTGCCGCCCATGATGCGCTGCGTGCCAACCCGGCGCTGGCCGCCGCGTACTGCGAAGAATATGACTATTACCCTGAAAAGTGGGTCAGCCCCTACATTGACCGGCGCCGAGAAAATGGCTGGGGCCTGTACAACTTGCTCGGCATTGGCAAGGGTGACAAGGACAAAATGCATGCGCAGCACCAGCGCAACTACAAGTTTTTTGACGCCCCGGTGGGCCTGATGTTCACCATCAACCGGATCATGGGGCGCGGCTCCTTGCTCGATTACGGCATGTTTCTGCAGAACATCATGGTGGCGGCGCGCGCCCGTGGCTTGCATACCTGCCCGCAGGCGGCGTGGAACGGCTATGCCAGTCTGATCCTGCCGCACATTGGCGCCGGCCCGGACGAAATGCTGGTGTGCGGCATGGCCCTGGGTTACGCGGATACGGAGCAGTTGGTGAACAGCTTCCGCACTCCGCGTGAAGCGGTGTCAGAGTTCACCCGCTGGCTGGACTGAATCAGCGACGACATTGCGAGCGCAAGTGAAGCAAACCATGACTTCCGACGGCATCGACTGCCGCGCTACCGCCTGTCCTGAGCCCGCCGAAGGGCTCGCAGTGACGGTTTTCTTTTTTCTTACTTGAGGTCGTCCGCCAACACTTTGACGATGCGCTGCGCGTCAGCCATCGCCGCTTGACTGCCATTCGCGTTTTGCACCGACACCGTGCTGGTGTTGCCCTGGCTCTGTACCGAGATGGTGAATTTTTGCGGTGCACTGTCGGGCTTGGAAGAGCCGAAGAGTTTGCCAAAGAAGCCCGGTTCGGCCTTGTCGGCGTTGGGCGCCACATAACGCACAAAGTAAATGCCTTTGCTGCGGTCACGGTCTTCCACGGTGAAATTGGTGCGGTCCAGCGCCAGACCCACCCGGCGCCAGGCACGGTCAAATTCGTCATTCAGGCGCACCACAGGCTGGCCGTTGACGGTGTCCATCTGGGCGCCTGTGCTGCCCGGCCCGGCGGCGACCAGGGCTTTGGATTGCACCTCGGAGATGCCAAGCTTGACCATCAGGCGGCGCAAAAATTCGGTTTCGAGCTCGGGGTCGGCGGCACGGGGCTGCCACACGGTCTGGTCTTTGGAGGTCGAGCTATAGACCTCGATCATGCCGCGGTGGCTGATGAAAATGTCGGTGCCGCCGCTGGGGTTGCGTTCCAGACGGGTGCGAAACTTGTCACGTTCGCCGGTGGAGTACAGCGAATCAAACACCTTGCCAATGGTGTTGCGGATGATGTCCTGCGGGATTTTGGCCCGGTTTTCTGCCCAGTCGGTTTCCATGATGCCCAGGTTGGCCTGGTCCATCACCAATAAAAAACCGTTTTCCAGCCAGAAGTCTTTCACCGGCTCCCACAATTTGTCGGCCGGGCGGCTGATGACCAGCCAGCGTTGGGTGCCGGCGCGCTCGATGCGCACATCACCCAAGGACGTTGCCGCTGTGGGCGTGGTTTGAGTGGCAAGCTGGCCAATTTGAAAACTGGAAGCGGTGACCGCTGCGCCAGGTACGGCATAACGTGTTTCGCGCGACAGCTGGGTCAGGTCAGGTGGCACTTCAAGTGTCGGCGCCTTGCCGGCACTTTTGTAGTCCACCTTGTCGGTCTCGAGCACCGAGCACGCGCCCAGGGTCAGGGTCAGGCCAAGGAGTGCAATTCTGGAAATAGGGTTCACAAAGGTTCCTTTGGGTCAAAGATCGGTTCAGCGGGGGACAGCGGAGCAGCCTGGCGTCAAAGCAGGCCAACGTCGCGCAAGGCGGCTTCTACCACCGGCACGTAGGCGGGGGTCAGCTCCGTCATGGGCAAACGCAGCGTTCCGCCACACAGGTTCATGCGTGCCACGGCCCATTTCACAGGGATCGGGTTGGCTTCGACAAACAGGTTCTTATGCAGTGGCATCAATTTGAATTGAATTTCCATGGCGCGTTTGACATCACCGGCGATGGCTGCCATGCACAGTTCGTGCATCAGGCGCGGGGCCACATTGGCCGTGACGCTGACGTTGCCATGACCACCGCACAGCATCAACGCCACTGCGGTGGGGTCGTCACCTGAATAAATGGCAAAGTGCCTGGGGGCCTCGCGAATCAGCCATTGGGCACGGTCCATGTTGCCGGTGGCTTCCTTGATGCCCACGATGCCGGGCACCTGGGCCAGGCGCAGCGCCGTTTCAATGGTCATGTCTGCCACCGTGCGCCCGGGCACGTTGTACAACACCATGGGCAGGTCAACGGCTTCGGCAATGGCCTTGAAGTGCTGGTACTGGCCTTCCTGGGTCGGCTTGTTGTAGTAAGGCACCACCTGCAACTGGTAATCGGCGCCCACTTTTTTGGCGAATTTGGTCAGTTCAATGGCTTCAGCGGTGCAGTTGGAACCGCAGCCGGCCATGATAGGCACGCGCCTGGCAGCCTGTTCCACGGCGACACGGATGATCTCACGGTGCTCTTCGACACTGACGGTGGGCGACTCGCCGGTGGTGCCGACCACGCCAATGCAATCCGTTCCCTCGGCAATGTGCCAGTCGATCAGTTTGCGCAGCGCCGGGTAGTCCACGCTGCCGTCAGGATGCATGGGGGTGACCAGGGCAACAATACTGCCGGTAAGTTGGGGCGTGGAGTTTGACATCTTGTCTTCTGGTAATTGGATTAACGTATCATTTTAGCGAGAGCGGGTAACGCGCGGGTGACGATGCCGTGTTAAAGGCTTGCAAGGGCCTGAAAGCCGCAATGCGCTGCACAAAGCGCTCCGGGTTCGGCAGGAAACCATCCTCAAACGCCACTATGCGCAGGCTCTGGCAGAGTTGCAGCAATTCGCCGGTTTGCAGCAAGAAATCGGGCCGGGCCGGTTTGCCTACGGTTTCGTTGCCCTGGGCAAAGGTTTCATAAAGCAGCAAGCCATCTGGTGCCAGGCTTTGCAGCAATACGGGAAACAGCGGCCGCCACAGGTAATTGGTGACCAGCACCACGTCAAATTGTTGCGGCAGGCCGTGCTGCATCAGGGGCCAGGGACCGCCTTCGATGTCCGCCTGGACCGTGTCGCCGAAGCGGCCGGCTTGCGCCAGCGCCTCCGCCGAGCGGTCGATGCCGGTGCAATTGCAGCCCCGTTGGCTCAGCCATGCCATGTGGCGACCCGAGCCGCAAGCCACGTCCAGCACGCGCGCGTTGGGGTGGATCAAATGCTGCCAGTGTTGCACCCAGTCAGAGGGCTCACTCAAGTTGTGATCAGACACTAAAAGCAACCCCACACCTGGTTGGCCAGCGTCATGACAAAGTCGGGCTGGGTGTACATGGCAAACACCAGCCCCAGCACCACAGCCAAGCCGGTGTAGAGCAGGACTTTCTGGACCGGTTTCATGGCGTCAGGCCCCCTGGGGCACCGGTGTGCGCACAATGGCGGCTTCCTTGATCGGCAGGTTGACCAGCGCTGCCAGCACGCCCAGTGCAATCGCGATGTACCAAACGATGTCGTAGCTGCCGGTGCGGTCAAACAGATAGCCGCCCAGCCAGACGCCCATGAAAGAGCCGATCTGGTGGCTGAAGAAAACAAAGCCTCCAAGCATGGACAAATGCGCCACACCAAAAATCTGCGCCACGGTGGCATTGGTCGGCGGCACGGTGGACAGCCACAGCAGGCCCATCACGGCCGAGAACACGTAGACGCTCATGGGCGACAGCGGCACCAGCAAAAAGATGCTGATGACGACAGCGCGCGCAAAATAAATGAAGGCCAGGATGTTTTTCTTTTGCATGCGCTGGCCCAGCACGCCTGCGGCGTAGGTGCCAAACACATTGAACAGGCCAATCAGCGCCAGGGAGATGCTGGCCACGTTGGACGCGAGTCCCTGGTCTTTCAGGTAGCTCGGCATGTGCACACCAATGAACACCACCTGGAAGCCGCAGACAAAATAACCGGCCATCAGCAACTGGAAGCTGCGGTATTGAAAGGCCTCGCGCAGCGCCTGCATAATGGACTGCTCGCGAAAATGCCCGGCGCCGCCCCTGAACCCCGGCTCACGCAGGCCCCAGGCCAGTGGCATGATCAGCAGCGCCGCCAGCGCCAGCGCCACCAGGGCCTGCTGCCAGCCCAGACTGTCAATCAGGAAACCCTCGGTCGGCACCATCAGGAACTGACCAAAGGAGCCCGCCGCTGCCGCCACGCCCATGGCCCAGGAGCGTTTGCTGGCGCTGATGTTGCGGCCAATCACGCCGTAAATGATGGCATAGGTGGTGCCCGCTTGCGCCATGCCTATCAGCACCCCGGCACTCAGCGACAGCAGCAGCGCGGTGGTGGCATAGGCCATGCCCAGCAGCCCCAGGGCGTAAAGCAGGGCGCCACCCACGATGACGCGAAAAGCGCCAAAGCGATCGGCCAGCATGCCGGCCAAAACGCCGGTCAATCCCCACACCAGGTTTTGGATGGCCAGGGCGAAGGCAAAGGTTTCGCGGCTCCAGTTCAGGTCTTGTGTCATGGGCTGCAGCCACAGCCCAAAGCCGTGCCGGATGCCCATTGAAATCGTGACGATGGCGGCTCCGCATAGCAGGACCTGGTTCATGGAAAGTGTTTTGGCGGGATGCGACATGCGTGGAATATACCGAACTATGCCCGCCCCGCACCCGCCAGGTCTTTAAGCCTTAATGCTCTGCGCGCACGTTGTCCTTGTAAGAGTACAGCGTCACGGCGGGCACGGTCAACTCGTTTTTCGGGGTGAAGGCGATGTTGGCGGTGATACCCTTGAGCTTGGTTTTGCCGATGAACGGGGTGTAGACCGCGGGATCGACGGACTGGGCGCGCTTCATGGCATCCACCAAAACATAGGTGGCATCGTAGGCGTAGGGGCTGTAAATCTGGAACTGGCCAGGAAAACGGGCATCGTATTTTTTCTTCCAGGCCGCGCCGCCCTGCATTTTTTGCACTGAAGCACCGCCCGTGGCGCAGGTGACGCCCTTGAGTGCAGCCGCCTTGCTGGAAAGCTCAGCCAGCTTCTCGGTGCACAGGCCGTCACCGCCAAAGAACTTCACATTGGACATGCCCAGCTGCGCCATCTGGCGCAGCATGGGGCCGGCCTGGGAGTCGAGGCCGCCGTAAAAGATGGCATCTGGTTTCTTGCTCTTGATGTTGGTCAGGATGGCCATGAAATCGGTGGCCTTGTCCGTGGTGAACTCTTCGGCCAGGATCTGCATGCCCTTTTGTTTGGCGGTGGCCTTGAAGACGTTGGCCAAACCCTGGCCATAGGCCGTGCGGTCATCAATGACGGCAACCGTTTTGAGTTTGAGCTTGTCGCTGGCATACACGGCCAGCGCCGCACCCAGCGCGTTGTCGTCGGCAATCAGGCGGAAAGTGGTGGCGTAGCCGCGCTTGGTTACGTCGGGGTTGGTGGCTGCCACCGTGATGTGGGGCAGATCGCATTTGTTGTACACGGATGAAGCCGGGATGGTGGTGCCCGACTGCAAGTGGCCGACCACGCCAGCCACTTTGGAGTCGCACAGCTTTTGTGCCACTGCGGTGGCCTGACGCGGGTCGCCGGCGTCGTCCTCGGCCGCCAGTTCAAATTTGATTTTCTTGCCGCCAATGACGATGGCCTGGGTGTTCAGTTCGTCAATGGCCATGCGCACGCCGTTTTCTGTATCTTTGCCGATGTGGGCAATGCCACCCGAAGTCGGGCCGGCGTGGGCGATACGCACGGTTTGCACATCCTGTGCGCTGGCGAAGACAGTGGTGAGTCCCAACACGGCAAGGGCAGTGAGACGAAGTGAAACGTAATGGGTAGAGGTCAATTTCATGGTCGGTGATCAGAGTTTCAAATGAAAAAAAGCAACATCAGGGTTTTCCCTGATGTGTCGATGTTACTCCCGGGCCGTTTGTTGCCATGTCGGGTTCTGCTGTCAGCGGCTGCGCCAAGTCGATGGCATGGGCAACGCCGGTGAAGCGGTGAATTTTGAAGACTGGTTATCCATCCAGTTGTTTAAAAACCGGCTGATTACAATGCGCTGTTATGGCAAGCAAACCCACCCCCGAATATTCCGAAAACTCGATCCGCGTCCTGAAAGGGCTGGAGCCGGTCAAACAGCGTCCGGGCATGTACACCCGCACCGACAACCCGATGCACGTCATCCAGGAGGTGCTGGATAACGCCGCTGACGAAGCGCTGGCCGGGCACGGCAAAAAGATCAAGACCATCGTCCATGCCGACGGATCGATCACCGTCGAAGACGATGGCCGTGGCATTCCCTTCGGCATGCACCCCACCGAGCATGCGCCGGTGATCGAACTGGTATTTACCCAGTTGCACGCCGGTGGCAAATTTGACAAGGGCCAGGGCGGTGCCTACAGTTTTTCCGGTGGCCTGCATGGCGTGGGTGTGAGCGTGACCAATGCCTTGTCGCTGCGCCTGGAGGCCACTACCTACCGCGAAGGCCAGGTGGCACGCCTGGTGTTTGCCGGTGGCAACGTGATCGAGCCCCTGAGCGTGCGACCGGCAGGCGAGGGCGACCGCAAGTCGGGTACCACGGTGCGGGTCTGGCCCGACGGTAAATATTTTGAGTCGATGGTACTGCCGATGGCGCATCTGGAGCACCTGTTGCGCAGCAAGGCGGTGTTGATGCCAGGCGTTTCGGTGACGCTGGTGCAGGAGAAAACCAAAGAGTCCCAGACCTGGGTGTTCAAGGGAGGCTTGCGCGATTACCTGACGCAGACCCTGACCGGTGAGCCGGTCATTCCGCTGTTTGAAGGCGAGGGTTTTGCCGACGCCCAGCACGACAGTTTTGCCGAGGGCGAGGGCGCGGCCTGGTGCGTGGCCTTCACCGAAGACGGCCAGCCGGTGCGCGAAAGTTATGTCAACCTGATCCCGACTCCCGCCGGTGGCACGCACGAGTCGGGCTTGCGCGATGGTTTGTACACGGCGGTGAAAAGCTTTGTGGAAATGCATTCGCTGTTGCCCAAGGGCGTCAAGCTGCTGCCCGACGACGTCTTTGCGCGCGCCAGTTATGTGTTGTCGACCAAGGTGCTCGACCCGCAGTTCCAGGGCCAGATCAAGGAGCGACTGAACTCGCGTGATGCGGTGCGGCTGGTGTCCAGCTTTGTCCGGCCGGCGCTGGAGCTGTGGCTGAACCAGAATGTGGAATACGGCAAGAAGCTGGCCGAGATTGCCATCAAGGCCGCGCAAAGCCGCCAGAAGGCAGGCCAAAAGGTTGAAAAGCGCAAGGGCTCGGGCGTGGCGGTGTTGCCGGGCAAGCTCACCGACTGCGAGAGCCGCGACATTGCCGAGAACGAGGTTTTTCTGGTCGAAGGTGACTCGGCGGGCGGCAGCGCCAAGATGGGGCGCAACAAGGAAAGCCAGGCTGTGCTGCCCTTGCGCGGCAAGGTCCTGAACACCTGGGAAGTCGAGCGTGACCGCCTTTTTGCCAACAACGAAATCCACGACATTGCCGTGGCCATTGGCGTCGATCCGCACGGACCCGATGACGCCCCCGATCTGAGCGGCCTGCGCTACGGCAAGATTTGCATTTTGAGTGATGCTGACGTGGACGGTTCGCACATCCAGGTGCTGTTGCTAACCTTGTTTTTCAAGCATTTTCCCAAGCTAATCGACACCGGTCATGTCTTTGTGGCCCGCCCGCCGCTGTTCCGGGTGGATGCGCCGGCACGCGGCAAAAAGCCCGCGTCCAAGGCCTATGCCCTCGATGAAGGCGAACTCACCGCCATTCTGGACAAGCTGCGCAAGGAAGGCGTGCGCGAAGGCACCTGGACCATCAGCCGCTTCAAGGGCCTGGGCGAGATGAACGCCGAACAGTTGTGGGACACCACGCTGAATCCCGACACCCGCAGGTTACTGCCGGTGCATTTGGGCAGCTTGAGTGTGCTGCAAACCTCCGAACTCATGACCAAGCTGATGGGCAAGGGGGAGGCTGCGGCGCGCCGGGAGTTGATGGAGTTGCACGGGGATTCGGTGGAGATTGATGTTTAACTGTCGGATAAATTGGGCTGGCTACTGCTCGATTCATCGATGCGTCTAGCGAGGTGGGCAGTCTGGGGGACTGACGATTTCTGGTACTCCAGTATGAGGAAGTTGCCCAGACTGCCTGCCTCGCGGGTTACCTGGCGCAATGATGAGGCTACTTGATTTTTGAATTTTTGAAACTGGTTTTATGACTGATCAACTCATTTTTGAACCCCCGGCCCCGGCCCAGCCCGAGGGTGACGACGCGCTGAACCTGGCCACTTATGCCCAGCAGGCCTATCTGGAATACGCCCTTAGCGTGGTCAAGGGGCGCGCCTTGCCGGATGTGTGTGACGGTCAGAAACCGGTGCAGCGGCGCATTTTGTATGCCATGAGCCGCATGGGCCTGGGTTTTGGTGGCGCCAATGGCAACACCGGGGCCAAACCGGTCAAATGTGCGCGCGTGGTGGGTGATGTGTTGGGCCGTTACCACCCGCACGGCGACAGTGCCGCCTACGACGCGCTGGTGCGTATGGCGCAAGACTTTTCGCAGCGTTACCCGCTGATCGACGGCCAGGGCAACTTTGGCAGTCGCGACGGCGACGGCGCTGCCGCCATGCGTTACACCGAGGCGCGGTTGGCCAAAATCACCAGCCTATTGCTCGACGAAATCGACGAGGGCACGGTCGATTTTTCACCCAACTACGACGGCTCCACCGAGGAGCCCAAGCAGCTGCCGGCGCGCCTGCCGTTTGCCCTGCTCAACGGCGCCAGCGGCATCGCCGTGGGCCTGGCCACCGAAATCCCGAGCCACAACCTGCGCGAGGTGGCCGATGCCTGCGTGGCGCTGATCAAGACGCCGAACCTGCTGGACGATGAATTGTTTGCCCTGCTGCCGGGCCCGGACTTTCCCGGCGGCGGCCAGATCATCAGCAGCGCCGCCGAGATTGCCGAGGCCTACCGCAGCGGTCGCGGTTCCTTGAAATGCCGGGCCCGCTGGAAGATCGAAGAACTGGCGCGCGGCCAGTGGCAACTGGTGGTGACCGAGTTGCCGCCCGGTGTCAGCACCCAGCGCGTGCTCGAAGAAATTGAAGAGCTGACCAACCCCAAGATCAAGGCCGGCAAGAAAGCCCTGTCGCTGGAGCAAAACCAGCTCAAGGCCACCGTGCTGTCGGTGCTCGACGGCGTGCGCGACGAGTCCAGCAAGGACGCGGCCGTGCGCCTGGTGTGCGAGCCCAAGACCAGCAAGATCGGCCAGCAGGAGCTCATCAATACGCTGCTGGCGCATACCAGCCTGGAAACGTCAAGCCCGATCAACCTGACCATGATCGGGCTCGATGGCCGGCCCACACTCAAGTCGCTGCGCCAGATGGTCACCGAGTGGATTGCGTTCCGGCAGACCACCATCGAGCGGCGCACCCGCCACCGGCTGACCAAGGTGCTGGACCGCATCCACATCCTGGAAGGCCGGGCGCTGGTGTTGCTCAACATTGACGAGGTGATCGCCATCATCCGCCAGGCCGACGAACCCAAGGCGGCCTTGATCGCGCGTTTCAATCTGTCGGAGCGGCAGGCTGAGGACATTCTCGAAATCCGCCTGCGCCAATTGGCGCGGCTGGAGGCCATCAAGATCGAGCAGGAGCTGGCCGGTCTGCGTGAGGAGCAGAACAGGCTGGAAGAAATTCTGGGCAGCCCGGCGGCGCTGCGCCGCCTGATGGTGAAAGAAATCGAGGCGGACGCCAAGACCTTCGCTGATCCTCGCCGCACCCTGATCCAGACCGAGAAAAAAGTGGTGCTCGAAGTCAAGGTGGTGGACGAGTCTGTGACCGTGGTGGTCAGTCAGAAAGGCTGGGTGCGCACGCAAAAAGGCTGGGCGCGTGACCGGCTCAATGGCGCGCCAACACCCGAATACAACTTCAAGGCTGGCGATGCGCTGTATGGCACGTTCGAGTGCCGCTCCGTCGATACCCTGCTGGCTTTTGGCGCCAACGGCCGCGTCTATTCGGTGGCGGTGGCGCTGCTGCCCGGTGGCCGGGGCGACGGTCAGCCGATCACCAGCCTGATTGAACTGGAGGCAGGCACCCAATTGCTGTCTTATTTTGCCGGTCCGATGGAGGCTACGCTGTTGTTGAGCAGCTCCGGGGCTTACGGATTTACCGCCACGGTGGCCAACATGGTCTCGCGCCAAAAAGCGGGCAAGGCCTTTGTCACCGTGAACGAGGGCGAAACCCTGTGCCAGCCCTCCTTGGTGGCCAATGCCGCAACCGCTGTCGCGCCAGCCACCCATGTCGCCTGTGCCTCCACGGGCGGGCGCATTCTGACCTTCGAGCTCAGCGAACTCAGGCCACAAGCCAATGGCGGCCGTGGCCTGATGCTGCTGGACTTGGAGGCCAAGGACACGCTGGCCGGCGCGGCCGCCTACACCCGAAGCGTGCGCATTGAAGGCATTGGCCGCGGTGGCAAGGCGCGTGATGAAACACTGGAAATCCGCAGCCTCAACAACGCCCGGGCGGCACGGGCACGCAAGGGCAAGGTGGCTGACCTCGGTTTCAAGCCGGTGTCGATCACGCGGGTGGAATAGGTTTTCCGGCTTTTTACAGCTTGAAAACCTGCTGCACCGTGCGCTGCAGCAGCGCCAGCGTGGCTTGCTGCGTCAGTGTGGTGGGCCTAAGTGCGCTGGTGGCCATGCAGATTTTGGTGCGCAATACCGGGTCCGTGATGGTGCGCACGGTGAATGCGGAGGGCCGGATCGAACTGGCCACTGCGTTGCGCGACAGCACGGCGCTGCCGGCTCCGTCTGCCACCAGATCCAGAATCGCGGATACCCCATCAATTTCAAGTGCCATGTTCAGGCGACAACCCAGGTTGGCGAGTTCGGTCTCCACCTGCATGCGGATGGCGTTGGGCCGGGTCGGGATGACCAGCGGCAAGCGGGCCAGTTCGCGCAGTGTGATGGGGCCGGGTGGCGGTTCTTCGGCCAGACCGGGCGGGCGCCGTTGCACCAGCAGCAGGTCTTCTTCGAGCAGCGGGGTGATGTCGATGTCGGAACTGGGCTGGGCGTTGTAGAGCACCGCAATGTCGAGCCGCCCGGCCAGTAGCGACTCCTGCATGGGCATCGACAAGCCTTCGCTGATGGCCAGCGTGGCATCGGGCAATTCGGTTTGATGGGCCCGGATCAGCGGTACGGTCAGCACCCGCGCCAGGCTGGTCGGCAGGCCCACGGCCACTCTGCCCGCCAGCGAGCCGCGCACCCGGCCCAACTCTTCACGTGCACGTGCCACTTGGTGCAGGATGCCGCGACCATGCGCCAGCAGCAGTTTGCCGGCCTCGGTGGGCAAGGCGCCGCGGCCGTTGCGCGTCAGCAGGTTTTGCCGCAGCTCCACTTCCAGCAGGCGCACCTGACGGCTTAGTGCCGGTTGCGCCACGTTCAGGGCAATGGCGGCGCGGGTAAAACTGCCAAGCTCGGCCACGCGCACAAAGTATTCGAGTTGTTTCAGGTCCATGGGCTGTCGTCGGTGAAGTGTCTGTGTTGTGGGATTAAGGGTTAACCATAACAAGATGCCAATTATGCCAAGTTGTTATATCTGGTAGTGGCTTGATTGGCTTTTGAAGGTCGGCAGATATCGTCAAAATCCGCCCCATGCAAACTCCCATTCCCTGTTATTTCATGCGCGGTGGCACCTCACGCGGGCCATTTTTTCTGGCCTCGGATTTGCCTGCTGACGTGGCCACGCGGGACCGGGTGCTGCTGGCGGTGATGGGTTCGCCGGACCGGCGCCAGATCGACGGGTTGGGCGGCGCGCACCCGCTGACCAGCAAGGTCGGCATCGTCAGCACCAGTCAAACGCCCGGTGTGGCGGTGGACTTTTTGTTTGCCCAGTTGCAGCCCGAGCGCGACACCGTGGACACCACGCCCAACTGCGGCAACATGCTGGCTGCCGTGCTGCCCTTTGCCATCGAGCGCGGCCTGGTTCCCGTGCAGGGTGACACCACCACAGCGCGCGTGCTGACCCTCAACACCGGCATGCAGTGCGACATCACGGTGGCCACGCAAGGCGGCCGGGTGAATTACGGTGGCGACGCCCGCATTGACGGCGTTCCAGGTAGTGCCGCGCCAGTCACCATCAATTTTCTGGATACCGCCGGCTCGGTGTGTTCCAGCTTGCTGCCGACAGGGCAGGTACGTGACACCATCACGGTCACTGGCGAAAATTTTGCCCCCTTTACGCTCGATGTGACCTGCATTGACAACGGCATGCCGCTGGTGCTGATCGAAGCTGCCGACATGGGCCGCACCGGTTATGAGAGCGTGGCCGAACTCAATGCCGATGACAACCTGAAGCGCCGCCTGGAAGCGCTGCGTTTGCAGATTTCGCGCAAGATGGGCCTGGGCGATGTGGCGCAAAAGAACTATCCCAAAATGACGCTGATTGCGCCGCCTCGCGCCGGTGGCAGCATCAACACCCGCAGTTTTATTCCGCATGTGTGCCATGACGCCATTGGCGTGCTGGCCGCCGTCACGGTGGGGACCGCCTGTGTGCTCAAGGGCTCGGTGTGCGACGGCGTGGCCGTGATGCAGCCGGGCAACGCGCCCACGGTATCGGTCGAGCACCCCACCGGAGAATTCAGCGTGGCCCTGGGGCTGGACCCGCAAGACCCGCAGCAAGTGACGCAAGCGGCCTTGCTGCGCACGGCACGCCTGATCATGCGGGGCGAGGTCATGGTGCCCGCCACGATCTGGTCCGGCCCTGCCTCGGCGCGCTGAAACAACCGCTACCATTTGAACTGGAAAACTTGGTTTTATTTTTACAACAGGAGACAACATGAAAGCATCATTTAAATCCTTCGCGGCACTCTCAGTGCTGGCTTGCGCCGCACTCAGCGCCTCAGCGCAGACGGTCACGCTCAAGGTGCACCACTTCCTGCCGGCCGGCTCGGCCGCCCAGACCATGTTCATCAAGCCCTGGTGCGACAAGATCGCCCTGGAATCCGGCGACAAAATGAAATGCCAGATCTACCCGTCCATGCAGCTCGGTGGCACACCGCCGCAGCTGTTTGACCAGGTCAAGGACGGCGTGGTCGATGTGACCTGGGTGTTGCCCGGCTACATGGCGGGTCGCTTCCCCTTGTCTGAAGTGTTCGAGCTTCCCTTCATGATGCAAAGCCCGGAGGGCACCAGCAAGGCGCTGTGGGACTTTGTTCAAACCAATCCGAACGTGGCCGCCGAGTTCAAGGATGTCAAGCTGCTGGCGCTGCACGTCCATGGCGATGGCGTGTTTCACATGACCAACAAACCCATCAAAACCATGGCTGACCTGAAGGGTCTGAAAGTCCGTGCCCCGACCCGCCAGACCAACAAGCTGCTGGCCGCATTGGGTGCCACCCCCGTGGCCATGCCGGTGCCGGCCGTGAGCGAGGCCCTGGCCAAGTCGGTGATCGACGGCGCCCTGGTGCCCTATGAAGTGGTGCCTTCGGTCAAGATCCAGGAGCTGGTCAAGTTCCATTCCGAGACCGACCCGGCCGAGCCCGCCATTTACACCTCCACGTTCGTTTTTGCCATGAATAAGGCCAAATACGAGAGCCTGCCGCCTGACCTGAAAAAGGTGATCGACGCCAACAGCGGCCAGGCCCTGTCAGGTCAGGTCGGCAAGACCTTTCTGGCGGCCGATGGCATTGGCAAGAAGCTGACCGAAAAGAACACCCACAACGTGATTCCTGCCTCAGAGCTCCAAAGCTGGAAAAAGGCGAGCGAGCAAATCACCACGGATTGGGTGGCAGATGTCACCGCCAAAGGTGCCAACGGCAAGTTGCTGCTGGAAAACGCACGCGCCTTGATCAGCAAGTACGCGGTCAAGTAAGCAAGCTGTCGGCTCGACCTGGGTGGCGTGCGTCACACAGGTCATCCCCCAATTTCAACCATTTGATGCGTCCCTGGATGGCAGCGTCAGAGTAGGAGTGTTCATGCATGAGCCCATTCCCGGTGCCGACCCTGGTGCCGCTTCGCTTGCCTTTGGTCCTATAGGCCAAATTTTGTTTCGCGCCTCCAAAGTGTCGGCCATCATGGGCGGCCTGATGTTCGTGGCCATCGTGGTCATGAGCATCATCAGCATTGTCGGGCGCAAGCTGTTTGCCGCGCCGGTGCCCGGCGATGTCGAAATGCTGCAAATGGCGGCCGCTTTTGCCTCGGCCAGCTTTTTTTCTTACTGCCACCTCAATGGCGGTGATGTCAAGGTGGACTTCTTCACCGCCAAGGCCAGTCCGGCCACGGTGCATCGCCTTGATGCTTTTGGCTCGCTGCTGGTGGGCTTGTTCGGGGCGCTGATCACCTGGCGCGCCGCCGTGGGGGCGTTGGCGATCAAGGAGGCGGGTGAGACCAGCATGATTCTGGGCTGGCCAATCTGGGTTGCCCAGGTGTTGATGGTGCCCGGGTTTCTGCTGATGGCGCTGGCTGGTTTCTACATGGTGAGTTTTCACTGGCGCATGAGCGCGGCGCAAAGCGGGGTGAAGTCATGAGCGGTATTGCCATTGGCGGCGTCATTTTTGCCTGCCTGATGCTGCTGCTGGTGGTGCGCGTGCCGATTGGCATCGCCATGTTCACCATGGGCGCAGCGGGTTACTTCTATCTGACCGGGGCCGAGGCGCTGCCGATCCTGAATTTCCTTAAAAACCTGGCCTATGCCCGCCTGTCCAACTACGACATCGTGGTGATCCCGCTGTTTTTGCTGATGGGCCAGTTCGCCACCCATGGCGGCTTGAGCGCGGCACTGTTCCGGTTTGTCGAAGCTTTCATGGGCCACCTCAAGGGCGGTGTGGCCATGGCCTCGATTGGCGCGTGTGCCGGTTTTGGCGCCATTTGCGGTTCGTCGCTGGCCACCGCAGCGACCATGGGGCAGGTGGCTTTGCCCGAGCTCAAGCGCTTTGGTTACTCGGGTTCCCTGGCGACCGGCGCACTCGCAGCCGGCGGCACGCTGGGCATCATGATTCCGCCGTCGGTGCCACTGGTGATTTATGCCATCCTGACGCAGGAGTCGATCGGCAAGCTGTTCATGGCTGCGGTGCTGCCGGGCATCATCGCCATGCTGGGCTACATGCTGGTGATCAAGATCATCGTCACCCTCAACCCCAATGCCGGCCCGGCCGGCCCGCGTTCGAGTTGGGCCAAGCGTCTGAAGGCGCTGCTGCAGGTGGCACCCGTGCTGGCTGTCTTTGTGGTGGTGATCGTCGGTATCTACGGCGGCTGGGCCAACCCGACCGAGGCGGCCGCCATTGGCGCCGCAGCCTGTGGCGTGCTGGCGGTGGTGTCGGGCGGCATGCGCTTGCGCGGTTTGATCGACAGCGCTTTGGGCACCGCACAAGCCACGGCCATGATTTTTCTGGTGCTGCTGGGGGCCGACATGCTCAACACCGCACTGGCCCTGTCGCAGATGCCGGTCGAGCTGGCCGCCTGGGTGCAGGCCAGCCAGCTGAGCCCGATGGTGGTGATGATCGCCATTTTGCTGATCTACATCTTTTTGGGCTGTGTCATGGACAGCCTGGCCATGATCCTGCTGACCATCCCGATTTTTTACCCGGTGGTGATGGGGCTGGACTTTTTTGGCATGACCGATAGCGACAAGAGCATCTGGTTCGGCATCCTGGCGCTGATGGTGGTCGAGATCGGCCTGGTGCACCCGCCGGTGGGCATGAACGTGTTCATCATCAACCGGCTGGCCCGCGACGTGCCGCTGGTCGAAACCTTCAAGGGCGTGATGCCGTTTTTGCTGTCTGACTTCATTCGCATCGCCATGCTGCTGATGTTCCCTTCCATCGCACTGGTGCTGGTGCATACCTTTAAGGGGTGACTCACATGACAACTTCCATTCGTACCCAGGTGGCCATCATTGGCGCGGGGCCCAGCGGCCTGCTGTTGGGCCAGTTGCTGCACAAGGCCGGCATTGACGCGGTCATCGTCGAACGCGTCTCGGGCGACTATGTGCTGAGCCGCATCCGTGCCGGTGTGCTGGAGCAGGTGGCCATCGATCTGCTCGACGAGGCGGGCGTGGGCGCACGTATGCACCGCGAGGGCTTGGTGCACGGCGGCTTTGACATGCTGTACTGCGGCAAGCGCCATCGTGTGGATCTGAACGGCCTGACCGGCGGCAAGAACGTGATGGTGTACGGCCAGACCGAGGTCACCCACGACCTGATGGATGCGCGTGTGGCAGCGGGCTTGCCCACTTATTACGAAGCCAGTGAGGTGCAGGTGCTGGACTTTGACACCCAACGGCCACGGGTCACTTTTACCCACCAGGGCCAGGCCATGGAACTGGTGTGCGACTTCATTGCCGGCTGTGATGGATTCCATGGCGTGTGCCGGGCCAGCGTACCGCGCAAGTCGATTCAGGAGTTCGAGAAGGTCTATCCCTTTGGCTGGCTCGGGCTGTTGTCCGACACCCCACCGGTGCACGACGAACTCATTTATGTCAACAGTCCGCGCGGTTTTGCCCTGTGCTCGCAGCGCAGCAAAACCCGCAGCCGCTACTACCTGCAGGTGCCGCTCACCGACCGCATTGAAGACTGGACCGACGCCGCCTTCTGGCAGGAGCTGCGCCTGCGGCTCGACGATGAAGCCAATGCCAAACTGGTCACCGGGCCGTCGATCGAAAAAAGCATTGCGCCGCTGCGCAGCTTTGTCACCGAACCCATGCGTTTCGGCCGCCTGTTCCTGGCCGGGGACGCCGCGCACATCGTGCCACCCACCGGTGCCAAGGGCCTGAATCTGGCCGCCACCGACGTCAAGTACCTGTGCAACGCGCTGGTCGATTTCTACCAGAAACACAGCGAGCACGGCATCGACACCTATTCCGAACGCTGCCTGCGCCGCATCTGGAAAGCCGAGCGTTTTTCGTGGTGGATGACCACGCTGATGCACCGTTTTCCTGAGGATGGCCCGATCACCAGCCGCTTCCAGGAAGCCGAGCTCGACTACCTGCTCAACTCGCACGCCGGCTCTCTGTCGATCGCCGAGAACTATGTCGGCCTGCCGCTCGATTTTGCCGAGCCCAAGTCTTGATTGACCCATGATTTTTAGAAAGCATCGCCATGATCATCGACTGCCACGGCCACTACACCACCGCACCCAAAGCGCTGGAAACCTGGCGCAACCAGCAAATCGCCGGCATCAAGGACCCCGCCCTTAGCCCGAAGGCGGCCGACCTGCACATCAGCGACGACGAACTGCGCGAGTCGATCGAGGCCAACCAGTTGCGCCTGATGCGCAGCAGGGGTTCTGACCTGACACTGTTCAGTCCGCGCGCCAGTTTCATGGCGCACCACATCGGCGATTTCAATGTCTCCAGCACCTGGGCGGCCATTTGCAATGAATTGTGTTTCCGCGTCAGCCAGCTGTTTCCGGACAGCTTTGTGCCGGTGGCCATGCTGCCGCAATCGCCCGGCGTGGATCCGGCAACGTGCATCCCAGAGCTGGAAAAATGTGTGCGTGACTATGGCGCAGTGGGTATCAACCTCAACCCCGACCCCAGCGGCGGCCACTGGACCTCGCCCCCTTTGAGCGACCGGCATTGGTACCCGATTTACGAGAAGATGGTGGAATACGAGCTGCCGGCCATGATCCATGTGTCCACCAGTTGCAACGCCTGTTTCCACACCACCGGCGCGCATTACCTCAACGCCGACACCACGGCCTTCATGCAGTGCCTGACCAGCGACCTGTTCAAGGATTTTCCGACGCTCAAGTTTTTGATCCCGCATGGCGGTGGCGCCGTGCCCTACCACTGGGGCCGTTTCCGTGGCTTGGCGCAGGAATTGAAGAAGCCGCTGTTGCAAGAGCATCTGCTCAACAACATCTTCTTTGACACCTGCGTTTACCACCAGCCCGGCATTGATCTGCTCACCACCGTGATCCCGGTGAAAAACGTGCTGTTCGCCAGTGAAATGATTGGCGCGGTGCGTGGTATTGACCCCGAGACCGGTCATTACTATGACGACACCAAGCGCTACATCGAAGCCAGCACCCTTCTGAGCGATGCCGATCGCCAGCAGATTTATGAAGGCAATGCGCGGCGCGTGTTCCCGCGCCTGGATGCGCGGCTCGCCGGCCGGCAAGCCGACTGATCCGGTCCAGCCCCACCCAACTTCTTCAGGTAGTTCACCATGGCCAGCACAAACCAATCACCCCCGATGGCGACCGATAACGCCCCCATCAGCAACTTTTCGCATTGCCACGAAGGCATCCTGCGGCAACTGACGGTCATGGAAGATTTGCCGGCCCAGGCGCAGGCCGCCGAGCGGACGCGTCAGGCCGCCGAGAGCACGCGCAACTTCTTTCGTGACGTCATCTTCAATCACCATGAGGAAGAAGAGCGGGTGCTGTTTGAAGCCGTTCTGGCCAGCGCCGAGCCCGGCGCCGAGCTGACGCACGTCAAGGCCATCACCGACCGGTTGACCCGTGAACACCGGCAGATTGAAGCCATGTGGGCCAAACTGGAACCCCAGCTGAAAAAAATGGCCAAAGGGCAGACCGCTTTGCTCGATGCCGCCGCCGTGCAGCAACTGGTGAACGATTACCAGGCCCACGCCACTTTTGAAGAAGCCCAGTTTTTGCCCCTGTCCGAGACCATCCTGAGTCGCAACAGCAACCACATGGCGGCGCTTGGCCTGTCGCTGCATGTGCGGCACATCACCCAGGCGCCGTCCCCCACCTGAACAGGAGAAAGTATGAATCAGCTCGGTATCGTCAAACGCAACATTACCCGCGCCGACAAGGCAGCGGTCGCAAAACTGTCACGCTTTGGTGTCGCCACCATCCACGAGGCCATGGGCCGCGTCGGCCTCATGAAACCCTACCTGCGCCCGATCTACAACGAAGCCAAGATTTGCGGCACGGCGGTGACGGTGCTGCTGCAGCCGGGCGACAACTGGATGATGCACGTGGCCGCCGAGCAGTTGCAGCCCGGTGACGTGGTGGTGGCCGCCTGCACCACCGACAACGCGGACGGCTTTTTTGGCGACCTGCTGGCCACCTCCTTCCAGGCCCGTGGTGCCGTCGGTCTGGTCATCGACGGCGGCGTGCGCGACGTGAAAGACCTGACCGAAATGAACTTTCCCGTGTTCAGCAAGGCCATCCATGCCAAAGGCACGATCAAGGCCACGCTGGGCTCGGTCAACGTGCCCGTGGTGTGCGCCGGCGCCCAGGTCAACCCCGGCGATGTCGTCATTGCCGACATCGACGGTGTGGTGGTGGTGCCCGCCGCCCTGGCGCAACAGGTCGCCGATGCAGCCGAGGCGCGCGAGGCCAACGAAGGCGCCAAGCGCTCCATCTTTGCCTCGGGTGTGCTCGGGCTCGACTACTACAAGATGCGCGAAGGCCTGGAGAAAGCCGGTCTGAAATACATCGACTGAACACCTCCCCATGCAAACAGATCCCAAACAATGGCGCGTTGGCCTGGTCGGTTACGGCGAGGTGGGCCGCATTCTGGCAGAAGACCTGCGCGCCCAGAGCATCGCCGTCAGCGCCTATGACCTCAAGTTGGACAACGCGGACACCGCCGCGCCCCTGCAGACCCATGCGGCACAGCATGGTGTGGCTTTGCTCGGCGCCAGCGGTGAATTGGCGGCGGGCGCTGACCTGATCATCAGCGCGGTCACTGCCAGCCAGACCGTGCGGGTGGCAGAGGCCTGTGCCGACTCAGTCCGGCGAGGCAGCTTCTTCCTTGACTTCAACTCGGCTTCTCCGGGTGCCAAGCAGCGTGCTGCTGCCTCGATCGACGCAGCCGGTGGCCGTTATGTGGAAGGTGCCGTCATGACCAGCATCCCGCCGTACCGCATCAAGGTGCCGTTGCTGCTGGGGGGAGCACACGCCAATGCCTTGTGCCCGCTGCTCAATGCGATGGGCTTTGCCGCCAAGGTTGCCAGCGAGCAATTGGGCGTGGCCAGTGCCACCAAGATGTGCCGCAGCGTCATGATCAAGGGGCTGGAGGCCATGGTGATCGAGAGCTTCACCACAGCCCGCCACTACGGCGTGGAAGACGCGGTGGTGGCCTCACTCTATGAGACCTTCCCCGGCATCGACTGGGAAAAACAGGCCGCCTATTTCTTTCAACGCGTCATCGAGCATGGCCGACGCCGCAGCGAAGAAGTGCGTGAAGTGGCCGAGACCGTGCGTGATGCCGGTCTGACCCCCTGGTCAGCGTCGGGAACCGCCGAGCGCCAGGCCTGGGTGGCCGATCTGGCCGACAGCGGTGTGTTCGGCCCCAAAGGCACGCCTGAATTCGCCCGCAGCGCAGACTGGCGTGTCGAGGCCGACCGCATGCTCGCGCAGGTCAAACCAAGGAATGAACGATGAGCCAAGCCACCACAGGTGATTTCACCAAAACCTCCGGCTGGATGGACTGGTACGCCGGTCCTGCCAAGCCCACGTTCAAATTGCCCGCCGGTGCGGTGGACGCGCATTGCCACGTGTTCGGCCCGGGTGCCGAGTTCCCCTATGCCCCCGAGCGCAAGTACACGCCGTGTGATGCCTCCAAGGCGCAGCTGTTTGCGCTGCGCGACCACCTCGGATTCGACAAAAACGTGATTGTGCAGGCCACCTGCCATGGCGCCGACAACCGCGCGCTGGTCGATGCGCTCATCCATTCAGAAGGCAGGGCGCGCGGCGTGGCCACCGTGAAACGCAGCGTGAGCGACACCGAACTGCAGGCCATGCACGACGCCGGTGTGCGCGGCGTTCGCTTCAACTTTGTCAAGCGCCTGGTGGACTTCACGCCCAAGGACGAGCTGATGGAAATTGCCGCGCGCATCAAGCACTGGGGCTGGCATGTGGTGATCTATTTTGAAGCGGTGGATCTGCCCGAACTGTGGGATTTTTTTACGGCGCTGCCCACCACCGTGGTGGTCGATCACATGGGCCGCCCCGACGTGTCGCTGCCGGTGGACGGCCCGCAGTTTGCCCTGTTCCAGAAATTCATGCGCGAGCACGCCAACGTCTGGAGCAAGGTCAGCTGCCCCGAGCGCCTGAGCGTGACCGGCCCGAAAGCCCTGAACGGCGAGCAGAACGCTTACCGCGACGTGGTGCCGTTTGCCCGGGCGATCGTTGCAGAGTTCCCGAACCGCGTGCTCTGGGGCACCGACTGGCCGCACCCCAACCTCAAGGACCACATGCCCGACGACGGCCTGCTGGTCGACTTTATTCCGCACATCGCCCCCACCGCAGCGCTGCAGTACCAGCTGCTGGTGGCCAACCCGATGCGCTTGTATTGGCCTGAGCTGTCCCCGTCCTGAAGTGTCATTGCGCAGCGTGGCAATCCAGGTTTTTTTGATTTGAAGGAAATTTATGGCACTCGATAAACCCTACCTCGACGTCCCCGGAACCACCATTTTTGATGCCGAGCAAAGCCGCAAGGGCTACCACCTGAACCAGTTTTGCGTCTCACTGATGAAGCCCGAGAACCGCGCCCGGTTCAAGCAGGACGAGCGGGCCTACCTGGACGAATGGCCGATGACCGAAGAGCAGAAACTGGCCGTGATGGCGCGCGACCTGAACCGCTGCATGGCGCTGGGCGGCAATATCTACTTTTTGGCCCGCATTGGCGCCACCGATGGCCTGAGTTTTCAGCAAATGGCCGGTTCCATGACCGGCATGACCGAGGCCGAATACCGCGACATGATGCTGCACGGCGGCCGCACCATTGAAGGCAACCGCTTTGTCGGCGAAGACGGCGACGCCCAGCCCCAACACCAACCCCAGGGCCGTGCTGGCCAGAAAGTGCAGGCCTGACATGGCGCGCATCACCGCTTCCGTTTACACCTCGCACGTGCCCGCCATTGGCGCGGCGCTCGACTTGGGCAAAGACAAGGAACACTATTGGCAACCTGTCTTTGCCGGCTACGACTATTCCAAACAATGGATGAAAGACAACAAGCCGGATGTGATTTTTCTGGTCTACAACGACCACGCCACCGCGTTTAGTCTCGACATGATTCCCACCTTTGCCATTGGCACGGCGCCCCAATTTCCGGTAGCCGACGAAGGCTGGGGCCCGCGCCCGGTGCCGCCCGTCGTCGGTCACCCGGAGCTGGCCGCGCACATTGCCCAGTCGGTAATCCAGCAGGACTTTGACCTGACCATTGTCAACAAGATGCCGGTGGACCATGGCCTGACCGTGCCGCTGAGCCTGATGTGCGGCCAGCCACCGGCCGATGCTTTTGAATGGCCGTGCCCGGTGATTCCGTTTGCGGTGAACGTGGTGCAGTACCCGGTGCCCTCGGGCCAGCGCTGCTTTAAGCTGGGGCAGGCCATTCGCAAGGCCGTGGAAAGTTATGACCAGGACCTGAACGTCCAAATTTGGGGTACCGGCGGCATGAGCCACCAGCTGCAGGGTCCGCGCGCCGGGCTGATCAACCGCGAATGGGACAACGCCTGGCTCGATCAAATGATTGCCGACCCCGCCGCTTGTGCCCAAGTGCCGCACATCGACTACGTGCGCGAGGCCGGCAGCGAGGGCATCGAGCTGGTGATGTGGCTCATCGCACGCGGCGCCATGGCCGACGTGGCCGGCGGCAAGCCGCCTGTGGTCAAGCACCGCTTCTACCACGTGCCTGCGAGCAACACCGCCGTGGGCCACCTCATTCTGGAGAACGTATGAAGCCCATCAAAGTCGCGCTGGCGGGGGCGGGTGCTTTTGGCATCAAACATCTGGATGGCATCAAAAATATTGAAGGCGTGGAAGTTGTCTCTCTCATCAGCCGTGAGTTGGACAAGACCCGGGAAGTCGCCGCCAAATACGGCATTGGCCATGTGACTACCGAACTGGCCGAGAGCCTGGCGCTGAATGAGGTGGACGCCGTTATTTTGTGCACCCCGACGCAGATGCACGCCTCGCAAACGCTAGCCTGCCTGCGCGCGGGCAAACATGTCCAGGTGGAAATCCCGTTGTGCGACGTGCTCAAGGATGGCGAAGAAGTGGCGCAAGTGGCAGAAAAAAGTGGCCTGGTCGCTATGTGCGGCCACACCCGCCGCTTCAACCCCAGCCATCAGTACGTGCATAAGGAGGTCACGTCGGGCCGCTTCAACATCCAGCAGATGGATGTGCAAACCTATTTCTTCCGGCGCAGCAACATGAACGCGCTGGGCCAGCCGCGCAGCTGGACCGACCATTTGCTGTGGCACCATGCGGCCCACACGGTGGACCTGTTTGCTTACCAGTGTGGTAGCCCGGTGGTCAAGGCCAACGCCATCCAGGGGCCGATTCATCCCACGCTGGGCATTGCCATGGATATGAGCATCCAGCTCAAGACCGCCAATGGCGCGATCTGCACGCTGAGCCTGAGCTTCAACAACGACGGCCCGCTGGGCACCTTCTTTCGTTACATCGGCGACACCGCCACTTACATCGCCCGCTACGACGACCTGTTCAATGGCAAGGAAGAAAAGATCGACGTGTCCCAGGTGGCCGTCAGCATGAATGGCATCGAGCTGCAAGACCGTGAATTTTTTGTCGCCATCCGCGACGGCCGCCAGCCCAACAGCAGCTTAGGCCAAGTGTTGCCGTGTTACCGGGTGTTGCATGATCTGGAGCAGCAGTTGGGCGGGTAAACCATAGGCCGTCAGCCCAACTCACCATCTGCTGGCTGGTGGTATCTTGGCGCATACGAGGAAGAATAGGGGCATGCCATCATCAGGTATGCAGCGGATGACTCTTGAAGGACCAGTTGCTGTCGGTCGTCATGGACCGGTATATGCAACACTAAACTGATTGACCGGCTCGTAGCATGTATTAACGTACTTCCTGCATGTCTGCGCCCATTTCTGCATTTGGCACGGCATTTCAAAATGCACAAGTGATCAGTTGCCGGTGCGAATGAGCCCCCTAAGGTTTTCATTAACGTCTGTCCAGCTCAGATTGCTAAATGGACCTGCACCTGGTTCCTCAGCGATCGTCGGTTGCAGATTAAATGCGTCACCCCAACAAGGGCCATCGCGCCACTTGGGCACCACATGCGCATGCAGATGGTCAGACAGGTCGCCATAAAACGCGATGTTCACCTTGTCAGCAGCGCAGGCTGTGGACACAACCTTGGCAAGGCGGCTGACGGCTTCGAGGAACTCGCTTCGCTGCGTTGGCAGTAGGTCGAAAAGATCGCGAACATGCCAAGGTGACACCAGAACACAGCGTCCGGGGTGTTTGCTATCGATCAACAGAAGCGCATCCGCTCCGTTGACACGCCCCACCGGTTGCATACCATCGGGTAGGTGGCCATGCTTTAGAAAATCGCAGTATTTGCAGTCCATCACAGTTCAGATTTTTCGGTCAGTCTGATCTGCAGTGGTCTTCTGCAGTGCTTTCCAGGCCTGTGAGTAGACGACGCCTGTGCGGTTGACGTGTTCGCGCATCAGTGCATCGATCTGCGTGAAACCGCCCACTCGAAACAGCTCGACGAAGTCGCGGTGTTCATCGAAAGACTGGCTGCGCAAGGCATCAAAGGGCGCCGTCAACTGAGTGCGCAAAGCAGCAATCTTGCCAGAGACCAAGTCATAGGCAGCTCGCAGGTAGTCATTGCCGCAGTTTTCGAAAAAAGCTGCGTGGAAACGGGTGTCAGCCTGACCGTAAGCCACACGGTCGCCATCTCCGCGCGCCTTCTCCATGGCAGTCACCGCGTCAGACATTGCGTTCAGTGTTGCTTCCATATTTTGCGCATGGGCCATCCTGGCAGCCTGACTTTCCAGCATGTAGCGGTAGCTACAGATGGCGTCAATATCTTCTTCGCTGGGTTCGAACACATAACTGCCACGTTGCGGTTTGATCACGACGAGACCGATACGCTGCAATTGGTTTAAAGCTTCTCGCACGGGCGTTCTGCTGATGCCCATGGCTTGCGCCAGGGACTCTTCGGGAATCATTTCACCAAGGGCAAATTCCCCATCGGTGATGGCGTCGCGGATGCGCTGGGTTGCCAGGGTGGCCAGTGAACTGGTGGGCGCTAGCTTGAGCGATCGTTTCACAATTTTCCTTCCAGGGTAGTCCATGTTGGGATGGTTGCTCATTGTATGTGAGGTACAAGTTTGATGGAAATTGCCAACATAGGGTAAACACCAGTTCACATGTAATGCCTTACATACAACAATACATCAAGCGCATATACAACCCTATCAACCCAATTTCATGATGACATCCTTACCCTTTATCGAAGTTGCCATTCTTGCAATATCGGTGAGTTTGTACTTTTTCAGTCAAGTAGGTTCGCCTTGCGTTGGGCGGTTGTCAGCGCGCGGTGCGGCCCTTGAGCATTTCAGGAAATAGCCGCCATGAACAAGCTCACACAGGCAGGGGCGCTGCGGACTCTGCTTCAGTCGGGTCAGATCGTGATGGCGCCAGGCGCACCAGACGCGTTGACCGCACGGTTGATTCAGCAGGCAGGATTTCCTGCTATCTACATGACGGGATTCGGTGCAACAGCCACTCGCCTTGGATGTCCGGACATCGGACTGATGACGCAGACCGAGATGACAACGCACGCCAGGGACATGGTACGCGTGGTTGAGATTCCGGTGATTGCCGATGCTGACACCGGCTATGGAGGCCCCTCCAACATCCATCGCACCGTACGTGAGTATTTGCAGGCAGGTGTTGCCGCCATACATCTGGAGGACCAGGTGGCACCCAAACGTTGTGGCCAGATGGCGGGCATCCGTTTGATGGATGCGGGCGAGGCTGCGCTGCGCTTACGCTGCGCCGTTCAGTCGCGCGGTGATGATGACCTGTTAATCATCGGCCGCACCGATGCACTTCCTGCCGCGGGGATAGACGAGGCGGTTCGCAGGGCCAAGCTTTTCCAGGACACAGGTGTGGACCTGGTATTTGTCGATGGCATTAAAAAAATCGCCGAGATCGAGGCTATTGCCAGGGCGGTGAATGGGCCCAAAGTTGTGTCAATCGTCGATGGCAACGAGACGGTCGCACTCACGGCCGCAGACCTGCAGGAGATGGGGTTCTCCGTTGTGTTTTATGCCGTTACGACGCTCTTTACCGCAGTCAAGGCGGTAAGCGATGCACTCCTGCGATTGAAGGTAGATGGAACCCCAGCCGCTGCTGCCAGCGGTATGGTGAGCTATGCCGACTTCTCGGAGCGCATAGGTCTGCCATTTCATAAACATCTCGATGACCAGTTTGGGCATTGAGTTCAACTTTTTACGAGAAGCACACAGACATCATGACTATGACAGCCACCGCCCAATCCACTGTACTGCAGGAACTTCTTGAAAAACTCGGCCCCACCGCCGTTTTGACAGGCAACAATCTGCCGGTTCGAAATCACAATGACTACAGCGGCATGTTGCCGTCACGTCCGCTGGCAGTGGTTCGTCCATCCGATACCCAGGGGATTTCGACCGTGATGCGCCTTTGTAACCTGCATGGAATTGCGGTGGTTCCCCAAGGCGGATTGACAGGCTTGTGCGGCGGTGCACGAGCTGGAGAGGACCAGATTGCACTCTCGATGGAGAGAATGGTCGGCATAGAAGAGATTGATCCAGCTTCGGCCACCATGACCGTCCGGGCCGGAACGCCGTTGGAGACAGTGCAGCAGGCCGCGGCAGATGCGGGCTTCTTTTGTCCACTCGATCTGGGTGCACGCGGATCTTGTGCCATAGGAGGCAATCTCTCGACCAACGCTGGTGGTAACCGGGTTATCCGATACGGGATGGCACGGGAGATGGTTCTTGGTCTCGAGGCGGTCTTGGCCGATGGCACCGTGGTTACCAGCATGAACAAAATGATCAAGAACAATGCCGGCTTTGATCTAAAGCACCTGTTCATCGGCAGTGAAGGAACGCTTGGCATTATCACGCGCATTGTGTTGAAGATGTTTCCCAAGCCGGCGTCAACCATGACGGCAATTTGCGCAGCCGATGATTTTGAAACAGTGCTTCGTTTGCTGTCGTCGGCGCGCAGCGAGCTCGGACCGCTGCTGTCAGCCTTTGAAGTGATGTGGCCTGACTACTGGACTTTTGCAACGACGCAAGCGCCTGGTGTTCGCAATCCATTTGGCCATGATGCGCCTCCTCGTGCGGCCTATGTATTGATCGAAGCGCTTGGTACCGACCCGACCCTGGATGCCCCCCGTTTCGAAGCGTGGCTGGGGCGCTTGCTTGAGAACGGTGTGATCCCCGATGCAGCAGTTGCCCAGTCGGTGGCGGACGCCGGTGCCTTCTGGGGCGTGCGCGATGCTTGTGGCGAGCTGCATACCTTATGGCCGCGCCACATGGCTTTTGACATTGGACTTCCGGTTGCCGCTATGGATGAATATGCACGCCGCTGCAAGGAAAAACTGGCGGAACGCGTGCCGGGATGCCTGTCGGTGTTCTACGGGCATATTGGTGACGGCAACATGCATATTGTGGCCTTCCTACCCGGCGTTGCCACTCAACCCAAAGACGATGTCGAGGAGGTGGTTTATGAACTGGTGCGCGCTTATCACGGCACCGTCTCAGCAGAGCACGGGATCGGCACGTTGAAGCAACGGTGGTTGGGGCACGCCCGAACGCCCGAAGAGATCGCACTGATGCGCACGCTGAAGGGTGCACTTGATCCAAAGAACCTGCTCAATCCCGGCAAGGTGGTTTGATTTTCAACCAAGTCGGTGGTATTTTGCTGCCGCAATTTTTAAGGAGATAGACTGATGGCTACGTGTTTTAACCGACGTTTCGCCCTGGTGGCAGGAACAGCCCTGGTTTTGGGCACCTCTTTTGCGACTGCGGTACAGGCAGCCGACTGGCCAGCCAAGCCGGTAACCCTGATCGTACCTTGGGGCGCCGGTGGTGGAACAGATGCAACCGCGCGCATGATCGGCACGTTGTTGGAGAAGGAACTTGGTGTACCCGTTCCGGTTGTCAATCGAACGGGGGGGTCAGGCGTGGTGGGCCATAGCGCAATCGCTTCGGCAGCGCCGGATGGTTACACCATCGGCGTGGCTACGCTGGAGATCGGCAGCATGCACTACCAGGGGCTGACGACTCTCACCTATCAGTCCTACGCACCGATCGGGATCTACAACTCTGACCCGGCAGCGGTATTCGTGCGGATGGACTCGCCCTACAAGACAGCCAATGACTTGGTAGGTGCCATTCGCGCCAGTGCGAACCGCGCCTTTAAGGCCTCGGGTTCGGCTCAAGGTGGCGTGAATCACCTGGCAATGGCTGGCATGTTGTTGGCGTCGGATATTCCAGCTGATCGCGTGGCCTGGGTTCCGTCAGAAGGTGCAGCCCCTGGTTTGCAGGATCTGGCGGCTGGCGGCGTGCAGTTCGCTGTAGCCTCTCTGCCCGAGGCGCAAGCCTTGATGGATGCTGGTCGCATCCGGCCCGTTGCTATTTTCGCTGACAAACGCGCGGCTGCAAAATCGGATTTACCAACGTTTACCGAAGCTACAGGAAAGTCCTGGTCCATGGGATCATGGCGCGGCTTGGTTGCGCCAAAGGGTACTCCTCCAAATATCCTGGCGACTCTGCAAAAAGCTGTGGCGAAGGTCGTTGTGAATCCGGAATACCTCAAGTTCATGAATAGTCGCGGATACGCAACCCAGTGGAATGCCGGCGATGAGTTTGTGAGCTTCATGAAAAAGTCTGATGCGGACGTTGGATCGACCCTGCGTGCAGTAGGTATTACCAAGTAGTAAGTGGTGATTTAAGTAGTGATTTTTGTATATGTCTGACTGCGGTTTTGGCGCAGTCAGACATGGAGATGTTTATATGCGGCTTCACGATGCGTTTAGTGGTCTTTTCTTTATGGCATTGGGGCTTGCCGTGCTGCTCATAGCACGGCATTTCCCTCAGATGCCTGGGCAAGAAATTGGCCCATCGACCTTTCCCACCCTGATCGGGACATGCATGATGATCGGTGGTGCAATCGTTGCCGCAATGTCGCTAAGACGCTTGCGCAAGAGCGCGCTTGTCACGCTGGATCCTGGTTGGTACCAGCCTCTCCACCTGGCAAGCGTGGTTTTCTGTCTCTTGGGTACCCTGGTACTCTCCATCTGGTTCGAAGATATCGGTTTTCCGCTTGGCGCGCTGGTGATGTGCACGGGAATGTACCTGCTGTCGGGCTTGCGCAAGCCGTTGATTTTTGTCATGGCGGCTGGTTTCGTTGCCATAGTGGCTCTGGTGATGACCCGAATGCTTTACGTGCCTTTGCCAATGGGGAGCTGGTTGTGATGCTCGATCATATGTCGGCTGCATTGCCGCTTGTTTTCAATGCACAGACGCTGATAACGATGCTGGCGTGCGCGGCTTTTGGCCTGTTCGTCGGGGCGGTACCCGGACTGTCGGCCACGATGGCAACAGCCATGCTGGTGCCTTTAACCTTCTATATGCCACCCGTGACGGCGATTGCCGCTATCGTCACGACGGCATGCATGGCGATTTTCGCTTCTGATATACCTGCGGCTCTTATACGCATTCCCGGAACTGCAGCGTCGGCAGCATATGTGGACGAAATGCACGAATACGCCAAGCAAGGACGTGCAGGACGAGCACTTGGCATTTCGGTCATATGTTCATGCATCGGCGGGATATTTGGCACCTTGATTCTCATCTTGGCAGCTCCGCAACTGGCAGAAGTTTCCATCAATTTCACCAGCTTCGAGTATTTCTGGCTGGCTCTTCTGGGCTTGTCTGCCGCTGTCATGCTGGGAACCGGATCCGTCATCAAAGGACTGCTTTCATTGGCGCTTGGATTATTGATAGCGACAGTGGGTCAAGATGCATCTTCTGGCTATCCTCGATTTACCTTCGACCAGCCTTCTCTGATCAGTGGCGTATCTTTTGTACCAGCACTCATCGGTATGTTCGCCATTCCCGAGGTCATACGCACGCTGCTCGGCGCAACACAGGTAAAAAGACCTAAGAGTGTCGGCAACTTCCGAACCATCTTTGATGGTCTGGGTGGTTCATTATTCAAATATCGATTTAACGTAGTGCGCGGCTCGCTGATTGGCACCATCATTGGTATCTTGCCGGGAGCAGGATCCGATATCGGTTCCTGGATTGCCTACGCGACGGCAAAAATGCGCTCCAAGACGCCAGAGAAGTTCGGAACAGGCCACGATGAAGGTTTGGTTGAAGCCTGCTCAGCGAACAACGCCGCGTTGTCGGGTGCGTATGTGCCTGCTCTGGTTTTTGGCATTCCCGGCGACTCGATCACGGCCATCGTGATTGGTGTCCTCTACATGAAAGGCCTCAACCCCGGTCCGATGATCTTTGTTAACAACGCGCCGCAGGTCATGGCGATTTTTCTGGTGTTCCTGCTGGCCAATCTGCTAATCATCCCGCTGGGTCTGTTGGCGATCCGTGTGGGGACCAAGGTACTCGTCGTCCCGAAACTGATCCTGGCACCGCTGATCCTCGTGTTCTGTATCGTCGGCTCGTATGCAATTGATGCATCGGCATCCGGCATCGTCATCATGCTGGTGATGGGGGTCATCGCCTACATGATGGAGGAAAATGGGTTCCCCGTGGCTCCCACCATCCTTGGCATCGTGATGGGTGGACTGGTCGAACGCAGCCTGACTACCTCATTGATCAAGTCCGATGGTTCCATGCTGGCTTTTTTCGAGCGTCCGATTGCGGGAGGGCTGGGCGTGTTTACCCTGACCTTGTGGTGTTTGCCGATCCTGTTGAGGTTTTTTAGAAAACCCAGGATCACGATGGTTACGAGTGGCAACTGAACTTGGGTGCGGCATCGTGAGCCAAGTTGTGATCACGCTTGACGAACCCGAGTTGCGCTGCTTGGAACCAGTTTGCCAGCGTATACGTCAGGCCAGCAGCCGTGGTTCAACAATCCCTTGTGCACCCGGCCTGAACATCAGCAGCCGACCGGCATGTGGATCGGTCTCCAGGTCTTTCTCGCCTCGGCACAGCGACGTCACCAGCATGGTTTGGCCATCGGCGCCACCGAAGGAGCACATGGTCGGTTTTTGCATCGGCAGCATGAACTTGTGATCAAGCTTGCCCTGCGGGGTGAAGCGCATGATGCTGCCTTCATCCAGACCGCAAATCCAGTAGCAACCATCCACGTCCACCGCCGCGCCGTCCGGGCGTCCCGGCGCATCGCGCAGGTCGACAAACGGGCGCTTGTTGCTCGGAACACCGGCGTCGGTGTCGTAGTCAAATTGCCAGAGCATGCGCACATCGCGATGGGTGTCGGAGCAATAAAAGGTCTTGCCATCCGGGCTGAAGGCCGAACCGTTCGGAATCACAAAGTCGCCAAAGTCGGAGGCGATGAGCCCCTCCTGGCGGGTGTAGCGAAACCAGCTTCCGGACGCATCACCCAGCGAAATGTCCATCACCATGGTGGACACCCAGAGCCGCCCTTGCCGGTCACAACGTCCGTCGTTGAAGCGCATGCCGGTCTTCGGGTGGGTGATTGAGGCCAGCCGTGTCATGCCGGCGGCCTCGCTCTCACCCAACTCCACATCAAAAATGCCGGTCTCGCAACAACACACCAGACCACCGTCGGGACGCAGCACCATGCTGCCGATTTTCTCTGTCACCGACCAGTGACGGGTTTCACCGGTGGCCGGGTCCAGACGGAATACCTTGCCAGCCTGGTCGATCCACAACCAGCAAGCCGAATTCACATCCCAGACCGGGCTTTCGCCAACGGCGTTACGTACCTCAGGACATAGCAGCGCATCCGCGCTCAGGGTGGTTATCTTCATCACATTGTCCTTTGCAAAATGGTTGGATCAGGCCGCGTTGGCGCTGGCAAGTCGGCGTAGCAGACGTTTATGCCGGTATCTGCTGATCACCGGAAAGAACAGCGACAGCAAGGCGATGACCAGGAAGGTGGCGGTGATCGGGCGGGTATAGAGGAAGTCGTAGCTGCCGTTGGACAACGACAAGGCGCGCCGGAAGTTGCTCTCAGCCATCGGGCCCATGATCAGCGCCAGCACGATGGGTGAGGGCGGGAAATCCCACTTCTCCATGAAGTAGCCCAGCACGCCAGCAGCGAGCATGATGCCGATGTCGAACATGCTGTTGTTGATCGCGTAGGTGCCCACCACACACAGCGCCAGGATGGTGGGTGTCAGTACCGACTTGGGCATCTGCAGGATCTTGCCGATGAAACGCAGCGACCCCAAACCAATCACCAACATGGCCAGGTAACAGAACAACATGCCCGCAAACAGGGTGAACACCAGATCGCTGTGATCCTTGAACAGCAGCGGGCCAGGTTGCAAACCTTGCAGCGTCAGCGCCCCCAGCATCACTGCGGTGGTGGCATCCCCCGGAATGCCCAGTGTCAGCATCGGCAACATGGCGCCACCGGTACAGCCATTGGCGCCGGATTCGCAGGCCGCAACAGCGGACAGTTCACCCTTGCCAAAGTTCTCCGGGTGCTTGCTGAAGCGTTTGGCTTCGTTGTAGGCCACAAACGCCGCGATGTCGGCACCGGCACCCGGGATCGCCCCGATGAAAATCCCCAGACCCGCCGAACGCAGAATCGTGAAGATCAGGCCTTTGAAGACCGACCAGGGCGGAATGATGCGGCCCAGTTCTGCGGCCTTCCTCTTGACGATGTCGCTGGTTTCCATCTGCTTGAAGGCTTCAGCAGCGGCAAACAGGCCGATCATCACCGGGATGAACGGCACACTCATCAGCTCAACAAAACCGCCGGTAAACCTTGGGAAGCCGCCCATCGGATCAAGCCCGATGGTGGAGATCAGCAGGCCGACAAAACCGGCAATCAGGCCCTTGACCAGCGATTTGCCCGAGATGCTGGCGATGATGCTCAAACCAAAGACGGCCAGTGCAAAGGTCTCCGACGCGCTGAATTCAAGGGCCACACCCGCCAGCAGGGGCGCCATGAACACCAGCACGATAACGCTCAGGGTACCGCCGATGAACGACGAAAGGGTCGCTGTGCCCAGCGCAATGCCGGCCATGCCCTTTTTGGTCAGCTCAAAACCGTCGATCGCCGTGGCGGCCGCGGCGGGGGTGCCTGGAATTTTCAGCAGGATGGCGGTAATGGAACCGCCATACACCCCGCCGAAATACACGCCGGAAATCATCAGCAGGCCCGACACCGGGTCCATGCCAAAGGTGAAGGGCAACAGGATCGCTACCCCCATGGTCGCGGTCAGACCCGGCATGGCACCGATCACAATACCCACGGCAACGCCGATCACAGCCAGCAGCAGTGCCATGGGTTGGTGCGCCAAGGCGGCAAACCCGTTCAAAAGCAAATTCAGTTCTTGCATGGCAAGTCTCCAACGAAGTGGTTCGTTTTATTCAAACAGGCTGCCGAACGGCAAAGGCACATTCAGTCCGGTCGAAAAGGTGAAGTAAAGGACTGCGGTGATCGTGAGGGCAAGGAGCGGGTTCCAGGCCTTGTGCCGCATGCCCATCAGCCACATCAGAAACGACAGATAGGTGACGGTGACCAATCCATAACCGAGGTAGGGCATGGCGGCGAGACAAATCACCGAACTGACGATGCCGACAAAGGTTTTGCGGTAGTTGCGGACTTCCACATTGATCACCATGCCCTCAGGCACTGCGGACGGCGTTGGCCTGCCTTTGATCAGATGGCGGCCGATCAGCATCGCGCACAGCACCAGCAGTGCAACTGCGTAAATTTGAGGAAACCGCGCCGAACCGATATCTGTGGCTAGGCCAGTGGTAGGGAATTTGCGCGAAAAGAATATCGCGGCGACGGCCAACATCGAAACGATGCCGGCGATAACGATGTCCATGTTCCAACCCGCAGATTTCAGCTCTGTTGGGGTGGAGGCTTGGGATGTAGTCATGGTTTAGAACCTCACGAGTTGGCAGCACAAAGCACCCGGGCCGGGCACGAAGCCCACCGGGAAACGTTGGCTGACCTTGCTATGTCGTCCGGTCTGCCCGCTGTCACCGGGCAGCATCAGGTTTTACTTGGCGATGCCGAGTTTGGTCATCAGGGTTTTGAAGAACAGGTTGTCCTTGTCAATGGCCGCTTTGAATGCCGGGGCATCAAGATAAGCGTGTGTCAGGTTCATCTTGGCCAACTGATCCTTGAAAGCCGGGTCTTCCACGGTCTTTTTGGCTGCGGTGCGCAACACGTCCTGAACGTCTTGCGGGGTCTTCTTGGGGACCACAATGCCGCGCCAGGTCAGGATGCTCAGGTCCACGCCCTTTTCCTTCAGTGTGGGCACTTTGTCAAACGAAGGCAGGCGCTGATCGGCCATCACGGCCAAGATCTTGACCTTGCCAGCCGTGACATGACCCACCACTTCAGCGGGGCTGACCGTAACGGCTTCGATGTGACCACCGAGCAGGGCCGTCACAGCGGGGTTGGCGCCGTCATACGGGATGTGGTTGAACTTGGCGCCGGTCTTGTCCGACAACGCTTCCGCTGCCAGATGCCAGATGGCGCCGGTACCTGAATTGCCGATGCGCACCTTGCCCGGATTGGCCTTGGCATAGGTCATGAACTCTTCATAGGTGTTCCATGGCGCACTCGCGTTGACCGAAATGGCCGCCGGCTCCGCGTTCAGGCGGGCGATAGGCGCAAAATCATCAGCCGCGAACTGCACCAAGCCCATATGCGGCAGCATGGCGATTTCCACCGTGCCGGTACCGATTTTGTAGCCATCGGGACGCGTCATCGCGATTTCAGACAAACCCACGGCACCACCGCCGCCGGTCTTGTTGACCACACCGATGGCCTTGGGCAGATATTTCTTGGCCGTGTCCACAAAGGCGCGGGTCACCAGGTCTGTCCCACCGCCAGCGGAATAAGGCACCACCACTTCAATCGGCTTGGTCGGGTAGTCGGCAGCCCGAACCGGGGCACTGAGTAAAAGGGTGGAGGCGCACATCGCCGTCAACAAACGCGCTATCACTGTTTTCGATTTCATCATTTCTCCTGATTGTTAAAAATTAGTACAGTTGGTGAAAAAACTACACAAAATGAGGTCCCCGACGCGATGGTCAGGAACTCTCTATGCCGCGCACTGCGTCTTCCACGCAGCAACAAAGCATTCGGCTTGCCTGGACAACTGCGCAAGCGAGACTCCAGGCGAATACAAGGCGGAACCCAATCCGAAACCGCTGACGCCGGCGGCCAAGTAAGGTGACATGTTGGTGGGTGTGATGCCCCCCACCGGGAACAGACGCGTTGCTTTGGGTAATACAGCACGCATCGCCTTGATGATGGCGGGTGACACCAGTTCGGCCGGGAACAGCTTCAGCGCATTGGCACCGGCCTTAAGTGCCGCAAAGGCCTCGGTCGGTGTGACGATGCCGGGCAGACTGATCAGACCATGGGCTTTGGCGGCGCTGATCACATCGGTATCAGCATGTGGCATCACCACCAGATCGGCGCTGATGTCTTTCAGGCGCGTCACATCGGCTGTATCCAGCACCGTACCGGCACCCACCAGGGCATCCTCTGGCAGACACTGACGGATGCGGCCAATGCTGGTGAACGGGTCTGGCGAGTTCAGCGGGACTTCGATCAGGCGAAAGCCCGCCTGGTACAAGGTCTTGGCTACAGGCTCAGCTTCGGCTGGGGTCAGGCCGCGAAGAATTGCCACCAGGGGCAAATGCTGCAGCGCGATCTCAAAACGGGTATGAATTTCGTGGGTCATCATGGGGTCTCAGTTCAGTATGTGCATCGGTTTTTTGAGCAATCCAAGCGCCTTGGCAAACTCCCACAAGCCACGGGGGGCCGGGTTGTCGAGAATTCCGGCCACCGCCACGCCCATTGCCGCAAAAGCACTTGCATAACGCTGGCACAGGGTGCCCTCACCGATCAGCAACAACGGACCTTGCGCCTGCAAGACAGTTGACGACTTGGCCAAGCCTGAAACCAGTTCGTGGCCGATCAACAGCCCAGATAAGTAGCTCTTGAGAAGGTGGGACGGCAAACGCTCCGTCAGTCCAAGGGTCCGGGAGGCAAAGATCTGGTGTGTGAAATCACCAGGCTGGCTGTCGCGCGCGGCCTGCAAACCCTGCATGAAGGCGGCCTTTTCGGCTCCGGCCTCGGCAGAGGTCTCGTCGGTCATCAGTCGGCCTAGGATGGAATGCTTGACCAGAACGGAGAAAATTTCGCCGGTCATGTAGCTGGAAAAGTGGGTGATCCGCCCGTTTCTGATCTGGACCCATTTGGAATGCGTCCCGGGCAGCACCATGGTGGCGCGCTCGGCGAGCGCCGGGTTTTCTGCCAGGGCCCCAGCAATCTGGATTTCCTCGCCACGAATCACATCAGGGGCCATGCCGACTTCATCCAACAGCACACCTGGCGCAATGACCACGTCGACACCTGCTCCGCTTGGCATACGCACACTGTGTGCAGCCAGTGAACCGACGTCAGCAGGACAGCGCACATACGGTGCTTCTTTCCAACCCTGGATACTGCCGATCATGCCCCCGGCAACGACTGGCAACTGCGGCCAGTTCGCCAGCCAGTCACCGGCAATGTCAGCAAAAGCCTTTTCAAAACCTGCTGCACCTGGCACGGGAAGCGATTGCAGACCCTGGGAGGTGCTGCGGGTCTGTAGCACCTGCCCATCGCCGCCCAATAAAAAAGCGCGCAAACTCGATGTGCCCCAATCCAGCGCCAGCAGTTCAGGGGTATGCTGCTTGTTGATGTCATTCATGACGGTTTCGCTCCAGTCCCAGCTTTTCAGATATGTCTTGGGCTACGGCATAAACAGTCGGGCCCAGAGCCAACAGCCTTTCTTTTGGGATGTAAGGCACCGCGCTGGCGACGCTGACTGCCGCCACCACCGCACCGCTGACGTCCCTGATCGGTGCGGCCACGCAGCGGATTCCGAGTTCGTTCTCCTCCAGATCCATGACCCACCCCTGCGCCCGGTAACGCAGCATGTCCTCTTGGTATTGCGGCCACGGACTCAGCAAGACACGCTCCCCTGCATTCACCTTCTCGGCCACAGCCTCGTTGTACAGCGCCTGCCAGGCATCCGGTGCCAATCCCAACATCAGCGCCTTACCCACGCCAGTGGAGGCCAGAGGCATGCGATGGCCGACCCGGGACCGCATTTCAAGGCCCTTGGTTCCGGAAATCTTGTCCAGGTAAAACACCCGGTTTTCTTCCCGCGTGCCCAAATGCACCGTATCACCGGTCTGTACCGCCAGTGCTTCAAGATACGGCCGGGCCAGTGCACCTAGCGGGCGCTGCTCACTTGCCTTGGCGCCCAGATAGATCAGTCGGAAACCGAGCGTATAGCCACCGTATGGGACGTGGTGCAGATAACCCTCGTTGACCAGACTGTTGAGCATGCGGTGGGTGGTGCTGCGGGGCGTTCCAAGATGTGTTGCGATGCCTTTCACATCCGATATGCCCTGCGCCACACATTCAAGCAAGGCCAATCCGCGCAACAGGGTTTGCGTACCGCCGCCTTTCTGGGCGTCTTTTGTTTCGGTCGGCAGTGATGGTTTGGTTGGACTGTTCAATGGGCACCTCAACTTTGTCTCAAATACTTAGTTTGTTGACCAAATAGTAAGATTAAAGTACCATTGTGTCAAATAGTTTTTATGTGTCCATATAGTGAGACTATTTAAGTGGGAACTATCCCAATTTAGCAGCTGATTTTCATCACAAGGAAAAAGAGAATGTTCAAGGACTTGAAAGACAAACGCGTATTGATCACCGGTTCAACAGCAGGCATCGGGCTGGCAACTGCACAGACCTTTGCTCGTTATGGCGCAAAAATAGGAATCACCTCACAGGCAATGACCGATGGCGTGCAGCAATCGCTTGAAGGTTTGCACCAAATCGGAGGCGAAGCCGAGTTTTTTCAGGGCGATCTGTGTAATACCCTGGAGTGCAAGGATCTGATCGAGCGTTTCGTCGCTCGATTTGGCGGAATTGACGTGGTTATCAACAACGTTGGCGGGTTGGTCGGTCGCAAACAGATCAGCGAAATTGACGATGAATTTTTTGATCGGGTGTTCGATCTGAATGCTCGGTCGGCGCACATGGTCACCAAGTACGCGATGCCTCATCTGAAGGCCTCGGCGCAGGCCAGCGGTACCACATCCTCGGTGATTCTGGTAGGCTCGTTTGCGAGTTACATGGGCGGTGGTCCGGGCGCTTCGCTTTATGCTGCCGCCAAGGCCTGGATCCATACCATCCAAAAAAATTGGGTGACGTCTTACACCAAGGACGGCGTCCGTTTTAATGTCGTGGCACCAGGAACCGTGGATACCGCTTTCCATGCCGATAAGAACGATGCGGTGCGCGCCCAGATTAATGCCACCATCCCGATGGGCCGTTTTGCTACCGCGCAAGAGATTGCACCAACCTTTTTGTTCCTTGCTTCACATGCCTGCAGTGGCTACATCACGGGACAGATCATCAATGTCAATGGTGGTCAGTACATGCCCTGATTTCCGATCTTGAGGCAAGCCGGTGTTTTTGCTGGCTTGCCGAATGGCCAAGGATTTGCTGCCCACGAACTGAATCCGGATAATGCCTGCCGCTGCGCAACCGAAGTTAAATCCACCCCTTTCAAGTCAGGACTGCGCGATTTCATTCGCCGCATGTATTGGCACAAAACGTATGGCCGCTGTTGGAAATAACCGACACCACGGTCCCTCGGGCGGTGCTACCTTCAGGTTTTTTTGAAATCCTGCAAGGAAACACCATGCCCAAAACCCTGATCGAACCGTTTCGCATCAAAAGTGTCGAGCCCATCCGCATGACCACGCGGCCTGAGCGCGAGCAACTGCTGGAAGCCGCCAAACTCAACGTGTTCAAGCTGCGCGCCGAAGACGTGTTGATCGATTGGCTCACCGACTCCGGCACTGGCGCCATGTCTTCGCGCCAGTGGGGCGCCATCATGGAAGGCGACGAGAGTTACGCCGGGGCGCGCAGCTTTTACCGGCTGGAGAAAGTGATTCAAGACATCACCGGCATGCAGTTCTTTGTGCCAACACACCAGGGCCGTGCCGCAGAAAAAGTATTGTTCACCGCAGTGTGTAAAAAAGGCGACGTGGTGCCCAACAACTGCCACTTTGATACCACCCGCGCCAATCTGGAATATCTGGGCGTCGAGGCGCTCGATCTGGTGATTGCCGAGGGCTTGCAGCCCGCCACCCTCCATCCGTTCAAGGGCAATATTGACTTGGATCGGGCGGAGGCATTGCTGAAAGAGCGGGGTGACCAGATACCTTTTGGCATGATCACCGTGACCAACAACACCGGCGGCGGCCAGCCGGTGTCGATGGCCAACATCCGCGCCTACGCCAAGCTACTCAAGGCGCATGGCAAGCCCTTCATCATGGACGTTTGCCGCTTTTCCGAAAACGCCATGTTCATCAAGATGCGCGAACCGGGCTACGAGAACACGCCGATCAAAACCATCGTGCAAGAGATGTTCAGTTATGCCGACGGCGCCACCATGAGCGCCAAAAAAGACGGCATGGTCAACATTGGCGGCTTCATCGTGCTGCGCAGCGAGGAGTGGATGGACGCGGTGCGCAACGTGCTGATCATGACCGAGGGCTTTCCCACCTATGGCGGCCTGGCCGGGCGCGACCTGGAGGCGCTGGCCGTGGGGCTGGAGGAGGGCATGCAGGAAGACTACCTGCGCTACCGTCTGCGCACCGCCGAATACCTGGGCGAGCGCCTTGACGCGGCGGGTGTGGGCTTTGTCAAACCCACCGGTGGCCACGCGGTTTACATCGACGCCCGCACCGTGCTGCCCGACATGCCGGTGGCGCATTACCCGGCCTGGGCGCTGTGCAACGCTTTGTACCTGGAGGGCGGCATTCGCGGTGTGGAAATTGGCTCGGTGATGTTCGGCAAGCGCCTGCCTGACGGTACCGAGACCTACCACAGCATGGAGCTGGTGCGGTTGGCTTTTCCGCGGCGCATGTACACGCAGAGCCACTTCGACTATGCGGCTGAGGTGATTGATGAGGTCAAGCAAAAAGCCGCCAGCATCCGCGGTGTGAAGATTACCAAGCAGCCGCAGTATTTGCGGCACTTCACTTGTGAATGCGCCTGGGTGTGAGGCGCTCGGCCCTTATTTGGCCGCGTTGAGCCGCTTCACCCCCGCCACAAAACGGGCCAGCGTGTTGGAGAGCACGCCCCGTGGAATGGTGATTTCGATCAACTGAAACTTGCCGCGCGTGGCCATGGCTTTGTCCAGTGCCGCCTTGAGTTCGGCCCGGGTGCCCACGCGCACACCGTCGCCGCCCAGCCCGGCCGCTATTTCGGCAAAGCCCCAGTGGCCCAGGTCATTGAAGCCGGACTCGGGCTGGAAGGTGCGCAGCATTTCCCAGCTGGCGTTGTTGAACAGCAGCACGATCGGGTCCCAGCCATAGCGCTTGCAGTTGCCCAGCTCCCAGCCGGTCATCTGGAAGGCGCCGTCGCCGACCAGAATCAGCGGGCGTTCACCGGTGGCGGCTTGCAGGCCCAGGCCAGCGGGAACGCCAAAACCCATGGTGGCGTAATAGCCGGGCGCCACCAGCGCGGTGTGGCTGATTTCCATGGCGGTGAACAGGCAGTCGCCCATGTCGGAGGCCATTGGCATCTTGCCGTGCCTGGCCATCAGGTCGTTCACGGCCGTGGCAATGTCGGTGGGTGTGATGCTTTGGTCGTCCTCGGCCAAGCCGGTGGGAAAGCTTTGCGGCGTCACGCTGAAGGCCTTGTCGGGCCCGGGCACACGTTCCAACATGCGGTTGACCACGGCGGCCAGCGGCAGCTTGGCGTAGGTGTGGTAACCGATGTTGACCTGGCCGTTCAAGGCCTGGATGGTCTTGCGCATGTCGATCTTGGTCTCGGACACGGCAAAGTTGGTGTCGCAGATGATCTCGCCCAGCAGAAACAGGCCGTCGGAGCTTTCCACAAGCTGCGTCACTTCCGGGAACCCCGCCACACCCATGTAGGTGCCGATCAGCGGCGCGTCCTGGTCGGCCAGCAGACCGCGGCCCATGAAGCTGGTGACGACCGGCAGCCCCAGGCGGCGCGACAGGGTGGCGACCTTGTCTTCCAGGCCATAGCGGCGCACTTCCACGCCGGCCATTAAAACGGGCGATTTGGCACTGGCGAGGCGCTCCAGGATTTCATCGACACAGGCATCGAGCGCGTCGGGGTCCACCTGGAACGCGGCTTCGGGCACCACCTCCAGGCAGGGCACGGCCACCATGTCGCGCGGAATCTCGATGTACACCGGCTCGGAATGGCGCAGGCAGTTGGCCAGCACGCGGGCAATGTCGGCCGGGGCGCGTTCGGCGTCGTCCAGGCGCACCTGGTCGCAGGTGATTTCCTTGAAAATCTGAAACTGGCTGTCAAGCGTCTTGGCCTGGTGGTGCAGCAGCAGGCCCGAGCGTGACTCGTTCTTGCCCGGCCCGCCCGAAAGCACCACCAGCGGCGATTTCTCGGCAAAGGCGGCGGCCACCGAATTGATCATGTTCAAGGCACCCGCGCCGTAGGTGACCGCCGCCACGCCCAGACTGCCATTGATGCGGGCAGCGGCATCGGCCGCAAAACCCACGCCGGGCTCGTGGCTCAGGGTGTAAAGCGGCAAAATCTGCGACTCTTCGATGATGCGGAAGTAGGGCAGGGCAAAGTCGCCGGGGATGCCAAAAATCTGCCGCGCACCGTGCTTTTTGAGCGCGGTCAGCAGTTGTTCGGTGAGATTCATGAGGAACGTCTCCTGGGTTGAAGTGCCCGCATTATCACGTTAGGGTGCGTCATTGCGAGGAGCGCCAGCGACGCGGCAATCCATGCATTTATGGACTCTGGATTGCCGCGCTACGCTCGCAATGACAGCCGGGGTTGACACATTCAGCCAAAACGAGGCGATTTTTTGCCAGTTAACATCAAGAGATCAAATCAACAGGAGTTTTCAAGATGGGCATCACAACGGTTGGCATCATTGGCGCGGGCACCATGGGTAACGGCATTGCACAGGCTTGCGCCGTGTCGGGCATCAACGTGGTCATGGTGGATATTTCAGAGGCCGCAGTGGCCAAGGGCATCGCCACCGTGTCTGGCAGCCTGGACCGCTTGCTCAAGAAAGAAAAGATCACGGCGGATGCCAAGGCTGCAGCGCTGGCCCGCATTCAGGGCAGTACCAGCTACGACGACCTCAAAGACGCGCAACTGGTGATTGAAGCTGCCACTGAAAATTACGATCTCAAGGTCAAGATACTCAAACAGCTCGATGCCTTGCTGGCTCCGGAAGTGCTGGTGGCCTCCAACACGTCTTCCATATCGATTACCAAGCTGGCCGCCGTGACCACTCGCCCGGACCGTTTTATCGGCATGCATTTCTTTAACCCGGTACCGATGATGGCGCTGGTTGAAATCATCCGTGGCCTGCAAACCAGCGACGCCACCCACGCGGCGGTGCACGCCATGGCTACCGCCCTGGGCAAAACCCCGATCACCGTCAAGAACGCCCCCGGTTTTGTGGTCAATCGCATCCTGGTGCCGATGATCAACGAGGCCTTCTTTGTGCTGGCTGAGGGGCTGGCCACGGCCGAGGACATTGATGCCGGCATGAAACTGGGCTGCAACCAGCCGATCGGCCCGCTGGCGCTGGCCGACATGGTCGGTCTCGATGTGTGCCTGGCGGTGATGGAGGTGTATCTGAGCGAGTTTGGCGACAGCAAGTACCGCGCCTGCCCCTTGCTGAAAGAAATGGTGGCAGCCGGCCGGCTGGGTCGCAAAACCGGGCAGGGTGTGTACCAGTACTGACCGCTTTGAGCGCTTGCGGCGACAATGCGGCTCCTATTTTGATTGATGGTCGGGCTGGTCCCCGGCGCTTTTATGTCTTTGATTACGCCTACCGAAGTGCGTCCCGCCCTCCTGCGCGACGCCAAGTCCATTGCCGACATCCGCACCCGCTCCAGTCAGGCCGCCTTCAAAGCCGTTTTCCCCGGCGAGGCCGTGCCCCTGGGCGGCACCCCCGAGCACAGCCTGGTTTACTGGCGCGAGGCCATTGAGTACAGCGAACCCCAGGTGCTGGTGGCCGTACAGGGCTCGACCGTGGTGGGTTTTGTCGGCTTTGACCGCTCGCGCGACCCCAAGACGCCCAACACCATGGGTGAAATCTGGTCGCTTTATGTTCAGCCCGAGCAGTGGGGCCAGGGCGTCGGGCTGGCGCTGTGGGACGCAGCGCGTGAAGGGCTGACTTTTGAGGGCTGTACCAAGGTCAGCGCCTGGGTGCCGCTGGGTTTCGAGCGCGCCCTGCGCTTTTTTGACATGGCCGGTTTCAAGCGGGAAATGACCAGCATCAAAACCGTGCCCATGGGCAACACACGGGTCGAGGAAATCCGCTTCAAACGCGATTTGAACTGATTACCTCGCCGCCAAAATGCTGGGTGAGCTTGTCAATGTATTGCTCGACCATTTTCTCGAACTCGGCCTCGACCACAGGCGCGACCATCATTTTCATCAGGCCCGGCAAGGGCAGGGTGAGTTCACCCTGAATCTTCAGCACCAGCTGGGTGGATTTTTTCTTGTCGGTGATTTGCCAGGAGCCTGACACCAGCGCGTTGCCTTCGCCCGGCACCGGGGTCCAGACGATGCTGCCCGTGGCCTTGTCGCACACGTATCTGGATGCATAAATGGTTTGCAGGCTGATCTGGGCGATGCCGATCTTTTCCATTTCCCAGCGATAAACGCCATCGCCCAGGTCCACCAACTGATCCACTTTCGGGAAGAAACTGGCGGACTTCGGCACGTCAGACAGAGTGCCAAAGACGGTGGTGTGGTCAGCCTTGACGGCAAATTCATATCCCAGATCGATGTTGACAATGATGGTCATGCGTGGATTTCCGTTCATATTTGAGAAAAGGCAACTGTATGGTTTGGCTCCGATTCTGTCAAAACAACGCATAGAGCCCGACAATCCAAGGCTCATGACCTGTTCCCACTGACCATCCCTGACCATGCCGACCCTGCTTCTTGCCCCCATGGAGGGCTTGCTCGACTTCGTCCTGCGCGACATCCTGACGCGCGTGGGGGGCGTTGACCGCTGTGTGTCGGAATTCATCCGGGTCACCGGCACGCTCTTCCCGGAGCGCGTTTTCTTGCGCTATGTGCCGGAACTGCTGCAGGGCTGCAAGACCGCGTCCGGCGTGCCGGTGCGGCCGCAGTTGCTGGGCTCCGACGTGGTTTGCCTGGCCGACAACGCGGCACGCCTGGCGGCCATGGGGGCCGAAGGCATTGACCTGAACTTTGGCTGTCCGTCGCCGGTGGTGAACCGGCACCGCGGCGGTTCGGCCCTGCTCGAAGAGCCCGAGTTGCTGTACCGGATTGTGTCTGGCGTGCGCCGCGCCGTGCCGGCGCATCTGCCGGTGTCGGCCAAGATGCGGCTTGGCCTGCACGACGACAGCCGGGCCGAAGCCTGCGCCCTGGCGATCGAGGCCGGTGGCGCTGCCGAGCTGGTGGTGCACGCGCGCACCAAGGCCGACGGTTACCGGCCGCCGGCCTATTGGGAGCGCATCGCCGACATCCGCCAGGTGGTGCGTTTGCCGCTGGTGGCCAATGGCGAGATCTGGACGGTGGCCGACGCCTTGCGCTGCCAGCAGGTATCGGGTTGCCAGAGTCTGATGCTGGGGCGCGGCATGGTGGCCAACCCGGCGCTGGCACGCGGCATCCGGGCCGCGCTGGAGGACAATTCAGGGGTGGCCGATTTGAGCTGGCCAGAGCTTCTGGTGCTGATCGCTGAATTCTGGCGCCTGGTCTGTGCGCACCTGGAGCGCGACCAGCAGACCGGGCGGCTCAAGCAGTGGCTCAATTTGTTGCGGCGGGTCTATCCGCAGGCGCAGACAGCTTTTGCAGAAGTACGCACCTTCCATGACCCGGCCGATGTGGAACGCTGGCTTGAAGCGCAAGCATTACCCGAGGTCAGGACTTGAGCCCGGCTTGACAGCGGTTGTCGGGCGCATTGGAGTACATTCGCCCTGATTTGAATTTTGAGCTGATCTTGAATGTCTGAACCCCTGTCCCTGGCCGCAAGCGATGCTTCCGAGCCGAAACGTGCCGGCACGTTTGTGCACTTCCCCGACTCGCCCTTTGAGTTGTACCAGCCCTATCCGCCCGCCGGCGATCAGCCCGAGGCCATCAACCAACTGGTCGAAGGCGTCAAGGATGGCGAGGTGTTCCAGACGCTGCTGGGCGTGACGGGCTCGGGCAAGACCTTCACCATGGCCAACGTGATTGCGCGCCTGGGTCGTCCGGCCATCGTGTTTGCGCCCAACAAGACGCTGGCGGCGCAGTTGTACAGCGAATTCCGCGAATTTTTCCCGAAAAACGCGGTCGAGTATTTCGTCAGTTATTACGACTACTACCAGCCCGAGGCCTATGTGCCGCAGCGTGATCTGTTCATCGAGAAAGATTCCGCCATCAACGAGCACATCGAGCAGATGCGCCTGTCGTGCACCAAGAGCGTGCTGGAGCGGCGTGACGTGGTGATTGTGGCGACCGTCTCCGCCATTTACGGCATTGGCCAGCCCGAGGCGTACCACAAGATGGTGATGACGCTGCGTACCGGCGACAAAATGGGCCAGCGCGACATGATTGCGCAACTGGTGCGCATGCAGTACCAGCGCAATGACATCGATTTTTCGCGCGGCGCCTTTCGCGTGCGCGGCGACACCATCGACATTTTTCCGGCCGAGCATTCCGAGATGGCGATCCGGGTCGAGCTGTTTGACGACGAGATCGAGAGCCTGCAGCTGTTTGACCCCTTGACCGGGCGCATCCGGCAAAAGATCCCGCGCTTTACCGTGTACCCGAGCAGCCATTACGTCACGCCGCGCGAGCAGGTGCTGTCGGCGGTGGAAGCCATCAAGATCGAACTCGCCGACCGCATCAAGGAATTTGTGTCACAAGGCAAGCTGGTGGAAGCGCAGCGCATCGAGCAGCGCACCCGGTTCGACCTGGAAATGCTCAGCGAGGTCGGCCACTGCAAGGGCATCGAGAACTACAGCCGCCACCTGAGCGGATCACCCCCCGGCGCGCCGCCCGCCACCTTGACAGACTACTTGCCCAAGGACGCGGTGATGTTTTTGGACGAGTCGCATGTGCTGATCGGCCAGTTTGGCGGCATGTACAACGGCGACCGCTCGCGCAAGACCACGCTGGTGGAATATGGCTTTCGGCTGCCCAGTGCGCTTGACAACCGGCCGCTCAAATTTGAAGAGTTCGAGACCAAGATGCGCCAGGCCATTTTTGTCTCTGCCACGCCGGCCCAGTGGGAAAAGGACCATGCCGGCCAGGTGGTGGAGCAGTTGGTGCGCCCGACCGGCCTGGTCGACCCCGAAGTGGAAGTGCGCCCGGCCACCAGCCAGGTCGACGATGTGTTGCAGGAAATCCGCATCCGCGTCGACAAGCACGAGCGGGTGCTGATCACCACGCTGACCAAGCGCATGGCGGAGCAGCTGACCGATTATTTGAGCGACAACGGCGTCAAGGTGCGTTACCTGCACAGCGACATTGACACGGTGGAGCGGGTCGAGATTTTGCGCGACCTGCGCTTGGGTACGTTTGACGTGCTGGTGGGCATCAACCTGCTGCGTGAAGGCCTGGACATTCCCGAGGTGTCGCTGGTGGCGATTCTGGACGCCGACAAGGAAGGTTTTCTACGCTCCGAGCGATCCCTGATCCAGACTATCGGCCGCGCCGCCCGCAACCTGGAAGGGCGCGCCATTCTGTATGCCGACAAGGTGACCGAGTCGATGCGCAAAGCCATCGACGAGACCCAGCGCCGTCGGGTCAAGCAGGTGGCGCACAACCTGGCGCATGGCATCACGCCGCGCAGCATCGTCAAGGAGGTGCGGGATTTGATCGACGGGGTTTACAGCGAAAAGGCCGGCAAGGAAGCCGAAAAGCTGGAGCGCGATGCCATGCAGCGCGCCCAGGTGGAGGATATGAGCGAGAAAGATATTTCGCGCGAAATCAAGCGCCTGGAAAAACTGATGATGGAACACGCCCGCAATCTGGAGTTCGAAAAAGCCGCGCGGGTGCGCGACCAACTGGCCATTTTGAAGGAGCAGGCCTTTGGCGCCGGCGGCCATGACAACCTGCTGGCGCTGGCGGCGGCCAAATAACCTTATAAAGATACTGATCAGTCTTCTTATCCGACTAAAATACTCGGTTTTTGGTTATAATTGATAACGAAACATCAGGAGTGTGCCATGCGTTTAACTACCAAAGGCCGTTTTGCGGTCACTGCAATGATTGATTTGGGTTTGCGTCAATCGGCTGGTCCGGTCACGCTGGCCGCCATCAGCCAGCGCCAACAAATTTCCCTGTCTTATCTCGAACAACTGTTCGGCAAGCTGCGCCGCAACGCGCTGGTGGAATCCACCCGTGGCCCCGGCGGCGGTTATACGCTGGCGCGTTCGCCCGCCGACATTACCGTGGCCGAGATCATCACCTCGGTCGATGAGCCACTTGACGCCACCCAGTGCGGTGGCAAGGAAAACTGCCTGGGCGAAGGCTCGCGTTGCATGACGCACGAGTTGTGGGCTTCGCTGAATGTCAAAATGGTTGAATTTCTGGACTCGGTCAGCCTGCAGAAGTTGGTTGACGACCAATTGGCCAAGGGCTTCCAGATGGAAGAGAAACCCAACCTCAAACGCGCCATTTCCAGCATGCCGGTGATGCAGCCAGTCCGCGTTAACGCCCCCAATTCGGTGTTTGCGCTGGGTTCTTCGTTTGCCAAGATGTAATCTTTTTCTTCAGCCAGAGTACAAAACATGGACAGTACCCCCCACTTCCCCATTTACATGGACTACAGCGCCACCAACCCCTGCGATCAGCGGGTGGTGGATGCCATGATCCCCTGGCTCAGAAGCCATTTTGGCAATCCGGCGTCGCGCAGCCACGCCTGGGGCTGGGAGGCCGAAGCCGCGGTGGAAAATGCCCGTGAACAAGTGGCCGCCCTGATTGGTGCCGACCCGCGCGAGATCGTCTGGACCTCGGGCGCCACCGAGTCCAACAACCTGGCGCTCAAAGGCGCAGCGCACTTTTACCAGTCCAAAGGCAAGCACATCATCACGGTCAAGACCGAGCACAAGGCCGTGCTTGACACCTGCCGCGAGTTGGAGCGCCAGGGCTTTGAGGTGACCTACCTTGACGTGCAGACCGATGGTCTGGTCAATCTGGACGCCTTCAAGGCCGCCATTCGCCCCGACACCATTCTGGCCAGCGTGATGTACGTCAACAATGAAATTGGTGTGATCCAGGACGTTGAGGCCATTGGCGCCATTTGCCGCGAAAAGGGCGTGATTTTCCATGTGGATGCCGCCCAAGCCACCGGCCGCGTGGCCTTCGACATCAGCAAGCTGCCCATTGATTTGATGAGCCTCACCGCCCACAAAACCTACGGCCCCAAGGGTATTGGCGCGCTGTTTGTGCGGCGCAAGCCACGCATCCGCATTGAGGCGCAAATGCACGGCGGTGGCCACGAGCGCGGTATGCGCTCGGGCACGCTGCCCACGCACCAGATCGTGGGCATGGGCGAGGCCTACCGCATCGCCAAGGAAGAAATGGCCGCTGAACTGGTCAAGATACAGGCCTTGCACGACCGCATGATTGCCGGCCTGCAAGACGTGGAGCAGGTCTTCATCAATGGCCACCTGACGCAGCGCGTGCCGCATAACCTGAACATGAGCTTCAACTATGTCGAGGGCGAGTCGCTGATCATGGGCATCAAGGGCCTGGCGGTCTCAAGCGGCTCGGCCTGCACCTCGGCCTCGCTGGAGCCCAGCTATGTGCTGCGTGCTCTGGGCCGCAGCGACGAACTGGCGCACAGCAGCCTGCGCATGACCATTGGCCGCTGGACCACCGAAGAAGAAATTGACTACGCCGTGACCACCATCAAGGAAAACGTGGCGCGCCTGCGCGAGCTCAGCCCGCTATGGGACATGTACAAAGAAGGCATCGACATCTCCACCATCCAGTGGGCTGCCCACTGAACCCAATCAATCCAGGAGAAACAACATGGCATATTCAGAAAAAGTCGTAGATCACTACGAAAACCCGCGCAACGTGGGCTCTTTTGACAAGAGCGACGACTCGGTGGGCACCGGCATGGTCGGCGCACCGGCTTGCGGCGACGTCATGAAGCTGCAGATCAAGGTCAACCCCGAGACCGGCGTGATCGAAGATGCGCGCTTCAAGACTTACGGCTGCGGTTCGGCCATTGCCTCGTCGTCGTTGGTCACAGAATGGGTCAAGGGCAAGACGCTGGATCAGGCTGCGGCGCTAAAAAACAGCGAGATTGCCGAAGAACTGGCCTTGCCACCTGTCAAAATCCACTGTTCTATTTTGGCCGAGGACGCCATCAAGGCGGCCGTCAACGACTACCGCCAAAAGCACGCCGAAGCGCAATCTGCATAAACGAAACCTACGAATTCATCATGGCTGTGACGCTGACAGAAGCCGCTTCCAGGCACATTACCCGCTATCTGAGCAAACGTGGCCAGGGCGTGGGTGTGCGCCTGGGCGTCAAAACGACCGGATGTTCCGGCATGGCCTACAAGCTGGAGTACGTGGACGAAATCGGCCCGGAAGACATGGTGTTTGAGGGTTTCGGCGTGAAAGTGCTGGTTGACCCCAAGAGCTTCGCGTATCTGGACGGTACCGAGCTCGATTTTGTGCGCGAAGGACTCAACGAAGGCTTCAAGTTCAACAATCCCAAAGAGCGTGACCGCTGCGGCTGCGGTGAGTCTTTTCGGGTGTGAATCTCCAATCTGACGATTTCGAGCTGTTCGGGCTTGAGCGGCGTTTTGCCCAGGACCGCGCGGCGCTGGATGCGCGCTGGAAAGACCTGCAGCGTCAGGCCCACCCCGACAAGTTCAGCGCCCAGGGCGCGGCCGCCCAGCGTGTGGCGATGCAATGGTCGGTGCGCATCAACGAGGCTTACCAGCGCCTGAAAAACCCTTTGAAGCGTGCCGCCTACTTGTGCGAACTGCACGGCGCACAGGTCAATGCCGAAAACAACACCGCCATGCCCACGTCCTTTTTGATGCAGCAAATGCAGTGGCGCGAAGAGCTTGACGAGGCGCAGGGTGCGCAAGACCTGGCGCAGATCAGCCAGCAGTGCCGCCGGGCCGAACGCGATGTACTTCTTAAAATAGAACAATTGCTGGACCAGTCGCATGACTTTGCAGCGGCTGTGGCACAGGTCAGGGCGCTGATGTTCATCGAGCGCTTTGTGGCCGATGTCAACGACCGACTGGACCAGATAGAAAACTGACACACCTTCCCTCATGGCTCTACTCCAAATCTCCGAACCCGGGCAAACGCCCAACCCGCACGAGCGGCGCATTGCCATCGGCATTGACCTGGGCACCACGCATTCGCTGGTGGCCAGCGTGCGCCATGGCGTGGCCGAATGTCTGCCTGACGCAAAAGGCAGGGTGATTTTGCCGTCGGTGGTGCGCTACCTGGCCGGCGGTGGCCGCCAGATTGGCGATGATGCCGTCACCGGCGGTGTCGGCGACCCAGAAAACACCATCGCTTCGGTCAAGCGATTCATGGGGCGCAGCCTGAAAGACGTGGCGCTGGCCGCCAAGCTGCCCTACCATTTTGTCGACCATCCCGGCATGCTCGGCCTGCAGACCGTGCAGGGTGAGAAGTCCCCGGTGGAAGTGAGCGCCGACATCCTGGCCACGCTGCGTTACCGCGCCGAAGACACCTTCAATGACGACCTGTATGGCGCGGTCATCACGGTGCCGGCCTACTTTGACGATGCCCAGCGCCAAGCCACCAAGGACGCGGCGCAACTGGCGGGCTTGAACGTGCTGCGCCTGATCAACGAGCCCACCGCCGCGGCCATTGCCTACGGCCTGGACAACGCCAGCGAAGGGGTTTACGCGGTCTACGACCTGGGAGGCGGCACTTTCGATATCTCCATTCTCAGACTCACGCAGGGCGTGTTTGAGGTGGTGGCCACCGGTGGCGACTCGGCGCTTGGCGGTGACGATTACGACCATGCACTCATCGATTGGGTGCTGGCACAGACTGGCACAGCAGTTGCCAATGCCACCGACAAAGCCGCTTTGAAGACCGCCGCACGCGCCTGCAAAGAGGCTTTGACGGACGCAGAGGCTGCAACTTTTCGGGCTCAACTGTCCAGCGGTGAACTCAGCCTGGATGTCATCCGTGCAGACTTCGAAGCCGCCACCCAGCCGCTGACCGCGCGCACCCTGCAGGCGGTGCGCAAGGCGCTGCGCGACGCCAAACTGGCTGCCGACGTGGTCAAGGGCGTGGTGATGGTGGGCGGCTCCACCCGCATGCCGCAAATCCAGCAGGCCATCAACGCATTTTTTGGTCAGACGCCGCTCACCAACCTCAACCCCGATGAAGTGGTGGCGCTGGGCGCGGCCATTCAGGCCAATCAGCTGGCCGGCAACAACCCGGGCGGCGACCTGCTGTTGCTCGACGTGATTCCGCTCTCGCTCGGTATCGAGACCATGGGTGGCCTGGTGGAGCGCATCGTGTTGCGCAACGAAACCATTCCCACAGCCAAGGCGCAGGACTTCACCACCTACATCGACGGCCAGACCGCGCTGGCGCTGCATGTGGTGCAGGGCGAGCGAGATTTGGTGGCCGACTGCCGCAGTCTGGCGCGGTTCGAGTTGCGCGGCATTCCGCCGATGGTGGCCGGTGCCGCACGTATTCGCGTCACCTTTACCGTGGATGCCGATGGCCTGTTGAGCGTGGCTGCGCGCGAGCAGGGCAGCGGCGTGGAGGCACAAATTACCGTCAAACCGTCCTACGGCCTGGGCGACGACCAGATCGCCCGCATGCTGCAAGAAAGTTTTACCACCGCCGAGGCCGACATGCAGGCCCGTGCCGTGACCGAGGCGCGCGTCGATGCCGACCGCATGGTTCTGGCCACTGTGAGCGCACTCAATGCCGACGGTGACTTGCTCGACGACGCCCAGCGCGCCGACATCGATTACCTGATGCAGGCCGTGCAGGCCGCCCGCACGCTGGAAGACGCCAAAGCGATTGAGGCCATCACGCTGGCGCTTGCCAAGGGCACCGAAGCCTTTGCCGCGCTGCGCATGAATCGCGGCATTCAAAAAGCTCTGGCTGGTAAGAATATCAAATCAATCTAATCATGCCCATCATCAAAATCTTGCCTCACGCCGAATACTGCCCGCAGGGCGCCGAGCTGTCTGCGCCGGCGGGCACCTCCATTTGCGAAGCCTTGCTGGACAACCACATCAACATCGAGCACGCCTGCGAAATGAGCTGTGCCTGCACCACCTGCCACGTCATCGTGCGCGAAGGTTTTGAGACTCTGGCGCCGTCGGAAGAAAATGAAGACGACTTGCTTGACCAGGCCTGGGGCCTGGAGCCCAACTCGCGCCTGAGCTGCCAGGCCATCCTGGCGCAGAAAAACCTGGTGATTGAGATCCCCAAATACTCGATCAACCATGCCAAGGAAAATCATTAACAGAGACTTCGTCACTGCGAGCGAAGCGTGGCAGTCCATGTATTCGGAAGTCATGGATTGCCGCGCTTCGCTCGCAATGACGTTACTTTTTTAGCCTGCTAAACATATGCGTCAAATTTTTCTCGACACCGAAACCACGGGCCTGTCGGCCGACAACGGCGACCGCATCATCGAGATCGGCTGCGTCGAGATGCTGCACCGCAAGCTCACCGGCAACAATCGCCACTTTTACGTCAACCCGGGGCGCGACAGCCACGAAGAAGCGCTCAAGGTGCACGGCATCACCAGCGAATTCCTCAAGGACAAGCCCAGGTTTGCAGAAGTCGCCCAGGACCTGCTGGACTACCTGAAAGACGCGCATGTGGTCATCCACAACGCGCCGTTTGACCTGGGTTTTTTGAACATGGAGCTGGCGCTCATCAAGCAGCCGCCGGTTAAAAGCGTGGTGGCCAGCGTCACCGACACGCTGGTCATGGCCAAGGAGATGTTTCCGGGCAAACGCAACTCGCTCGACGCCCTGTGCGACCGCCTGGAGGTGGACAACTCGGGCCGCACGTTGCACGGCGCGCTGCTCGATGCCGAGCTGCTGGCCGACATGTACATCAACCTCACCCGTGGCCAGGATGCCCTGCTCATGGACGAAGCGCCCGCCACCGATGCCAACGGTGACCGCGTCGGTGCGCTGGATTTAAGCCAGTTTGTGCTGCCGGTGATCCGCGCCAGCGAACAGGAAATGGCCGCGCACGAAGACGTGCTGAAGCAAATCGACAAGTCCAGCAATGCCAAGACAATTTGGCGCTCGCACGAGCAGAAAACGCCAGATACTGTGGCATAATTTGCCTCTTTCCTGAACAGGGAAAGGGCGGTTAGCTCAGGGGTAGAGCACTGCATTCACACTGCAGGGGTCACAAGTTCGAAACTTGTACTGCCCACCAAAACAAAAAATGAAAAAGGACTTCGCAGCAATGCCAAGTCCTTTTTTCTTGCCGGTGTTCTAAAAGAGTCCGAAATCGCCTGCTTGACCTGGGCCAGCGATCTCGACTACGACGTTACCGTGCCGGACATGAATGCACGGCTTGATGCGTGCATTAAGCCCTGGGTTTGTATGTAGATGTCGACAGTTGGTACCCACTCATGGTCGTATTGCTTTCAAGTTCAGGGGCATATTGGAAATCCGGAGATGTTGCTAATGCCGCTGGGTGAGCAAGGTCGAATGCGGCCGTAGCCACTGACCAGAACCCTGAGCTGTTTGCCATCTTGCGCGGTAAATGTGATGTTGCCTGCTGTGATGGTTGAGCGTTTTGGCTTGAACCAATAGTTGCTGTGTGTTGGTGTTGCCAATATGCCGGCAAAATTTGTCCCACGGACCACATGTTCGGCGTCGTTGATCAGACAGGAGTTTGCCTCGCGGCAATTGCAACTGGTGAGGGCGCTCAAGCCATAACACCAATTTGAACCGTCAGAGTCCCGTTGAAAAGAGACCAGAACATTGTCGCCCCGTTTGCTGGATTCAGTCATGGTCAGGCGAAAGTCGGCCATTAATATATCTGCTGCGCCGCGCAAACGGCTCGCGTGGAGCATGCTGGAAAAGGAAGGGATTGCCATGGCCAGCAATACGGCTGATATGGCAAGCACCACCAATAATTCCACCAGCGTCAGGCCATGCGGCCGGACGCCAATATGCCCATGATTGATGTTCATGGTATTTCCTCCCTGTAATTACTCTTTTGTTTTACAAGACCTGGCAACAATGCATAGAAATTATTCTGATTGAATTAATAGTATCAATAGGCGGAAAAATTGAAATGTGTAAAACCTTTTCCGTTACTTAACACACATGACAAATGAACTTGGGGCATCACTCGGCCCTACTTCCGTACTGATGACCAAGGAGTCGCTACTGCTGCCAGAGCCGCAATTTGGTGTTGTGCCGCTAGCGCCAATATCAACGATTGCATTATTAGCTGTATCGGTCACGCTAATGGTGCCGGTCCAGCCTATTGGAACAGTGCAATACGGCGCATTACCTATGAAACAGGTTGTACCAGTTCCAGCGGTAAGGGAAAGGGTCTTACTGCTGCAAGATTGACCATTGCCATTGCAAGTGCCAGAAACGTTTATTGTTGGACCATAAACAGAATAAGTTCCGCAATTCACATCGGTTGAACCCGCCGTTAATGCACAACTTGTGGCCGACAAGAAGCCATCTGTTTGGCTGGTTGCAAGAGTTAACGCTCCCGTGTAAGTGTCGGCAACACTGCATGTGAATGTACTGTTGCCAGTGGGCGACGTAATCGAGCATGACCCTGGCCCTGTTACGGTCACGCTATTGAGGAGACCACTGGTGTTGCCCAACTGCAATGTCCCGAAGACAGTACGGCTGCCTGCGGTGGTGGTGCCAGTGCGTGCAATATTAATGAAGTCGGATTTTCTCAATGCTGAGCGATGGTCATGGCGGTCAATGCCGATTTCACTGTCGTAGGTAATTGTTCCTGATGCTGTCAGACTACTATCGTAATCTACGGTCGCAGCATAGGTTGCCCGCGTGGTGCCGCCAGTCAGGCCACTGTTGCTGGGCAGGACATAGGCGGTTATATCGGCGTTGCCCCCATTGCCCGTTTGGACGACGGCCCGCCCACGGTTGTACACGCCATAGTAATCCGAGGTGGCAGAGGTGATGTCCTTGATGGCTTCATTGGTCACCGTTACGACAGAGAGGTTGCTGGAGGCCCAGCTTGCCAACAAGGTGAGATTCACCTCGCTGAAAGGAATTTTGTCCAGACCGGTAGTGCCAGCCACAATGCCACTGTAATAAGCAGTATCGAACGTGCGCGGAGCGGAATACACCTTATCGACGTAAACACCGCGGGCGAGCAACTGAATGGGACCTGCGTTTTTATTGGACAAATTCCGGGTGGAAAGCCCTAATTTGCTCCAGCTGGTCGATGTGCCACCGTCTGTCTTGGCTTGCCCTTTGACCACATTGCCAACATACGTCTGGTAGTTGCTGAGTGCTGTGCTGTCTTCGAGGTAATCGTCTTTGGGCATCACCGCCACATCGGACAGTCGCCAGTCCTGCATGATGCGGAAGATGCCATCGACACGCAGAAACCGGCAGGCTTCAAGGTAATCGTTGCCGCTGGTGGGTGCAACACGGGTCAGCCCCAGGTTGGGCTGGCTGGCATTGTTGTAGTAATAATGTTTGTGGTCACCATTGGTCTCATAGTCGCCTGAAGGTCGCTCAGGGTCGAACAAGGCCGTTGTCGCATTGGATGTAACACTTGCGTCCTCACTGTCATGATGATCCGCACAACAGGTATTGCACAACGGGTCTTGGCTATCCCCCTGGGCGGTAATGGCCACCCCGTTGATCTTGTTGACCATGTCGGCAGCTGTTTCAGGATATTTCACCACCAGAGCACCATCCTTGTAGGTGTAATAGGCGGCTGGGTTGGCAGAACCATTGGCTGCAAACTGGCAGGTGCAATTGAGTGTTTTGAAATCTTCCTGGGTTTGTTCACCGTCGGAATCGTAATTCACAGAGCTGAACTCGCTGCTGATACTTAAACCTTTGGAACTCACGTCTGGCAATGGTTTGCTGGTTTCCCGTTGCGTTCCATCACTGATGGTGATGGGCACCACATCAGGCACGCCTTTGGGTGTGTATGCCACTTTGGGGCCACTCAAGGCAATACCCGGACCGGCCGCGCCAAAGGCCGT
>NZ_JAMPXE010000057.1 GCF_023701345.1 Rhodoferax sp. | reverse complement strand
GTGGCCCAGGTGATGAGGCCGTAGCTTAAAGGCCCGACGATGCTGGCCAGCCGGATGGCAAAAGTCCACAGGCCGTAAAACTCGGCAATCTGGCGCTGCGGCGCAAACAGGCCGGCCATGGCGCGCCCGGCCGACTGGCTGCTGCCCATGCACAGGCCGGCAATCACCGCGGCGTACCAGAAATCGCCCTTGGTGCTGGCCAGGGCGGCGATGACGCAGGTGGCGATCCAGCCCAGCAGGGTGCTGGCCAGCGCAATCTTGTGGCCGATGCGGTCCTGCAGGTAACCCCAGGCAAAGGCACCCGCCGCCGCCGCAATGTTGAGCACAAAGATCAGCACCATGGTTTCCTGTTGCTTGAAGCCGATTACCTGCTCGGCATAAATGGCGGCCAGCGCAATCGCCACCGCCACGCCGGCCTGGTAACACACGGCGCAGATCAGCAGCCACATGAAGTCCTTGAATTGCCGGGCTTGATGAAAGGTGTGCTGCAACTGCCTTAAGGAGGCCCTGAAGCCGCCTTGCCCCTGCGCCGCCGGGTTGGCTTGCGCACGCTCCTTGAGCAGGGCAAAGGTGACCAGCGCGGCCGAGCCATACAGCGCTGCCGTGATCAGCATCGTGACCGGAACAAACTGCGAGGCGCTCTGGCCCTGGCCTTGCGCCCAGAGCACATAGGCCAGGCACAGCCCGAGCGCCAGCATGCCGCCAAAGTAGCCAAAGCTCCAGCCCCAGCCGCTGACCTTGCCCAGGGATTCGGTGCGTGCCAGTTCCGGCAGAAACGCCGCCGTCATCGATTCACCCCAGGCATAAAACGTGTTGGACACCACGATCAGCACCACCGCCAGCGCCACACTGCCGGGCCCGACCAGTGCCAGCGCCGCCGTGGCCAGCACACAGCCGGCCGTGAACAGGCCGAGCAGCCGTTTTTTGGCGGCACGCAGGTCGGCATAGGCGCCCAGACTCGGCATGGTGAGCATGACGATGGCATTGGAAAGACTGAGCGCTGCGGTCCAGGCCAGCGTGGCCCAGGGCGCGCCCTGCGCCACACCGCCGACAAAATAGGCGGCAAACACGGCGGTGATGACCACCGTGGTGTAACCCGAGTTGGCAAAGTCGTACATGGCCCAGCCAAAGACCTCGCGCTTGCGCACGCCTGGATTGAGGGCTTGTGGTGAGAAAAGGGCCATGGTGTTGGGCTTGAGTTTAAAGGAGCCGTTCATCAAGTAAAAAACCCGGCCCCCTTGCAGGGACCGGGCAAAGCGGCAGGGCCGCGATCAACTTCGATTTTTTAGCTGAGGTGACAACGCATCAGGTGCCGATCTTGCCGCCGTCGGTTTTGGTGATCACGATGGTGGCAGAACGCGGCCGCTTGCCGGCGCCGTAACCGGCGTTGCTGGGCCACTGGCTGGTGTACTTGGTCGGGTCGGCAATGTTGGTCTGGGCTGTGGTCTCGCCGGGATGCTGGATGTTGATGAACATCGCCTTGCCGTCGGGCGTTTCGCACAGGCCGGTGATCTCGCAGGCCTTGGGGCCGACCAGGAAGCGTTTGAGCTTGTCTTCGCCCGGTGCCTTGCCGACGTAGGTGTCCACGGTCAAGGTTGTGGTGTCGGCCTTGGTGTAGCTCAGCGTTTTCTTGGCGCCATCACCCACTGTGCCGGGCAGGGCTGCGACCATCATGCAGTTGGTGACGTCGGTGTAGGCGCCGTCGTCGGTCTGGATCCACATGATGCCGGTGGCCGGGCTGAACACCAGGCCGTCGGGGCAGGAGAAGTCCTGGTCATCGGTCAGGCTGGACAGGTTGACGGTGCCGGGCGCGGCGCTGGATTCGGCGCCGAACACATACACATCCCAGGCGAAGCTGGTGGCTGCGTTACCGACGTTACCTTCCTTGAGGCGCAGCACATGGCCGTTCGGGTTGCCGCTCTGCGTGCTGCTGCCGTTTTTGATGTCGGTGTAGACACGTGGGTTGGCGCTGTCGGGCGGCATGCTGGCGGAATTGACCGCGCGGTTGCTGTTGTTGGTTAGCGTGAAGTAGATCTCGCCGTTGGCGACGTTGGTGGAGCACCACTCGGGGCGGTCCATCTTGGTCGCGCCCACCGCGTCGGCAGCCAGGCGGGCATTGACCAGCACATCGGCCTGGTCGGCAAAGGCGTAGCTGCTATAGCCAGCGATGGTCGGGTTGGTGATGGCCAGCTCGACCCAGGCACCCGTGCCGTCGCTGTTGAACTTGGCCACAAACAGCTTGCCGTCGTCGAGGTAGGTGTCGCCCGTGGTGATGCGGTCGGCCGGGTTGGCGTCGGTCGCGGCCCAAGCCTTGGCCGAGACGAACTTGTAAATGTACTCGCCGCGCGAATCGTCACCCATGTAGACCGCCAGCGGCTGGCCCGCCACCGGCTTGCCGAAAGCAGCGCTCTCGTGGGCGAAGCGGCCGAGAGCGGTGCGTTTGCGGGCGGCCTTGGTCTTATCGTAGGCGTCAATCTCGACGATGTAGCCGAAGGTGTTGAGTTCGTTGCGGTAGTCGTCGGTCGCTGCGCCTGCGCCCTGGCTGATATCCCAGCGCGCGTATTTGTCATCGCTGCCGGCAGATTCCCAACCGTGGCGACTGGCGGCAGCGGCATTGCGGCCGTAGCGCTTGAGCGACACCACGCTCCTGGCGCTGGCGCCACCGCGGGTGGTGTCGTCGGTGGCGCTGCGGGTGAAGTAACCGGCCCAATTCTCCTCGCCGGTCAGGAAGGTGCCCCAAGGCGTCTTGCCGGTGCCGCAGTTGTTGAGCGTGCCGCGCGTCTTGGTGCCATCGGTGGAGTGCTTGGTGACCATCAGCGCGTTGCCGCGGGCCGGGCCGGTGAGCTGCATGTTCTCGCTTAGACAGGTCAGGCGGAAATTGAAGGCCGAACCCTGCATCGTGGCCCACTTGTCGTTGGTCTTTTTGACTTCGACCACGGAGATGCCATGAATCGCAATTTCCTTGTCCACTTCGGCCGCCGGGCGCGGCAGGCTCGGGGTGCCGCCGTCGGCGTGCAGGAAGAAGGAACTGAGCGTTTCGTCGGTGGTGGCTTCATGGTTCATCGCCAGCAGGCCGCGGTCGGTGGACGTGAGCGAAGGCTTGCCCGATGCGTCCAGGCCAAACCATTCCATGCCGTCATGGTGATCGCCGGCGCGGTTTTCAAAATCGGTGTCAGTGCCGTCGTTCTTGTAGGCAGCCGTGGTGCCCGTTAGTGGGTCGCCCAGGGCGTAGATCACGCTGGCGGTGTAGCCGGCAGGCACCAGCACGGCGTCGGTCAGGCTTTTTGACACGGCGCTGAAACCCAGCAACGTGGCTGCGGGAGCCGCCGGTGCGGCCACAGCGTCGTCGCCACCACCGCAGGCGGTCAGTCCGACGCCGCCCAGCATCACGGTGCCGACGCTGCCCATGCCGCCGCGCAGCAGACCGCGACGGCTCAGGCGCGCTTGCAGCACCGAGTCAAAGCTCGGGTTGCTGCTGGTGTTGGAATTTTCATCGTTGAAGTCAATTTTTTGGGTCATCTTGGTGTTCCTGGGTGTTTCGTTGCGACTACATAGTCGCCGGCGTAGGTTAATGAGGCACCGTGACGATTCCATGAAATCTGGATGATGATTTCGTGACAACTGCCTTGCGAATCATCAAGCGCGCGCTGCCCCAGTCAGGGATACTGAAAAACGGCATGCCGTGCTTTTCAATTTTTCAGGAGATGCATCATGTTTCGCGATCGCATTGATGCGGCCCGGCAACTGGCCGACAGACTCAAGAGCTACCGGGGCAAGCATCCGCTCGTTCTGGGGATTCCGCGTGGCGCGGTGCCCTTGGCCAAAGTCATTGCCGACCAACTCGAAGGTGAGCTCGATGTGGTGCTGGTGCGCAAGCTGCGCGCACCACAGCAGCCGGAGCTGGCCATTGGTTCGGTCGATGAAAGCGGCTGGACTTATCTGTCCGAAGTTGCGCAAGCCTATGGCGGCACGGCCGACTACCTTGCAGCCGAGAAACAGACCCAGATGGCGACCCTGCGCCAGCGCCGCGCCCAGTACACGCCGATTCGCCCTCCGATCAGCCCTGCCGGGCGCATTGTGATCGTGATCGACGATGGCTTGGCCACCGGCGCCACCATGATCTCGGCGCTGCATGGCCTGCGGGCCCAAAAGCCCGCCAAACTGATTTGCGCCGTGCCCGTGGCACCGCCCGACACGCTGGCTACGGTGGCTGAACTGGCAGACGAGGTGGTGTGCCTTGAAACGCCCCCATATTTTCGGGCGGTGGGGCAGTTCTACCAGCACTTTGAGCAGGTGGATGACGAGGAGGTGATCAAGGTGCTGCAGCAAGCCTGAAGCTGATGCCAAACGGCTTTGGAATTGAGAATTCGCAATACCCTGATTTTCAGCGCAATTACAGTTGAGCCGTGTTCTGGACGGAAGGCGAAAGCAATCTGTAGGAACACGAAGCTGGGGGATTCAAGCAATTGGATCGAGTCTTGGTGTGAGACATCAAGACGGATGGGAACGTCCCCAGACGTGTCAACCTAACGAGCTGATATGGGATTCCCGCCACCGCCGCCAGCCCCTGAAAAGGCTGGCGGGTCATCCGTTAATAAATTTCCGGTACCAGAATTTCATTGGGCACGGGCAGGCGCACATAGTCATTGTTGTGCACGCGGGGAGGCAGCATGATTGTCGGGTGCTCAAATTCCTCGTATGGCAATTGTTGCAACAGGTGGTGAATACAGTTGAGGCGCGCCTTTTTCTTGCCATCTGCCTGCACCACCCACCAGGGCGATTCCGGAATGTGGGTGCGCTCAAACATGATTTCCTTGGCCTTGGTGTATTCCTCCCAGCGGCGGCGCGACTCCATGTCCATCGGGCTGAGTTTCCATTGTTTCAGTGGGTCATGAATCCGTCCCAGAAAACGCAATTGCTGCTCTTCGTCTGAAATGGAAAACCAATACTTGATCAAGGTGATGCCGGAACGCACAAGCATTTTTTCAAACTCGGGCACCGAGCGAAAAAACTCTTCGTACTGCTCGTCGGAGCAAAACCCCATGACCCGTTCGACGCCAGCACGGTTGTACCAGCTGCGGTCGAACAAGACCATTTCTCCGGCACCGGGCAGGTGCGCCACATAGCGCTGGAAGTACCACTGGGTTTGCTCGCGGGCATTGGGAGCTGGCAAGGCTGCGACACGGCAGACCCGCGGATTCAACCGTTGTGTGATGCGTTTGATGGTGCCGCCTTTGCCGGCGGCGTCACGCCCTTCAAACAGGATCACAATCTTCTGGCCGGTTTTGACGACCCAGTCTTGCAGTTTGACCAACTCGCCCTGCATTCTGAACAGCTCGCGGAAATACAGTTTTCTGCTGACTCTGTACTGCTCGGATTCGGTGTCCAGACCGTTGCCGGAGATTTCGTCAAGATTACGATCTTCCAGCTCCATCTCAAATTCTTCGTCATAACTGTCAGCCAGATCGCGACGGATGCGTTGAATCAATTTTTCATCGTTGGAATCCAAAGGCAACTCCCGGGTAGGTTGGGCTTTTGACAGCCTGGACTGATCAAGGCGTTTTGATGGTCTTTGTTTCAGGAGCCATTTCGCGCAAGCTTTGGACCATGCTGCTTGAGTCCAGCAGGCGCAGTTTGCTGGCGTAATGTCGATCGAGTCGCCATTCGTTCAAAATTTCAAGTGCCAGCTCGAAACGCTTGTCATCGAGCTTGTAGAGTTGCGACACAGAAATGCTGGTTTCGCTTTCGAGCGCGAGCACCAGTGCGGCAATGATTTGGGCTGCCGGTTCGTCTGGATTGGTTTCAATGAGTTTGCGGGCTTTTTTGATGGCAAGCATGGTTTTTCCAGAATTGTTGATGGGGTTTGGTATTTTGTTTGCGTAGGATAGCCCAGGCCCCTCGTTTTTTTGATGACAAGAGGGTGACAAGAGGAGGTAATTTGTCGTGTCCTGGTGTCTCAAAGCCCAGATATTTGTCATATTCCTGACACATTATTGACGTAAATTACCTGTGTCGGACCCAAAGAGGTTCAACAACTGATCCATTCAAATTAAGGATTTCCCATGAACAAAAGTATTTACAAGTCGATTTTGGCAACCACCATCGTGTCGTTTTTCGGCGCCGCGGCTGTGAACAACATGGCCAATGCCCAGAGCATCACCGGTGCAGGCGCTACATTTCCGGCTCCCATCTATGCCAAATGGGCGGCTGAATACAACAAGGCGACTGGTGTCAAAGTGAACTATCAATCCGTGGGTTCAGGTGCCGGCATCAAGCAAATCGACTCCAAAACGGTTGATTTTGGCGCCTCGGACATGCCTCAGACGGACGAAGTACTCAAAGCCAAAGGCCAGATTCAGTTTCCCACCGTGATTGGCGGTACTGTGCCGGTGATTAACATCAAGGGCATTCAACCCGGCCAGATGAAGCTGGATGGTCAGGTGCTGGGCGACATCTATCTGGGCAAGATCACCAAATGGAATGACGCCGCCATCAAGGCGCTGAACCCGACTTTGGCACTGCCGGATGCTGACATTGCGGCGGTGCGCCGTGCCGACGGTTCGGGCACCACATTCAACTTCACCAACTACCTGAGTCGCGTTCACCCGGAATGGAAGACCAAGGTGGGTGAAGGTACGGCGGTGAATTGGCCGGTTGGCGCTGGCGGCAAAGGTAACGAAGGCGTGGCTGCATTTGTGAATCGACTGCCCAATTCGATTGGTTATGTCGAGTATTCGTATGTCATTCAAAACAAGATGACTTACACCCAATTGAAAAATAAAGACGGCGTGTTTGTGTCGCCGAGCGAAGAAGCCTTCAAGGCGGCGGCGGCCGGTGCTGACTGGAACAAGTCGTTCTACCAGCTCATCACGGACCAGCCCGGCAAAGGCACCTGGCCCATCTCGACGGCGACTTTCATCCTGATGCACTTGCAGCAGGACAAGCCCGCACAGGCCACCGAGACCTTCAAGTTCTTTACCTGGGCGTTCAAGAGCGGCGACAAGCTGGCCTCGGATCTGGACTACGTGCCTCTGCCAGACAGCGTGATTGCAAGTGTTGAAAAGGCCTGGGGTAATGTCAAGGACGGCGCAGGCAAGCCGGTTGCATTGAAATAAGTTGTTTCTGAGGGGCCAAATTGATCTTCAGGAGCGCGAGTCATGTCCACTACACTTTCGACCAGAGAAATGTCGTTAAATTCATCCGAAACTTCTGCTGGACGTGTCATGACTCAAGCATCTACTGTCAAACTGGCCCCCTCAAGTCCATGGGCTGACCGCATTTTTGCGTGGCTTGCCAAGAGTGCGGCGTTACTCACCCTGGGTTTGTTGATCGCCATTCTGGCTTCACTGACCGTTGGGGCCTGGCCGGCCATCAGCAAGTATGGCCTGGGTTTCCTTGCAAGCGCCACCTGGGATCCGGTGAAGGAGGAGTTCGGTGGCCTGGTCATGATCTACGGCACCCTGATGACTTCTTTCATTGCCTTGGTGATTGCGGTGCCGGTCAGTTTCGGAATCGCCATTTTTTTAACGGAATTGTCGCCAGCCTGGTTGAAGCGCCCGTTGGGCACGGCCATTGAATTGCTTGCGGCGATTCCCTCCATTGTCTACGGCATGTGGGGCCTGCTGGTGTTCGGGCCCATTTTGTCTACCTATGTTCAGCAGCCACTGCAAGCCATCTTCAAAGGCGTGCCTTATCTTGAGGCCCTGTTTTCAGGACCGCCCGTCGGTATCGGCATTTTGTCGGCGGGCATCATTTTGGCTATCATGATCATCCCGTTCATTGCGGCCGTCATGCGTGATGTGTTCGAGGTGACACCGACCTTGCTCAAAGAGTCCGCCTACGGCCTGGGTGCGACCACCTGGGAGGTGGTGTCGACCGTGGTGCTGCCGTACACCAAAACCGGTGTGATTGGCGGCATCATGCTGGGGTTGGGGCGTGCCATTGGTGAAACCATGGCGGTCACCTTCGTGATCGGTAATTTCAACCAGCTTGATTCGCTGAGCCTGTTTCAGGCTGCCAACAGCATCACCTCGGCGCTGGCCAATGAGTTTGCCGAAGCGGGTGAGGGTTTGCATCAGGCTTCCTTGATGTATCTGGGACTGGTGTTGTTTTTTATTACCTTTGTGGTGTTGAGTTTGTCCAAGCTGTTGCTGAGTCAACTTAAAAAAGGCGAGGGGGCAAAGTCATGAGCACCAATGAAACTTTGACGCAAGCGTCGCAATTGGCGCAGGTTCGGCAACAGCGCTACGCCAATCGCAAGCGCGTCAACCAGGCGGCCTTGTTGTTGTCCCTGTTGGCCATGGGTTTTGGTCTGTTTTGGCTGTTCTGGATTTTGTTTGAAACCATTCGTCTGGGCGCCTCCGGCCTGACCTGGTCCGTGTTGACGGAAATGACGCCGGCTCCCAATGATCCAGGTGGTTTGGCCAACGCCATTTATGGCTCGTTTTTGATGGTTTGCCTGGCCACCTTTGTCGGTACTCCCGTGGGTGTGATGGCCGGCATTTACCTGGCTGAGTTCGAGCCTAAAAGTGGCTTGGCGGCGATCACGCGGTTTGTCAATGACATCTTGTTGTCGGCGCCGTCCATTGTGATCGGCCTGTTTGTCTACGCGGTGATCGTGACCCGGTTCAAGTCGTTTTCTGCTTACGCGGGTATTGCGGCGTTGACCTTGATTGTGATTCCGGTCGTCATTCGCACCACCGAGAACATGTTGCAGCTGGTGCCGGCGGGTTTGCGGGAAGCCGCCTATGCACTCGGTGCGCCCAAGTGGAAGGTGATCTTGAGCATCACCATGCGTTGCGCCCGTGCCGGTGTCGTGACGGGCATCCTGCTAGCAGTCGCACGTATTTCCGGTGAAACGGCACCGTTGTTGTTCACTGCTTTGAGCAACCAGTTCTGGACCTCCAATTTGAGCGAGCCCATGGCGAGTTTGCCCGTGACCATTTTTAAATTTGCCATGAGCCCGTATGAAAACTGGCAGCAACTGGCGTGGGCCGGGGTGTTCCTGATTACCCTGGCAGTGCTGGCACTCAATGTGCTTGCCCGGGTATTGACCCGAACCAAGGTCTGATGAATATCTGTTGTATTTGAAAAGGTTGTGAGAATGAAGATTGAAAATACCATTGAGAAAAAAGAACAGCCGAAAATCACGGTCAACAACCTTGACTTTTTTTATGGCAATTTTCATGCGCTCAAGGGCATCAACCTTGAAATCCCTGAAAACAAGGTCACCGCCTTCATTGGCCCGTCGGGTTGCGGCAAGTCCACGTTGTTGCGTGTTTTCAACCGCATGTTCGAGTTGTACCCCGAACAGCGCGCCAAGGGCGAAGTGATTCTGGATGGCGAAAACCTGTTGACCAGCAAGCAGGATGTGGCGCTGTTGCGCGCCAGGGTCGGCATGGTGTTTCAGAAACCCACCCCCTTTCCGATGTCCATTTTTGACAATATTGCTTTTGGTGTGAAGTTGTTTGAGTCGCTCAACGCCACAGATATGGAAGAGCGTGTCGAGTGGGCTTTGCGCAAGGCGGCCTTATGGACGGAAGTAAAGGACAAACTCAAGCAAAGCGGCTCCAGCTTGTCTGGCGGACAACAGCAGCGCCTGTGCATTGCCCGCGGCATTGCCATCAAGCCCGAAGTGCTGCTGCTGGACGAACCCTGCTCGGCGTTGGACCCCATTTCAACGGCCAAGATCGAAGAACTGATCATCGAGCTCAAGACCGACTACACGGTTGTTATCGTGACCCACAACATGCAGCAGGCGGCCCGCTGCAGTGATTACACGGCTTACATGTATCTGGGTGACTTGATCGAGTATGGTGCCACCGAGCAAATTTTCTTCAAACCCAACCGCCAGGAAACAGAAGACTACATCACTGGCCGCTTTGGTTGATTCAATGGCTTTTTTGTCTTAGCAAGCCATTTTTGACAGACGCTTCTTTCAAGGAACACCATCATGACTGAAAAACATTTATCGTCCCAGTTTGACAGCGAACTCAGTGCCGTGTCGACTCGCGTCATGGAAATGGGTGGCCTGGTAGAGTCGCAGATTCGCCACGCGATTTACGCCCTGTCGCAGTTGAGCGTCGATGCGGCCAATGAAGTTGCCGCAGCCGAGGTTCGGGTCAACGCCATGGAAGTGGACATTGACCGTGATCTCTCCAGCATCATCGCCAGGCGCCAACCGACAGCGCGTGATTTGCGCTTGTTGATTGCCATCTCCAAGGCCACCGCCAACCTGGAGCGGGTGGGCGATGAAGCCGCGAAAATTGCGCGCATGGTGCTCTCCATCATTCAAAGCGGCGCGCCGCGTTCTCTGCCTTCGCTGGAATTGCGCGTGGCCTCCGACATGGCTTCGGGCCTGTTGCGCAAGGCACTCGATGCCTTTGCCCGGCTCGACACCACCGCCGCTTTGGCGATTCTCAAGGAAGACGACCTGATTGACCAGGAATTTGACGGCTTTGTGCGCAAACTCATCACCTACATGATGGAGGACCCACGCATGATTTCACCGAGCCTGGATTTGTTGTTTTTGGCCAAGGCGATTGAGCGTATTGGTGACCATGCCAAAAACATTGCCGAACTGATCATCTACATCGTCAAGGGTGCCGATGTGCGTCATACCTCGATCGATCAAATTGAATCGGTGATGAAATGAGACGTTTGCCGGGTGTCCTGATTGTTGAAGACGAGCCCGCCATTGCCGAACTGATCTCGGTCAACCTGCGACACAGCGGTTTTCGGCCTATCTGGGCCATGGACAGTGTCACTGCACAGGCCGAACTGGAATCCGTTTTGCCGGATGTGATTCTGTTGGACTGGATGTTGCCCGGAGAGAGCGGGTTGGCGCTTGCCAAGCGCTGGCGTGCCCACCCACGCACCAAGACGATCCCGATCATCATGTTGACAGCAAGAGGCGACGAGGTCGACCGGGTGGCGGGACTGGATGCGGGTGCCGATGACTACATTGCCAAACCGTTTTCAACCAAGGAATTGCTGGCACGGATACGTGCCGTGTTGCGTCGTCGTGCGCCCGAGCAGGCAGAGGGGCAGGTGACACTTGGTGAACTGTGCCTTGATGCAGCCACCTACCGTGTCACGTTTCAAGCCCAGCCGCTGAAGCTGGGACCGACGGAGTTCAAATTGTTGCACTACCTGATGACGCACGCCGAGCGTGTGCACAGCCGCTCCCAATTGCTCGACAAGGTCTGGGGTGACCATGTATTCATTGAGGAACGCACGGTGGATGTGCATGTCAAACGCTTGCGCGAGGCGCTGGGTGAGGCCGGCGCCATGGTGGAAACCGTGCGCGGTGCCGGCTATCGCCTGACGGTGCAGGCACTGCTGGCAAAACAGGCGTAATACGGGCGCGCGCATGCTGGGCCGGTTTATTTTCTTTCTCGGCTGCTTGTCAGCCGGTGCGGCACTGGGTGCCTGGCTTGATGGCTATTGGCCTGAAAGGCATACCCTGACACTGGGTCTGCTGATGGCTGCGGTCTTGTGGATGCTGCAGGACATTGTGCGTGCCGGACAATTTTTAAACTGGTTGCGCCATGACCAACCTGATGAAGACGGTCCCAAAGTTGGTGTCTGGGGGGATATCACCTCCCGGGTAAGACGCATGCTGCGAGCGCGTGAGCGTCAGACCAGCGAGTCCCAGGCGCGCCTGCATGATTTTTTATCTGCCATGCAGGCCTCACCCAACGGTGTCATGTTGCTCGACGGCGGGGCACACATCGAGTGGTGCAACCAGACTTCAGCCATGCATTTCGGTCTCGACCCCAAGCGCGACCTGATGCAGACCATTGGCAATCTGGTGCGTGATCCGGGTTTTGCAAGTTATATGGCGGCGCGCGATTTTGGCAGCAGTCTGACCATGCCGGGGCGGGACAGTACCCCCTCCAGGCCGGTGACCCTGTCCGTGCAACTGCATCCCTATGGTGATGGCCGCAAATTGCTGTTGTCGCGTGACATCACCTTGTTGGAGCAGGCAGAAGCCATGCGGCGTGATTTTGTGGCCAATGTGTCACACGAAATCCGCACCCCCCTGACGGTGCTGGCAGGCTTTGTGGAAACCCTGCAAACGCTCAAGCTAGATGAGTCCGAGCGTCAGCAGTATCTGGCGCTGATGGCACAACAAGCTGAGCGCATGCAATCCCTGGTGAGTGATTTGCTCACGCTGTCCAGGCTCGAAGGCAGTGCCCCGCCCGGGGTGGACGCGCTTGTGTCCGTGCCGACTTTGATGCGCCAGCTTGAAACTGATGCCCTGTCGCTGTCTCAGGTGATGGGGGAGGCCAGCTCATCTGACCATCAGTTTGTATTCGACTGCGATTTTGATGGTTTCCTGGCAGGTACGGCCAGTGAATTGTTCAGCGCCATGGGTAATCTGGTCAGCAACGCAGTCCGCTACACCCCTCCCGGCGGGCACATCACGGTCAGCGTCCGGCCACGGGCAGATGGTTGTCTGGTCTTTTCTGTGGCCGATACGGGACCGGGCATTGCGGCCGAGCACCTGAGTCGGCTGACGGAACGCTTTTATCGTGTGGACCGCAGTCGTTCGCGTGAAACAGGCGGCACCGGCCTCGGTCTGGCCATCGTCAAGCATGTGGCGCAACGCCATGGGGCGATCTTGTCCATTGCAAGCACGGTGGGCCGTGGCTCGGTATTCAGTCTTATTTTCCCATTGCAGCGGGTGGTGCCGGCAGCAACGGCAAGCGACGCTCATACAGCCAGATCGAATCCTTCCGTTCCGCTGGATGCCCCATCGAGCGACGCAGCTGCCACATCGGGCTTTGTGTGAGGTCCGGGTGCTTGCTGGCGCTGTCGATGTCGGCGATCAGCCACTGGCAGCTGTTGTGTGGATCAAGCACTTGCAGTTCAAGTTGGCTGTGAAACTGAAACGCCGCGATCTGACTGCGGTTCAGGCCCAGCGTCGCCACGCAGCCGGGTGACTGCGGCATGGCAGATGTGACAAGCTTCACCATTGGTGCATAGCTGCGGGCAAAGTCCAGCAACGGCAACCACAAAGTCATCAGCAGCAGCCAGCTCAGGGCGGCGCCACCGGCAGGCAGAACCACGCTTTTCCAGATCGCTGCCTGGTGCCGACCGACACGCCATTTAACCAGCCAGGCCCACACCAGACTGGCGCCAAGCGCTATTAAAAAAGGCATCAGGGAAAAGCTGTGATCAAAGCCCGGCACCAGCCGCGCCACATTGGCGGCCGGTCGTGCCGGGAAACCCGTTTGCATGGAAATCCAGACTACCCAGATCACCAGCGCACAGCCGGAGAAGAAAATCAGGGCAAACCAGTCGATCAGCGCCCCCACGCTGCGACTCAGCGTGGGCAGGGCAAAGGCCGCCAATGCCGCCAGGGCGGGCAGGGCCAGCAGCAGCGAGCGGTCGGCAGCAGGGGTGGTCAAGGTGGCGGCGCTGGCAACTGCCACAAACCAGATTGGCAGCCACAGATGCAGTCCCGTGAAGCGGAGGTTGAAGATTTGTCGGCGCCAGCGCCAAAGCGTCCAGATGGCCAGCGGCCAGGCCGGCCAGGCAAACCATAAAAATAGACGGCCCAGGCTTTGCCATTCAGCCAGATTGGCGTGGGGCAGCTCAATGCGCCAGCGCCACAAATCCAGATAGCTGGCCAGCAGGGCGCAGACCAGTGACAGCAGTGCCAGGCCGCTCGCCCTGATTTTTTTCTGCGAGGCTTCAGATGCCGGGGCAAGCAGGTAAAGCGCCGTGCCACCCAGTCCCAAAGCCAGAGCCATTGACGGGGCGCCAGAGAGCGTGAGTCCCAGCAGCGCCACAGCAGCGCTCAGCCCCGGGTTGAAAGGGCGGTAGGGCAGGGCCGCAGAGGCGTAAAACAGCAAGGCGGCAAAGCACAGCTGTGTCAGTGCCGGCGTGGTTTCGTGAGCCAGTTGTGCCAGCCCAAGGCAGGCAATGAAGGCCAGTAGCCCGCCATCGGCAATGGCGCGTGCGTAATCCGTGGGATGCGCCTCACCGCCAAAGGCAAAGGCGACAGGTTGTGCCATCGGGCTGCGTGCCAGGTAGTAGGTGCCATACCAGGTTGCCACCAGCGCCAGCACCAGCAGCAGCATAAAGGGCAGGCGCGCGGCCAGCTCTGGTGTCAGCCAGTCAGGGGCCAGTTGAATCGCCCAGGCACCCAACCAATAGGGCAGCAATGCATCGACTTCAGACGGCATGCCGCCCAGCGTCGGGTGCCACCAGTCTGCGCTGCCACGGGCTAGTTCGGCCATGTAACCAAACGTGGTGATGTCGTCGCGCTTCCAGGGCGCACGCCCCAAAAAGCCGGGCAGCACGTAGGCCAGGCAAAACAGCAGCAGCGCCAGGCGCGGCAGGCGCTTGACGCCGGCTTGTGCGACGATGGCAGGGGTGGGCTGGTCCACGGGTGTGATGTTGAAAATAAGGGTTAACGCAAAGAAAAAGGCAGCGCGGAATGACCCGGCTGCCTTTGGCAAAGCGCTAAGTGCTGCTTATTTGGCAGCAGTTTTACCGAAGCGGTTGCGGAAGCGCTCCACGCGGCCACCCATGTTGTCCACGGATTTTTGTGTGCCGGTATAGAAAGGGTGCGACTCGCTGGAGGTGTCGAGTTTGAAGAGTGGCAGCTCACGGCCGTCTTCCATTTTGATCATCTCTTTGGCATTGGCGCAAGAGCGTGTCACGAACTTGAAGCCGTTGGACGAGTCCAGGAAACAAACTTCGCGGTAGTTGGGGTGAATGCCGTCTTTCATGATTTCTCCATCAGATGCGTTAGCCGCGCCGACCCTTGCGCAAACCATTGCGCAATTCAAAGCCGTTCGTACTTTTCGCTAAAACCGGTAATTATAGTGTAGCCACGCCGTGGCTTGCTTAGCCGCCCCGACGCATCAAGTCAAAAAACTCGCTGTTGGTTTTGGTGGCGCGCATTTGTTTGAGCACCATTTCCATGGATTCGACTTCGTCCATGTTGTACAGGAACTGGCGCAGGATGCGCGTCTTTTGCAGAATATCCGGAGCCAGCAACAGTTCTTCGCGCCGGGTGCCGCTGCGGTTGAGTTGAATCGACGGGAACACGCGCTTTTCGTACAGGCGGCGGTCCAGGTGAATCTCGCTGTTGCCCGTGCCTTTGAACTCTTCGAAGATCACCTCGTCCATGCGGCTTCCGGTGTCGACCAGGGCCGTGGCGATGATGGTTAGGGAGCCGCCTTCTTCCACGTTGCGCGCGGCACCCAGAAAGCGTTTCGGGCGTTGCAGTGCGTTGGAGTCGACACCGCCGGTGAGCACCTTGCCGGAGGACGGCACCACATTGTTGTAGGCGCGCGCCAGGCGGGTGATCGAGTCGAGCAAGATCACCACGTCTTTTTTCAGTTCGACCAGACGTTTGGCACGTTCGATCACCATTTCGGCCACGTGCACGTGGCGGGCAGCGGGTTCGTCGAAGGTGGATGCAATCACCTCGCCCTTGACGGTGCGCTGCATTTCGGTCACTTCTTCAGGGCGCTCGTCAACCAGCAGCACCATCATGTGGCTGTCGGGATAATTGGCTGAAATGGCGTGCGCGATGTGCTGCATCATCACTGTTTTGCCGCTCTTGGGCGGTGCCACCAGCAGGGCGCGCTGGCCTTTGCCGATGGGGGCGATGATGTCGATGATGCGCCCGGTGATGTTTTCCTCGCCCTTGATGTCGCGTTCCAGGCGCATCTGCGCGTTGGGAAACAGCGGCGTCAGGTTTTCAAACATCACCTTGTGCTTGTTTTCCTCGGGGCCGCCACCATTGACTTTTTCCAGCTTGTTCAAGGCAAAGTAACGCTCGCCGTCCTTGGGAGTGCGCACTTCGCCTTCGATCATGTCACCGGTGTGCAGGTTGAAGCGGCGCACCTGGCTCGGGCTGATGTAAATATCATCCGTGCTGGCGGTATAGCTGGTGTCGGGACTGCGCAAAAAGCCAAAACCATCAGGCAGGATTTCCAGCACACCATCGGCAAAAATCTGTTCACCGGCACGGGCACGCTTTTTGATGATGGCAAACATCAACTCCTGCTTGCGCATGCGGCCGGTGTTTTCAATCTCAAGATCTTCGGCTTGTTTGAGGACTTCTGACACGTGCAGTGCCTTGAGTTCATTTAAATGCATGGAGTGGTTCAGTGTTTGTTTGGAATCTGCCGGGAGGGGAATGTTGTGGCGCGACGGACTTGTGCAGGTTCAAGTCGCATTGGCTTTGCACCTCTGACTCGAGCTGACCCTGGATGGGGGTCAGCGAGTGGTTGTGATTATGACAGGAAAAAAAGCCCCTTTGGGATGGACTGGGGCGGGCAGGTACGCAGCAGGCGCTGCGGCGGTGATCAGGCCAGTTGCTGGTCGATGAAGGCTAGCAGCTGTGCTTTGCTCATGGCACCCACTTTGGTGGCTGCCAATTGGCCGCTTTTGAAGATCATCAGGGTGGGGATGCCACGAATGCCAAACTTGGCTGGAATATCGCGGTTTTCATCGACATTCATTTTGGCAATTTGCAATTTGCCTTCATAGGCCGCAGATACCTCATCGAGGATGGGGGCAATCATTTTGCATGGACCGCACCATTCTGCCCAGTAATCTACCAGCACGGGCACATTGGATTGCAGGACGTCGCCTTCGAACGATGCATCGGACACATGTTTGATCAGTTCACTGGCCATGATTTTTCCTAAATTGATAGTTTGAAAAGAATACAGTGGCGAAATTGTGACAGAAACCAAAGCAGTGTTCCAAGGCATGGGCTTGTTGAGGGCCAGGGCGCTGGCTCGGAGACGGTATTGCCAAGACACCGGAGCGGTTCTAATTGGCGGATCTTAAAGAGTATCAGGTTGAATGATGAAAAAAGTAGCGGTTATAGGTGCCGGTCCGGCCGGGTTGATGGCGGCTGAGGTGTTGTCTGGTGCCGGTGTGCAGGTGCTCATGTTCGATGCCATGCCCAGTATTGGCCGGAAATTCCTGCTGGCAGGCAAAGGCGGCCTGAACCTGACGCATTCCGAGCCGGCCGACTTGTTCACCTCCCGTTACGGACAACGCCGTCAGCATATTGAGGCACTCTTCAAGTTTTTCGATGCCGTGCACGTTCGGTCCTGGGCGGCCTCGCTTGGCATTGAAACCTTTGTCGGCAGTTCAGGGCGTGTTTTTCCAGCTGACATGAAAGCAGCGCCGCTGCTGCGGGCCTGGCTGACGCGCCTGCGTCATCCTAAAAATGGTCCGCCAGTGACATTTTTCATGCGCCACCGCTGGACCGGTTGGCACAAGACGGTCACAGCAGACACCAGGCTTGACGCCGCAGCCACCTTGCTGGACTTTGACACGCCGCAAGGGTCCATCCAGGTGCAGGCCGATGCTGTTGTGCTGGCGTTGGGCGGTGGCAGTTGGGCGCGTCTGGGTTCTACCGGTGCCTGGGTGCCGTGGCTGCAGGCCAAAGGCGTGGCGGTGGCCCCGCTGCTGCCGGCCAATTGCGGTTTTGATGTGAAAAACGGCTGGAGCGCGCACTTTGCCAGCCGTTTCGCGGGTTTGCCGTTCAAGTCCGTGGCGATTGCGTTCACCAACACGACGGGGCGTGAGTTTGTTCGCAAGGGTGAGTTTGTCGCGACCGCCACCGGCGTCGAGGGCAGCCTGATTTATGCCGCATCGGCTTTGCTGCGGGATGAGGTTCTGGCCAGCGGGTCAGCCACCTTGCAGCTGGATCTGCTGCCTGACATGTCCTTTGAGCGCATACTCACCGAGGTCCGGCATCCACGTGGCTCACGTTCCTTGTCAAGCCACCTCAAGAGCCGGTTGCATATCGATGGCATCAAGGCGGCCATCCTGTATGAGTTGTTGAGCAGGGAGCAAATGACTGATCCGGTGCAGTTGGCGCAGGCGATCAAGGCCCTGCCAATTACCTTGACGGCGACACGTCCGCTGGACGAAGCCATCAGCAGTGCCGGCGGCGTGTTGTTCGAGGCCATGACCGGGCAGCTGATGCTGGATGCTTTGCCGGGCGTGTTTTGTGCCGGTGAAATGCTGGATTGGGAGGCCCCCACAGGAGGGTATTTGTTAACCGCCTGCCTTGCCAGTGGTGTATGCGCGGGGCAGGGGGCTTTGACTTACGTCAGGACCATGCAAGCTGAAAGCTCATAATTATGAATTCAGTTTTATAAACATTGGAGACAGCCCATGACCTCATATGCCGAATTTCACCATAGATCACTGACGGACCGCGACGGTTTCTGGGCCGAACAAGCCCGCTTGGTGGACTGGAAAGTGCAACCCGGCCAGATTTGCGATTACAGCAATCCGCCATTTGCCAAGTGGTTTGTCGGCGGCGTGACCAACCTGTGCCATAACGCGGTGGATCGCCATCTGAAAGACCGTGCCGACCAGGCGGCGCTGATTTTTGTCTCGACCGAAACCCATCAGGAAAAGGTCTATTCGTTTCGCGAACTGCACGCCGAAGTCCAGCGCATGGCAGCGGTGCTGAAGGAACTGGGTGTGGGCAAGGGCGACCGGGTCCTGATCTACATGCCCATGGTTGCCGAGGCCGCTTTTGCCATGCTGGCGTGTGTGCGCATTGGCGCAATCCACTCGGTGGTATTTGGCGGTTTTGCTTCCGGTTCGCTGGCTTCCCGCATCGAAGACGCCGAGCCCCGGGTCATTATCAGTGCCGATGCCGGTTCGCGTGGCGGCAAGGCGGTGGGCTACAAGCCGCTGCTCGATGAGGCGATTCGCCTCTCGAGCTACAAGCCGGAGTCCGTCCTGCTGGTGGATCGCGGTCTGGTTCCGATGGAATTGGTGGCGGGTCGCGACAAGTTATGGGCGCCGCTGCGTGACAAGCACATGAACACGGTGGTGGCATGCGAGTGGGTCGACGCCACCCACCCAAGCTACACGCTCTATACCAGCGGTACCACGGGCAAACCGAAGGGCGTGCAACGCGACACCGGTGGTTATTGCGTGGCGCTGGCCGCCAGCATGAAACACATTTATGCCGGCAATCCGGGTGAAACCTATTTTTCGACCAGCGACATCGGTTGGGTGGTGGGTCACAGCTACATCATTTACGGCCCGCTGATCGCCGGTATGGCCACCATCATGTACGAAGGCCTGCCGACGCGCCCCGATGGCGGCATCTGGTGGAGCCTGGTGGAGAAATACAAGGTAACGGTGATGTTCAGTGCGCCCACCGCCGTGCGCGTGCTCAAGAAGCAGGACCCGGCCTTGCTCTCCAAATACGATTTGTCGAGCCTGCGCGCCCTGTTCCTGGCGGGTGAGCCGCTGGACGAACCCACGGCCCAGTGGATCAGCGCCGGTCTGGGCAAACCGATCATCGACAACTACTGGCAAACCGAAACCGGCTGGCCCATTTTGTCGCTCTGCAATGGCGTTGAAAAAGCGGTCAGCAAGTTTGGCTCTCCGGGCAAGGCGGTTTATGGCTACAACGTCAAATTGCTGGACGACCAGACCGGTGAAGAGCTGATGGGTGCCAACCAGAAAGGCGTGGTCGCGATCGAAGGCCCGCTGCCACCCGGCTGCATGCAAACCGTGTGGCGCGATGACGAACGCTTTGTCAACACCTACTGGAAGAGTGTGCCCGGCAAGCTGGTGTACAGCACCTTCGATTGGGGCGTGCGTGATGCCGATGGCTACTATTTCATTCTGGGCCGGACCGACGACGTGATCAATGTCGCCGGCCATCGCCTGGGCACCCGCGAGATCGAAGAAAGTATCTCGGCGCATCCCAACATTGCCGAGGTGGCCGTGGTGGGCGTGGCCGATCAGCTCAAGGGCCAGGTGGCGATGGCGTTTGCCGTGCTCAAGGATGCCAGCCTAGTGGCAGATGAGGCCAGTGTCCTCAAGCTCGAAGGCGAAATCATGAAGCTGGTGGATCGCGATCTGGGTGCCGTGGCCAGGCCGGCCCGCGTGCGTTTTGTCACCGTTTTGCCTAAAACGCGCAGCGGTAAATGCCTGCGCCGTGCCATCACCGCGGTGTGCGAGGGGCGTGATCCGGGCGACCTGACCACCATGGACGACCCGGCAGCTTTGCAACAGATCAAGGATCTGGTGAACGCCTGACCCCGGGCCTGATTCAGGGTCAATCTTCGCTTGTAAGAATTGTGCTGCCTTTCAGTGGCACAATCTTCATCTGCATTCGGCCCTTCCAACGCCACTGTCGCATCCGCCAAACGGTCAAGCCGTGACGCGGGAGGTTAATCAACCATCAGCTTTAACCAGCTAAAGTTTCCTCAAGGGAAATGAAAGTCAGCGAAATATGAGTGAAACCAATACGGTTTATCAAGCCTATCAGGCGAACACCTACCTTTTTGGTGGC
>NZ_JAMPXE010000193.1 GCF_023701345.1 Rhodoferax sp. | reverse complement strand
GGTGCACATTGGCGCACCACCCAGCCGCGAAAGCTACCTGGTGGGCGAAAAAATCATTGCCGCCTGCAAGCAAACCGGTGCCCAGGCGCTGCACCCGGGTTATGGCTTCCTCAGCGAAAACGCCGAGTTTGCCAAGCGCGTGGAAGAAGAAGGCATCGTCTTCATCGGCCCCAAGCACTACTCCATGGCGGCCATGGGCGACAAGATCGAGTCCAAGAAACTGGCCGGTGCCGCTGGCGTCAATTGCATCCCGGGCGTCAACAGTGCCATCGAAACGGCCGAGCGCGCGGTTGAAATTGCCCAGGGCATTGGCTACCCGGTGATGATCAAGGCCAGCGCCGGCGGTGGTGGCAAGGGGCTGCGCGTGGCCTACAACGACAAGGAAGCGTTTGAGGGTTTCACCAGTTGCCGCAATGAAGCGCGCAACAGCTTTGGCGATGACCGCGTGTTTGTCGAGAAGTTCGTCGAAGAGCCGCGCCACATCGAAATCCAGCTGATTGGCGACAGCTTTGGCAACGTGGTGTACCTGAACGAGCGTGAATGCTCCATTCAGCGCCGCCACCAGAAGGTGATCGAAGAGGCGCCTTCGCCTTTTATTTCCGATGCCACGCGCAAGGCCATGGGCGAGCAGGCGGTGGCGCTGGCCAAGGCGGTCAAGTACCAGAGCGCCGGCACGGTGGAATTTGTGGTCGGCAAGGACCAGAGCTTCTACTTCCTGGAGATGAACACGCGCCTGCAGGTGGAACACCCGGTGACCGAATGCATCACCGGGCTGGACCTGGTGGAGCTGATGATCCGCGTCGCCGCCGGAGAAAAATTGCCGCTCACGCAGGCCGAGGTCAAGCGCAACGGCTGGGCCATCGAGTGCCGCATCAATGCCGAGGACCCGTACCGTAACTTTTTGCCCAGCACCGGGCGCCTGGTGCGGTTTTCGCCGCCGGCCCAGACCATGGCGCAGGCCAACACCAGCGACTGGTTCGGCGTGCGTGTCGACACCGGGGTGCAGGACGGTGGCGAGATCCCGATGTATTACGACTCGATGATCGCCAAACTCATCGTGCATGGCGTTGATCGTCTCGATGCGATAGCCAAGATGCGCGAGGCGCTCAACGGTTTCGTGATTCGCGGCATCAGCAGCAACATCCCGTTCCAGGCGGCCTTGCTGGCGCACCCCAAGTTTGTCTCGGGTGACTTCAACACCGGCTTCATTGCCGAAAACTACGCCCACGGCTTCAAGGCCGAGGACGTGCCGCACGAAGACCCGCACTTCATGCTGGCGCTGGCGGCCTTCGTCCGGCGCAAATCGCGCGAGCGGGCCGCCGGCATCAGCGGCCAGTTGCCGGGTTATGCCGTCAATGCGGGCAGCGATTACGTGGTGGTCACGCTTGGCGAAGCAGGCAGCAACGCCTACACCCCGGTGCATGTTGATGAATTCGTTGGTCAGACGGGTTCGGCGCGCGTCAGGCTGGGCGCCAGCAGTTATGAAATCAGCAGCGATTCCCGGCTCAACGACATCTGCATCACGGGCACCGTGAACGGCGCGCCCTTTACGGCCCAGGTCGAGCGCGGCACGCCAAAGAATCCGCTGGCACTGCGCCTGCAACACAATGGCACACGCATCGATGTGCTGGTGATATCAAAGCGCATGGCCGAGTTGCACGCCCTGATGCCGTTCAAGGCGCCGCCGGACATGAGCCGTTATGTGTTGTCGCCAATGCCGGGCTTGCTCGTGGATGTGGCCGTGCAAGTGGGTCAAAAAGTGCAGGCCGGTGAACGCGTGGCCGTGATCGAAGCCATGAAGATGGAAAACGTGTTGTTTGCCGCCGCTGATGGCGTGGTCGGCAAGGTGCTGGCCGCCAAGGGCGAAAGCTTGACCGTGGACCAGCCGATTGTGGAGTTCGCATGAGCCAGAGACCCCTTCGACCGGCTCAGGACAGGCCTTTCAAGGTACTGGGCATCCAGCAGATCGCCATTGGTGGCACCAGCAAAATCCGCCTGCAAAAGCTCTGGGTCGAGATGCTGGGCCTGGAGGTCACGGGCACGTTCCAGAGTGAACGTGAAAACGTCGATGAAGACATCTGCGCCATGGGCGTCGGCCCGTTCAAGGTCGAGGTCGATTTGATGCAGCCCATGGACATCGACAAAAAACCCGCCGTGCACGCCACACCGCTGAACCATGTGGGCCTGTGGATTGACGACCTGCCCAAGGCGGTGGCATGGCTCACGGCGCAAGGCGTGCGCTTTGCGCCGGGCGGCATCCGCAAAGGGGCCGCAGGCTTTGACATCTGCTTTTTGCACCCCAAGGCGAACGACGAGTTTCCGATTGCGGGCGAGGGCGTGTTGATCGAGATGGTGCAGGCGCCGCCCGAGGTGGTGGCGGCGTTTGCCAAATTGGCGGCCTAAGGTGTGGCTTCGCGTTTGGCCCGTGCCCGGGCCAGCGCGGCCTCGATCACCGCCCGTTTCTTGTCCAGCACCGCCGGGTCGGTGTGCTGCGAGTGGGCGGCCAGGTCTGACAATTTCAATACCGCTTTTTCTTCCAGTCGCCGGTCGTTTTCAATTGCCTCACGCGCCCGTCGCGAGCGATTGAATTCATAACGTTGGCGGGCTTGTTCAGCCTGCTCTGGCGACCAGGCGGCCCAGCCCGTGGCGCTGCCTGTCACATTCTCAACTTCAATGCAGTCCACCGGGCACACCGGCAGGCACAGCTCGCAGCCGGTGCAATAGGGCTCGATCACGGTGTGCATCAGCTTGTTGGCGCCCACAATGGCATCCACCGGGCAGGCCTTGATGCACAGCGTGCAACCAATGCACCAGTCCTCGTCAATAAAGACCACGCTGCGTGGTCCCTCCGTGCCGTTGTCGGGGTTGAGCGGTTTGCTTGGGCGCCCGGTCAGTGCGGCCAGGCGCTGCACCCCTTCAGCGCCTCCGGGCGGGCACTGGTTGATGTCTGCGCTGCCGTCATGCAATGCCTGCGCATAGCCGGCACAGTCCGGGTAACCGCAGCGCGTGCACTGGGTTTGCGGCAACACCGCCAAAAGTTCGGCGGCGCCGGGCTTCATCCGTGGCGTTGGGTCGGGCGCTTGCGTGCCGGTTTGGCGGGCTCGGCCACGTTGACAACGGCTTTGCTGACAACCGGCTTGCTGACCATTGCTGGCGCTGGTAACTGGGTGCGCGGCTTGGTTTTCACCAGAGGTTTTTTGGCTTTGGCTGCCGGTTTCTGGCGTGGCTCAGAGAGCTTGCTGAGCACCTTGACTTCAGCCTTGGCTGGCGCTTCGGGCAAAACAAATGCCGGTGCCGGCACAGGCAATTCAGGCTCGGGCTTGGTCAGTACCGGGGCGGGTGGCGGTGCCACCATCACCGGGGTTGCTGCGACCGGCTTGGGCTGGTAGGCCAGAATGAAGGCCTTGACTTGCGGGTAGACCAGTTCACGCCAGCGGCGGCCGGCAAAAATGCCATAGTGGCCGGCGCCTTCCACCTCGATGTGGCGCTGGTTGGCCTTGTCCACGCCGGTGCAAATGGTGTGCACGGCGGCGGTCTGGCCGGAGCCTGAAATATCGTCGAGCTCGCCTTCGATGGACAACAGGGCCGTGTTGTGGATGTCTTCCGGGCGCACGCGCTCAACCTTGCCGTCAACCCCCTTGACGTCCCAGGTGCCGTTGACCAGGTTGAACTCCTGGAACACGACCCTGATGGTGTCGAGGTAGTACTGTGCATCCATGTCCAGCACCGCGTTGTACTCGTCGTAGAACTTGCGGTGGGCATCGGCACTGGCGTCATCGCCCTTGATCAAGTCTTTGAAGTAGTCGTAATGGCTGCGGGCATGGTTGCTCGGGTTCATGGCGACAAAGCCGGAGTGCTGCAAAAAGCCGGGGTAAACCTTGCGCCCGGCGCCAGGGAAGCGGGTCGGCACGCGGTAAATCACGTTGTGCTCAAACCAATCAATGCTCTTGTTCATGGCCAGGTTGTTGACGGCGGTGGGTGACAGGCGCGCGTCAATCGGGCCACCCATCATGACCATGCTCAAGGGCGTGAGTTCGCCCCGGCTGGCCATCAGCGACACCGCGGCCAGCACCGGCACGGTCGGCTGGCAGACGCTCATGACATGGCAGTTGCCGTAGCGGTTTTGCACATGGCGGATGAACTCCTGCACGTAATTGATGTAGTCGTCCAGACTGAAATCACCCTCGGAGGTGGGCACCAGTCGGGCGTTGGTCCAGTCGGTGACATAGACCTTGTGGTCTTTCAGCATGGTTTTGACGGT
>NZ_JAMPXE010000192.1 GCF_023701345.1 Rhodoferax sp. | reverse complement strand
TGTTCGACATCCTGCCCCGTTTTTTCTATCCTGCTGCATCTCTTGGTGCGGGGTCTGCCGTTGCGCCCAGAAAACCGGATGTCATGGTGCCGATTCGCTCGCTGGGCGAAAACCACCGCGCGCGCATTACCAGGCACCTCAAGGCACTTGATGCCCATGACCGCTATTACCGTTTTGGGTTTGCCGCCAACGATGCGCAGATCGACCGCTATGTGAACAGCCTGGATTTTGACCGCGATGAGGTTTTTGGCATTTACAACCGGCATCTGGTGCTGATTGCACTGGCCCATCTGGCCTATGCGCCTGAAACCGGCGCCAATCCCGGAGCCGAGTTCGGCGTTTCCGTGCTGGTACAGGCGCGAGGCCGGCACTACGGGTCCCGCTTGTTCGAGCGCGCCGTGATGCATGCCCGCAATGTGGGGGTGCACAAGCTGTATGTGCATGTGCTGAGCGAAAACGCGGCCATGCTCCGCATTGCCAGCCACGCCGGGGCCACGTTTGTGCGTGACGGGGCAGAAACAGAAGGTTATCTGGTGTTGCCGCCCGCCACCCTCAACAGCCATTTGACAGAATTGGTTGAAGAACATCTGGCCCAGGCCAATTACCGTCTCAAGGTGCAAGCCAGGCAAATTCACAACACCATCGCCAGCCTGCAAAGCGCCTGGCGTGGCCGTGACACGACTAAAAATAGCGAGTGATGCCCGGGTCGCATTCGGCTTTTGATATGGCAAATGCGTTATCCGCTATCCTTATGGCTTGTTCAACAACTGCATGTCCTGCTTGACTGGCTGTGTCCGACCCCTACCCAACGCGTCCCGACCGGGAAGATAAACGCACTTTTTTGCAAAAAATTGCCGAGTTCATCCACCCCGGGCCGGATTCGACCGACGAGTTGATCGAAACCCTGGCAGAAGCCGAGCACAACCAGCTCATTGGCGCCGATTCGCGCAAGATGCTCGAAGGCGTGATCCGCATGGCTGACATGAGCGCTGGCGACGTCATGGTGCCCACCACCCGCATGGAGCTGATCAACATCGACGACCCCTATGACGCCATGATGCACGGCGTGATCGACACGGCGCACTCGCGTTTTCCGGTGTTCGAGGGGGAACGCGAGAACATCATCGGCATCCTGATGGCCAAGGATCTGCTCAAGTTGCAGCGGGCACCCGAGCTCAACATCCGCGCCTTGCTGCGTCCGGCCGTGTTTGTGCCCGAGAGCAAGGGCCTGAACGATTTGCTGCGCGACTTTCAGAGCAACCACAACCACCTGGCCATCGTGATTGATGAGTTTGGCCGCGTTGCCGGACTGGTCACCATCGAGGACGTGCTGGAGCAAATTGTCGGTGAGATCGAAGATGAATTTGACATTGCCGACGACGAGGGCGACATCTTTGGTTTGCCTGATCGCAGCTACCGGGTGAGTGGCGACACTACCATTGAACGGGTCGAGTCGGCCTTCGGCGTCAAGCTCGACAGCACCGATGCCGATGAAGACTTCGACACCATTGGCGGCCTGATCGCTCACGAGATGGGCCATGTGCCCCGGCGCGGCGAGCACCATGTGCGCGCGGGCCTTGACTTTGTGGTGATGCACACCAAAGGCGGTGCGGTGAAGTGGTTCAAGGTATCGCCGGTGCCGGATGGCGCCAAATAAGCCGCAGGGAGCGGGCCTTGGCTTGACGCCCTGGCTGGTGCTGCTGCTGGCGGGCGCCCTGCAGGCGGCCAGCCTGGCCTGGCCCGTGGCCATGCCGCAAAGCCTGGCCTGGCTGGGTCTGGCGCAAGGGCAGCCGCTATGGTGGGGGCAAACGCTGGCGCTGGCCAGTCTGGTGGGTTTGCTGCGCAGCAGCCCCAACTGGCGGCTCGCGGCGCTACGCGGCTGGATTTTTGCCACGGCCTGGCTGGCCTGCACCTTTGGCTGGCTGTTTACCTCCATGCACACCTATGGCGGACTGGCCGCGCCGCTGGCCGTTCTGGCGGTGCTGGCGCTGGCCGGTTTGCTGGCGCTCTATTACGCGGCGGCGACTGGTATTTTCTGGCGCATGGCGCTGGCTCATCCGGTTTGGGCGGTGCTGGCTTTTGCAGCCCTGTGGTTGCTGGCTGAGCTGGCCCGTGGCCTGTTGCTGACCGGCTTTGGTTGGGGCGCCATTGCTTATGCACACCTTGAAGGGCCGCTGGCCGGGCTGATTCCCTGGGTCGGGTTGTATGGGGCCGGTTTTGTCGCCGCCGGGCTGGCGGCCGGTCTGGCCCTGGCTTGGCGCGCCGCTTTGCTCGGCCAAAGGGGCGATGCCTTGGCGTCTGTCGTGATGTTGCTGGCCCTGCTCTTGTTGCCGCCGTGGTTGCCCCAGCCGCAGGGCGGCTCGGCCGGTACGCTCGACGTGACCCTGCTGCAAGGCAATATTCCCCAGAACGAAAAATTCGACACGGCAACCGGCGTGCTCAAAGCGCTGCAGTGGTATGGCGAGCAGCTTCAGCAGAGCCAAAGCGCGCTGGTGGTCACGCCCGAGACGGCTGTGCCGCTGCTGCCCGAGCAATTGCCGCCAGGCTACTGGCAGGCCTTGCAGCAGCGTTTTGCCGGCGGTGCGCAGGCGGCGCTGGTGGGGGTTCCGCTGGGCAGTTTCAGTGAGGGTTACACCAATTCGGTGGTCGGGTTCAAACCGGGGCAGGCCACGCCATGGCGTTATGACAAGCACCATCTGGTGCCTTTTGGCGAGTTCATCCCGCCGTTTTTCCGCTGGTTTACCAATCTCATGAACATCCCGCTGGGTGACTTCAACCGCGGTGCCCTGCCGCAGCCCACCTTTGACTGGCAGGGACAGCGCCTGGCCGCCACCATTTGTTACGAGAACCTGTTCAGTGAAGAGCTGGCCAAGCAGTTTCTGGCAAACGCCACGGCACCCACGATCCTGCTCAATGTCAGCAACCTGGGCTGGTTTGGCGACAGCCTGGCGATGGACCAGCACCTGCAAATTGCCCGGCTGCGCGCGCTGGAATTTGGCCGGCCCTTTTTGCTGGCCACCAACACCGGGCAGACCGCCATTGTCGACCACCGCGCCCGTGTGACCCATGCGGCGCCGCCGCACACGGCCATGGCGCTGCACGGCACGGTGGAAGGGCGCACCGGCATCACGCCCTATGCCTGGTGGCTGGCGCGCTGGGGTCTGTGGCCGTTGCTACTCATGGCCCTGGGCCTGCTGCTCCTGGCCTGGTTCAGGCGCCCGGCAAAAGCGCCATTGGCCACTGTCATAAGCCCGTAAAATTGGCGATTCAGACGCAAGCGCTTGCGTCAACCATTTTTACTTCCGGGCGGCTTTGCAAGCTGTCCCCACCGCTTATGTTGACCTTCCAGCAAATCATTTTGAAACTCCAGTCGTATTGGGACGCCCAGGGCTGCGCGCTGCTACAGCCCTACGACATGGAGGTGGGTGCCGGCACCTCGCACACGGCGACATTTTTGCGGGCGCTCGGGCCGGAGCCGTGGAAAGCCGCCTACGTGCAACCGAGCCGTCGCCCCAAGGATGGGCGTTATGGCGAAAACCCGAACCGTCTGCAGCACTACTACCAGTACCAGGTGGTGCTCAAACCCGCCCCCAGCAACATTCTGGAGCTCTACCTGGGCAGCCTCGAAGCCCTGGGCTTCGATTTGAAAAAAAACGACATCCGTTTTGTCGAGGACGACTGGGAAAACCCCACGCTGGGCGCCTGGGGGCTGGGCTGGGAAGTCTGGCTCAACGGCATGGAAGTGACGCAGTTCACCTACTTCCAGCAAGTCGGCGGCATTGACTGCCGCCCCATCACCGGCGAGATCACCTATGGTCTGGAGCGCCTGGCCATGTACCTGCAAGGCGTGGACAACGTCTACAACCTGACCTGGACCGAAGCGCCGGACGGCACCAGGCTGAGCTACGGCGACGTCTACAAGCAAAACGAGGTGGAGCAGTCCACCTACAACTTCGAGCACAGCGATGTTGATTTTCTGTTCACCGCCTTCACGGCGCACGAAAAGCAGGCCAAGCATCTGATGGCAGTGCAACTGGCGCTGCCCGCCTACGAGCAGGTCCTTAAATGCGCGCACAGTTTCAACCTGCTCGATGCCCGTGGTGCCATCAGCGTGACCGAGCGCGCCGCCTATATCGGCCGTATCCGCACGCTGGCGCGCGGTGTGGCGCAAAGTTACTTTGACAGCCGCGAGCGCCTGGGTTTCCCGATGGCGCCGCGCGAGTGGGTTGCTGAAATGTCCAAGAAAGCCGCCTGACCATGACCCATCAAAATCTTCTCGTTGAACTGTTTGTTGAAGAGCTGCCGCCCAAGGCGCTGAAAAAG
>NZ_JAMPXE010000001.1 GCF_023701345.1 Rhodoferax sp. | reverse complement strand
TTCCAAGACCTGTGGGATCGATTGGGGATAATCGTTCCATCTTGAAAAAAAACGCCCACTCTCTTCCCGAAGTCAATTTCTCGGACGACGGCCCGATGCGCCACCTGCATCTGGGCACCGAATGGATCCAGGGCTCGATGTACCTGGCCGAGCCCAACGCGCTGGTGCATGAGTACATCCAGCGCATGATGGCCTGGCTGCTGTTTGTGCCACCCGAATCGGTGAAAGACCGCCAGGCGCTGCAGTTGGGCCTGGGCGCAGGCTCCCTGACCAAGTTTTGCCACAAGGAACTGCGCATGAAAACCAGCGCCATCGAGCTCAATCCGCAGGTGCTGACCGCCTGCAAGGGCTGGTTCAAGCTGCCGGCAGAAAACCCCCGCCTGCAGGTGGTGCTGGCGGACGCGGCGCAAGAAATTCAGAACCCCAAATGGTGGGGCACGGTGGACGCCCTGCAGGTGGATTTGTATGACCATGAAGCTGCTGCGCCGGTGCTCGACAGCCTGCCGTTTTACAACCACTGCCGGCGCCTGCTGACGCCTGAGGGCTGCATGACGGTGAACCTGTTTGGCCGTGCGTCGAGCTTTGTGCGCAGTGTCGAAAAAATGTCGGCGGCCTTTGGCAAGGAGGCCATCTGGGCCTTCAAGCCGACACGCGAGGGCAACACCGTGGTGCTGGCGCAGCACACGCCAAGCCGGCCCAAGCGCGATGTGCTGATGGCGCGTGCTGACCGCATCGAGTTTGAATGGGGTCTGCCGGCCAGCAAATGGGTGCGGGTGTTCAAGCCCATGCTGTTATGACACACGGCACATTCCCCGCATCGTCAGGCCGCAAAGCCGAGGGCCCGCTGGACTGGCGCAGCCTGGTGCAGTGGCTGCAGATGGATGGTCTCATCACTGCGCAGGAAGCCCACCGCATCCAGTCGCGCTGTGCCCAGGCCGAAAGCGCGCAGCACCCGCTGCTGCGCCTGGCCAGCGTCGGCGTGCACCGGGCCAGCGACGACAAGGCCATGGGCATGGAGGCGCTGGTGCAATGGCTGGCGCCGCGCGCCGGGCTGGGCTATTTGCGCATCGACCCGCTCAAGGTCGATGTGGCCAAGGTGGCCGACACCATGAGCCCGGCCTATGCCGAACACCACAAGATTTTGCCGGTGCAGGTCACGGCCCATGAGGTGGTGGTGGCCACCGCCGAGCCGTTTCTGAGCGACTGGGTGGCCGAGGTGGAGCGCCAGTCACGCCGCAGTGTGCGCCGCGTGCTGGCCAATCCGCAGGACATCGCCCGTTATATCGCCGAATTTTTTGCGCTGGCCAAGTCGGTGCGCGCCGCCAGCAAGGCGGGCGGCAACGCCGGTTCCAGCTTTGAGCAATTGGTGGAGCTGGGCAAGAGCAACAAGCAGCTCGACGCCAATGACCAGAGCGTGGTGCAGGTGGTCGACTGGCTTTGGCAATACGCGTTTGACCAGCGCGCCAGCGACATCCATCTGGAGCCACGGCGCGAGCAGGGCGTGATCCGCTTTCGCATCGACGGTGTGTTGCATCCGGTGTACCAGATGCCGATGGGTGTGCTGGGTGCCATGACGGCGCGCATCAAGTTGCTCGGGCGCATGGATGTGGTCGAAAAGCGCCGCCCGCAGGATGGCCGCATCAAGACCCGCAATCCCGGCGGCGACGAGGTCGAAATGCGCATCTCCACGCTGCCCACCGCGTTTGGCGAAAAAATGGTGATGCGTATTTTTGACCCCGATACCACGGTGAAGGACCTCGATGCGCTGGGCTTCTCGGCGCACGACGCGCAACGCTGGGAGGCATTGGTGAAGCGCCCCAACGGCATCATTCTGGTGACCGGGCCCACCGGGTCGGGCAAAACCACCACGCTTTATTCGACGCTGAAGCGGGTCGCCACCGAAGAAGTCAACGTGAGCACGGTGGAAGACCCGATCGAGATGATCGAGCCGTCGTTCAATCAGACCCAGGTGCAGCCGCAGCTTGACTTCGGCTTTCCCGAAGGCCTGCGCGCCCTGATGCGGCAGGACCCCGACATCATCATGGTTGGTGAAATTCGCGACCAGGCCACGGCCGACATGGCGGTGCAGGCGGCGCTCACCGGGCACCTGGTGTTCTCGACCCTGCACACCAATGACGCGCCCTCTGCGGTCACGCGGCTGCTGGAGTTGGGCGTGCCCTCGTATCTGATCAATGCCACCCTGCTGGGCGTGCTGGCGCAGCGCCTGGTGCGCATGCTGTGCCCCCATTGCAAGCTGCCGGACCCTGCCGCCGTACCCGAGACGCTGGCTGAAGTGATGAAACCATGGCAACTGAACGGCGCTTACAAGCCGTTCAAGGCCGTGGGTTGTGTTGACTGCCGCATGACCGGATTTTTGGGGCGCATGGGGCTTTACGAATTGCTGGTGGTCAGCGAGGCGTTCAAGGAAAAAATCAACCGCGAACCCAACGCCGACGCACTCAAGCGCCAGGCGGTGCTGGATGGCATGCGGCCCTTGCGGCTGGCCGGTGCCTTGCGTGTGGCCGAGGGGTTGACGGTACTCGAAGAGGTGCTGGCATCCACCCCGGCACTGGCTTGCGTGACGGTGGTGTGAGCAGGGCAGAGACGCTATGAAAAATACGCAAGACTTTTACGCCGGATTGCTGTTCACGGGGGTGGGTAGTGCTTTCGGTTGGGGCGCACTGGACTACCAGGTCGGCAGCAGTGGGCGCATGGGGCCGGGTTATTTCCCGCTGTTGCTCGGCGTGTTGCTGGCGCTGTTGGGTGGGGTCATGATGTTGCGGGCCGCGCTGTTTCAAGCCGACCGGGCCAATGTGATTGGCCCCTGGGCCTGGAAGCCGATGGTGGCCATTATTTCGGCCAACCTGCTGTTTGGTGTGGCGTTGGGCGGCCTGCCACGCCTGGGGCTGCCGGCGCTGGGTCTGATGGGGGGCATTTACGGGCTGACCTTTGTCGCCTGCCTGGCCGGTGAGCGTTTCAAGTTCAAGGAAGCCGCGCTGCTGGCCACCGCGCTGGCGGCCTTGAGTTACCTGGCTTTTGTGTTGCTGCTCAAACTGCAGTTGCCGGTGTGGCCTGTGTTTCTGGCGGGAGACTGACGTGGAGTTGATCAACCACCTGGCGCTGGGTTTCGGTGTGGCCTTCACGCCGCTGAACCTGATGTACGCCTTTGTCGGCTGTCTGCTGGGCACCTTGATTGGGGTGCTGCCGGGCATCGGACCGCTGGCCACCATTGCCATGCTGCTGCCTGCCACCTACGCCCTGCCACCCACGTCGGCCCTGATCATGCTGGCGGGCATTTATTACGGCGCGCAATACGGCGGCTCCACCACCGCCATTCTGGTCAATCTGCCCGGTGAGGCTTCGTCGGTGGTGACGGTGATTGATGGCTACCAGATGGCGCGCCAGGGCCGCGCCGGGCCGGCGCTGGCGGCGGCGGGCATAGGGTCATTTTTCGCCGGTTGTGTCGGCACGCTGGTGCTGGCCGCCTTTGCCGTGCCGCTGACCGAGGTGGCGTTCCTGTTTGGCCCCTCTGAATATTGCGCGCTGATGCTGTTGGGACTGGTGGGGGCGGTGGTGCTGGCCTCCGGTGACTTGCTCAAGGCCTTTGGCATGATTTTGCTCGGTTTGCTGCTGGGGCTGGTGGGTACCGACGTGAATTCGGGTGTGGCGCGCTTCAGCTTTGACATTCCGGAGCTTTCTGATGGCATTGGCTTCATCGTGATCGCCATGGGGATGTTTGGCTATGGCGAGATCATCAGCAACCTGAGCCGACCCGAGAGTGCGCGCCAGGTGTTTACCGCCAATGTGCATGGCCTGATGCCGAGCCGCCAGGACTTCAAGCGCATGTGGCCGGCCATTCTGCGTGGCACCGGCCTGGGCTCGGTGCTGGGCATCCTGCCCGGTGGGGGTGCGGTGATGAGCGCTTTTGCCGCTTACACGATTGAAAAAAAGACCCGGCTGCAGCCGGGTGAAGTGCCTTTTGGTCAGGGCAATATTCGCGGTGTGGCCGCGCCCGAGGCGGCCAACAATGCGGCTTCGCAAACCTCCTTCATCCCGCTGCTCACCCTGGGCATACCGCCCAACGCGGTGATGGCGCTGATGGTGGGTGCCATGACCATCCACAACATCCAGCCCGGGCCGCAGGTCATGAGCAGCAACCCCGAACTGTTCTGGGGTCTGATCGCCTCGATGTGGCTTGGCAACGCCATGCTGATCGTGCTGAACCTGCCCCTGATCGGCATCTGGATCAAGCTGCTCAGCGTGCCCTACCGCTGGCTGTACCCGGCCATCGTGCTGTTTTGCGCCATTGGCGTGTACAGCACCAACAACAACACCTGGGACATCTGGATGGTGGGCCTGTTTGGCGTGGTGGGCTATGTCTTCATCAAACTCGGCATGGAACCGGCGCCGTTGCTGCTGGGATTTATTCTGGGCCCGATGATGGAAGAAAACCTGCGCCGCGCGCTCTTGCTGTCACGCGGCGACTGGAGCGTGTTTGTCACGCGGCCGCTGTCCGCCGGTTTGTTGCTGGCAGCCCTGGCGCTGCTGGCTCTGGTGCTGGTGCCTGCCTTCAAGCGCACGCGCGACGTGGCTTTTGTTGAAGATTAGATGCAAGCTTACGCAACGATGTATCCCATGACTTTGTCATTGCGAGCGAAGCGCGGCAATCCATGCAGCCCTGGATCGCCGCGTCGCTGCGCTCCTCGCGATGACGGTCGGTGATGTCATGAATCAAGTTCACTTGCCGCCCAAGACACTGGCCACCGGCTTGCTGCTGGCCACGCTGGGCGCCATCGCCTTCAGCGGCAAGGCCATCATTGTCAAGCTGGCGTATCGCCATGGCGTTGATGCGGTCACGCTCATCATGTACCGCATGCTGTTTGCGTTGCCCATTTTTGTTGTCATGGCCTGGTGGGCCAGCCGCGGCAAGTCGGCGCTGACCCGGCACGACTGGTGGGGCGTTTTGGGGCTGGGGTTTACCGGCTACTACCTGGCCAGCTTTCTGGACTTTGCCGGTCTGGCGTACATCAGTGCCTCGCTGGAGCGGCTCATTTTGTACCTCAATCCGACGCTGGTATTGTTGCTGGGCCTGGTGCTGTACAAACGCCACATCAGCCGACGCCAGGCGCTGGGCATGGCCATCAGCTATTGCGGTGTGATCCTGGTGTTTGGTCATGAGATCCATTTTGCGGGTGCCGATGCCGCTCTGGGTGCGCTGCTGGTGTTCGGCAGTGCGGTCAGTTACGCGATTTACCTCAGCTTCAGCGGCGAGCTGGTGCAGCGCCTGGGTTCGCTGCGGCTGGTTGGGCTGGCCACCAGCGTCGCCTGTGTGCTGTGTATCGGTCAATTTGTCGTGTTGCGACCCATGCAGGCCGCGCTGGTGGCGCCCGAGGTGATCTGGCTGTCGGTTTTGAACGCCACCCTGTGTACCGCCGCGCCGGTATTGATGGTGATGATGGCCGTTGAGCGCATTGGTGCGGGCATGGCGGCGCAAACCGGCATGGTCGGCCCCATGTCCACCATTCTGATGGGCGTGCTGCTGCTGGGGGAACCCTTCACGGGCTGGGTGGCAGCGGGCACGGCGCTGGTGGTGGCCGGTATTTTTGTATTCACCAGTCGCCCCCGGCAACTGGCGTAATGGTTGTTGTTTTGACAAGGAGACTGTGATGGATTTGGGAATTACCGGCAAATGGGCTTTGGTGTGCGGGGCCAGCAAAGGCCTGGGGCTGGGCTGCGCCAAGGCGCTGGTGCAAGAGGGCGTGAATGTGCTGATGGTGGCGCGCGGGGCCGAAGCCTTGCAAGCCGCCGCGGCGCAATTGACGCAGACCTGCGCCAACCAGACCGGCGCGACCGTGCAATGGCTGGCCACAGACATCACCACCGAGGCCGGTCGTGCCGCGGTGCTGGCGCAGCGTGCTGACTTCGACATTGTTGTGACCAATGCCGGCGGTCCGCCGACCGGCGACTTCCGCAACTTTGAGCGCGACGACTGGATCCGTGCGCTGGATGCCAACATGCTCACGCCCATCGCGCTGATCAAGGCCACGGTGGACGGTATGGCCGCGCGCGGCTTTGGCCGCATCGTCAACATCACCTCCGGTGCTGTCAAGGCGCCGATCGATGTGCTGGGCCTGTCGAATGGTGCGCGCAGTGGTTTGACCGGTTTCGTGGCTGGGCTGGCACGCAGTGGTGTGGCCGCCAGGGGGGTGACGATCAACAACCTGTTGCCCGGTGCCTTTGACACCGAGCGCCTGCAGTCCATCTTTCAGGGCGCCGCCGCCAAAACGGCGCAGCCGCTGGAGGTGGTGGCTGCCGCCCGGCGCAACACCATTCCAGCCAAACGCTTTGGTTCGCCAGACGAGTTTGGTGCCATCTGCGCCTTTTTGTGCAGCCAGCAGGCCGGCTACATGACCGGGCAAAATGTGCTGGCGGATGGGGGTGCTTATCCGGGTACTTTCTAATCAGTTGGGGTCAGAGCACGTCGCTATGCGAGTGGTCTGATCCGCAAAGGCTCAAACCAATTTCAGGAGTTGCAAATGCTTCAGTTTCAGATGCGTCAAGGGCTGCGTGGCCTGTTCAAAACCCTGGCCGTGAGTGCACTGCTGGCTGCGGGGCTGGCGCAGGCGCAGAGCGGCCCGATCAAGCTGATGGTGGGTTTCCCGCCCGGGGGCGGCACCGACGCCATCGCCCGCATCCTGGCCGACAAACTCAAGGACCAAATGGGCGTGCCGGTGCTTGTCGACAACAAGGCGGGCGCGGGTGGCCAGATTGCGGCGCAGGCGCTCAAGGCGGCTCCAGCGGATGGCAACACGCTGTTTTTGTCGCACGACCACAGCATCACGATCTTGCCGCTGGTGGTAAAAAACCCGGGCTACGATCCGGCGCGTGACTTTATTCCCGTGGCCGGTTTTGCCACCTTTGCCAACGGCCTGGCGGTGTCAGGTGGCACGCCTGCCAGAACCCTGGCCGAGTATGTGGCCTGGGTGCAAAAGCAGGGCGCTGGCCAGGACACCGTGGGGGTGCCGGCACCGGCGTCGGTGCCCGAGTTCCTGGTCAAGGTGATCGGCCAGAAATACAAGCTCGATCTACAGGCAGCACCGTATCGTGGCAGTGCGCCCATGATGGCCGACATGTTGGGCAACCAGATCCACGCCGGGGTCGGCTCGCTGCCGGACTTTATCGAGAACCAGAAAGCCGGCAAGATCCGCATGGTTGCGGTGCTGGGGGGTGCGCGCCAGGCCGCCTTGCCTGATGTGCCCACTTTTGCCGAATTGGGCCTGGCGGGCTTTGAGGACCTGCCTTATTACGGCATTTTTGCGCCCAGGGGCACACCGCAAGCGACGATTGACAAACTGGGTAGCGCCGTGGCCAGGGTGATTGCCTTGCCCGAGGTGCGCGAGCGCCTGACCACCATGGGCTTGACGGTGGGTTACATGACATCCGCGCAACTGGCCAGCCGCGAACAGGCTTATGCCAAGACCTGGGCGCGCATCATTCACGACAGCGGCTTCAAGGCGCAGTAGCCGACACGCCCAGCTCGGTGCAGAGTTTGAGCACCGTGGCTTTGAGCTGGGCTACCTCGGCCTCTAGCTGCTCGATGCGCACCAAGTTGCTGGGTGAGCCGTCGGCGCCACGGGCACTGCCGGACTGGGAAAATTGCGCCTCATCCACCGGGCCGCACAGCAAGTGGGCCCAGCGCTGCTCGCGGGCGCCGGGGGCGCGCGCCAGCTTGATCACCAGAGGGCCGCCTTTATCAAGCGAACGGTCCTGCAACTCTTCCAGAAAACCTTCGACCGAGGAGATGTCGGCAAATTTGTACCAACGCTCGGTGTTTAGGCGCAGTTCTGCGGCGGTTTGTGGGCCGCGCAGTATCAGCAGGCCCAGCAACACGGCCGACTGCTCGGGCACACCGATGCCGCGCTGGAAGTTGTGCTCGTAACGTGTCACGCGCCCGGAGGTGTTTGCGCGCACCAGCGACAGGCTCATCAAGTTGTCCAGCGCGCTGGCCACATCGGCCTCGCTCAAGTCCATCACCGGGTCGCGGCTGCTTTTCTGGTTGCAACCCAGCATCAGGGAATTGAGTGACAGCGGGTAACTGTCGGGCACGGTACGGGCCTTTTCCATCAGGGTGCCGAGCACGCGGGCCTCAATGGGCGTTAGGGTCAGGGAAGCCGGGTTAGTCAAAGTCATAATTCAGTCTTCATGAAAAATATCGTTATATTGATCTCGGGCGGCGGCTCCAACATGGCCGCCATTGTGAAAGCTGCCCAGCGCGAGCGCTGGGCAGAATGTTACGGTGCCAGGGTCGCAGCCGTTGTCAGCAACAAGGCAGAGGCCAAGGGGCTGCAATTTGCCAGCGACCAGGGCATTGTCACCGAGGTGCTGGACCACAAGGCTTATCCGAGCCGCGAGGCTTTCGATGCCGCGCTGGCGCAGGTGATTGACCGTTATGACAGCGTCGACCAGCCGGTGCTGGTGCTGCTGGCCGGCTTCATGCGCATCCTGACACCGGGGTTTGTCAACCGCTATGCCGGTCGCCTGGTCAACATCCACCCCTCGCTCCTTCCTGCCTTTGCCGGTTTGCACACGCACCAGCGGGCGATTGATGCCGGTTGCCAGGTGGCAGGGGCCACGGTGCATCTGGTCACCGCCGAGCTCGACCACGGCCCGATCTTGGCGCAGGCCGTGGTGCCGCTGCTGCCGGGTGATACGGCAGACACGCTGAGTGCGCGGGTGCTGACACAGGAGCATTTGATCTACCCACAGGCGGTGGCGCAATTGCTGCGAAAAATGTAGCAATTCAGAGCAGCCAGCGGTTTTTATCGGGGCGTGTTGGCAAATCGGGCCAAGTCGGTGTCTGCCGTCTCCATGTGTTTCAAGAACCAGTCCCCGAGAAACTCCTCCAGGTCGGTTTTCACCAGGTTTTCGTGGGCAATCTTGAGCGAAATCGTGTTGAGCCTGGCAATCAGCTCGTGATGCTCTTGCGTATGGGTTTCGACGTCCGGATATTGCAGGCGCCGCATCAGTTCTTCCTCGTAGGAGAGGTGCGTGCGCATGTACTGGAAAAGTCGCATGGCAGAGATAACCTGCCCCTCATGCGAGGTCGCGGCCAGGAGAAAGGCGGCACGTTTGAACAACTCCCGGTGTTGTTCGTCAATGGCCTGGTCGCCGGTCTGGTAGCTGTCCTTCCATTCGAGTCGCGTCGAGAACTGGCTGATTTCGGACTCCACCCAATCCAGCGCGCTGACATAGTTTTCAAACACCTGGCTTTTTAAGCCGGCATCAAGATAGCACCTCAGGAATTCTGGCGCCATCAATTGACTACCGTCGATGTCAGGCTCAAAAACCAGGGCAACCACCGGCCGTGTCTCCGGATTTTCATACCTCGATTTGAGATAGGCAGCTAAATTCTGCATGGCTGCGGCTGGCATCAATGCGCTTTGCTGGATGGTGACGATCTGTCCCCAACGGCCCTGTTGCGCCAGTCTCTGGATAAATCCGGTGATGGAGGGGGGAATGGCTTCCACAATTTCCTTGAACGGTCCCCTTGCCGTCGTATGCAGAATGCGCCCTTTGACGCGGTACTCGATCTGATTGTGTACCTTGAACGGTGTCGTGGGTATGGTGTCCGACGGACCCTTGTTAAAGCCCATGTTTCAATTGTCCTGCAATGTTTGGATCACGATTGTGAGGCAAAAATACGACGAACACGTCACAAAATGAAAGGTTGAAACTACTCATGCCGCAGCGCTTCAATCGGGTCCAGCCGGGCGGCCCGGCGCGCCGGGAAGTAGCCGAACAGCACACCGATGCCGGCTGAGAAAACGAAGGAAAGCAGGTTCACGCCGGGATTGAAGACAAACGGCACCTCCATGAAGCGGGACAGGCCAATCGAGGCGCCCGTGGCCAGCACGATGCCGATCACGCCGCCCAAAGCGGCCAGCACCACGGCCTCGATCAGGAACTGCAGCAGCACCTCGCGCTCCAGTGCGCCGATTGCCAGGCGCAGCCCGATCTCGCGGGTGCGCTCGGTCACGCTCACCAGCATGATGTTCATGATGCCGATACCGCCCACCAGCAGGCTCACCGCCGCCACGGCGCCGAGCAGCGTGGTCATGACCTTGGTGGTGCCGGACAGGGTTTCTCCGAGTTGCTTGGTGTCGAGCACGTTGAAGTTGTCTTCGTCGGCTGCGTTGAGCTTGCGCCGCTCGCGCAGCAGTTCGGTGATGCCCGACTTGACGCGCGCCGGGTCGGCGCCGTCCTGCATTGACACCATCAGCGTGTTGACGCGGGTGTTGCCGGTGATGCGACGCTGCAGGGTGTGCAAGGGCATCAGCACCACGTCGTCCTGGTCGTTGCCAAAGGCGCCCTGGCCTTTGGCTGCGAGCACGCCAATGACCTCGCAGCTGATCTGTTTGACGCGCAGGGACGCACCCACCACCGCCCGGCTGCCAAACAGCTCGCGGCGCACGGTCTCCCCGATCAGGCAGACGCCTGCGCCGGCCAGTTGTTCTTCGTCGCTAAAGCTGCGACCATCGGCCAGTTTCCAGTTGCCGGTGAACAGCCACTGGTTGGTACTGCCAATGATGCTGCTGCTCCAGTTGCGGCCATCGAGCACCAGCACGGCACTGCTGCGCGCTTCCGGGGCGACCGCTGCGATGCCGCCGAGCTGGCTGGCAATGGCCTCGGCATCGGCTTCCTTGAACGCTGGTGCACCGCCACCGCCACCGCCCATCATGCGCTGCCCCGGGCGGACTTGCAGCAGGTTGGTGCCCAGGCCGGAAATCTGGTTTTGAATGGCGAGGGTGGCGCCGTTGCCCACGGTGACCATGGTGATGACGGCGCTGACCCCGATCACGATACCCAGAATGGTCAGGAACGAGCGCAGCAGGTTGCGCCGGATCGAGCGCATGGCGAGCAGCAGGGTGCTGAGCCACATGTCAGTTGGCCTCTGTAGCCGCTGGGGCAGGATGGCTCATGGAGTGCGGATCGGGTCCGCCATGACTGGCGCCGGTGGGATTCGGGTTGCGGGTGTCGCTGTCGACCACGCCATCGACAAAGTGCAAGATGCGCTTGGCGTAGGCTGCCATGTCGGCCTCGTGCGTGACCATCAGCACGGTGATGCCGTGATCGACGTTGAGCTGCCACAGCAGGTGCATGATCTCGCGGCTGCGCTGGGTGTCCAGGTTGCCGGTGGGCTCGTCGGCCAGCAACACGGCGGGCTCGGTCACGAGGGCGCGGGCAATCGCCACACGCTGCTGCTGGCCGCCGGAGAGTTCGGCCGGCGTGTGGTGTTCCCAGCCTGCCAGACCGACCGAGGCCAGTGCTTTCTTGGCTGCGGCGTGGCGCATTTTGGTGGGTTCACCCCGGTACAGCAGTGGTAGCTCCACGTTTTCCTGGGCGCTGGTACGGGCCAGCAGGTTGAATCCCTGAAACACAAAACCCAGGTAGCGCCGGCGCAGCAGGGCGCGCTGGTCGCGGCTGAGGGTTTCCACATGCACGCCGTTGAACAAATACTGGCCCGTGGTGGGGGTGTCCAGGCATCCCAGCGTGTTCATGGCGGTGGATTTGCCCGAGCCGCTGGGCCCCATGATGGCAACAAAGTCTCCGGCTTCAATGCTCAGATCGACACCTTTCAGGGCCTGCAGGGCGGTGGCACCCTGGCCGTAGGTTTTGGTGACGCTTTTCAGTTCAATCAGGGGCAGGGTACTCATGGCTTGCTGGCCGATCTGGCGCGTTGGTCGGTGATCACGGCCATGCCCTCTTGCAAATCACCAGCGGTGATCTCGGTCATGCGGCCGTCGCTGATGCCGGGGGTGACGTTCACCGCCACCGGTGCGCCGTCACGCAGCACCCAGACCTGTTTGGCGGCACCGCCCGTGGCTGATTTGCGGGCACCGCTGCGTGGCATACGTGGCATCACGCTTGACATGATGTTGCTGCCGGCAGCGGGGGCTGCGGTGGTACTGGTTTGAGGGGTAAAGCGCAGCGCGGCGTTGGGCACCAGCAGCACATTCTTGCGCTCGACCGCAGTGATGGTGCTGGTGGCCGTCATGCCGGGGCGCAGGCTCAGGTCATCGTTTTTGACGTCGAGCATGGTTTGGTAGGTGACCACGTTGTCAGTAATGGTCGAGCCATAGGCCACCCGGGTGATCGACGCCGGAAAGCGTCGGCTGGGGAAGGCGCTCACGGTGAAGCTGGCTGGCTGGCCGACCTTGACGCGACCGACATCAGCCTCATCCACGTTCACCTGCAAGCGCATTTGGCGCAGGTCTTCGGCGACGGTGAACAGCGTCACCGCCTGCAGCGAGGCCGCCACGGCATTGCCGGGATCGACCGCGCGTGTCAGCACCACGCCGTCGGTGGGCGAGCGGATCGAGGCTTTGGAGAGGTTGGTCTCGTCAGTGGCCAGTGAGGCGCGGGCTGAATCCACATTGGCACGGGCGCTGGCTTCGGCTGCCACGGCGCGCTCATGCGCGGCGCGGGCGCTGTCGAGTTCGGTCTTGGACGGCACCTTGCCGCCGGACAGCTTGGCCACTTCTTCCAGTCGGGCCAGGCTGGCGCTGCTTTCCTTCACGGTGGCATTGGCCTGCGCCAGTTGCGCCTGGGCACTGGCCAGCGCGGCGCGGGAGCGCAACACCTGGTCGTTGAGTTTGGCGGTGTCAAGCTCCACCAGCACCTGGCCTTTTTTGATATGGTCATTGACATCCACCAGCACGCGCAGCACGGTGCCCGAGAGCTCGCTGCCGATGTTGACCGAACGGGTGGGCTGCAGCGTGCCATTGGCAGTCACGGTCAGGGTCAGGTCGCCTTTGCTGGCGGCCTCCGTGATGTAGCTGGGCGCGGCACTGCGTTGTTGGCTTTGTTGCCAATAGGTGTAGCCGCCAGCGGCGGCGATGAGCACCACCAACGTGGCCCACAGCGTGCTACGGCGCCACCAGGCTGGTCTGCCCGGTTCTTGCAAAAGTGCTTGCAGGTCACTGGGTTCGGGGTTGTTGGCCAGCGAGGTCTTTTGCGAGGGTTCTGTCATAAGGTGCCTTCTGTTGTTTTCATCACCAGCCGCCGCCCATGGCCTTGACCAGCCGCACATGGCCGCTGCTGAGCTCGGCTTGCAGGCTGGCCACGCTGTCTTGTGCGCCCAACAGGGTGCGCTGGGTTTGCAGCACGGTCTGGAAATCAACCAGTCCGCTGCTGTAACGGTTTTGTGCCAGCAGGGCGGCGTTGTCAGCGGCGCTGGCGGCTTGCTGCAGGTGGCGCAATCGTTCGCGGTCATGCTGCAAGGCGATCAGGGCGTCTTCAACTTCCTTGAGGGCCGTCAGCAGGGTGTTTTGGTAAGTGGCACGGGTTTGCGCCAACACCGCTTGCTGCGCGCGGACCTGGGCTTTGGAGGCGCCACCATCGAGCACCGGGACAGAGACACTGCCCAGTATCTGCGTGGCCAGTGCGGCCCCGTTGCTGAAACCTGCCAGCGTGAGTGCTGTCAAGCCCAATGAGCCACCCAACCTGAAGCTGGGCAAACGGGCCGCCTCGGCGGCGTCGACCGCGGCCAGTGCCGCAGTGATGCGTGCCTCGGCGGCACGCACATCGGCGCGCTGGCGCAGGCTGTCTGCCGGAATCACATCGGCCACCTGTGTGGCCACCTGTGGAATGGGCAGGGTGGCGGTCAGCAGGGTGTCGAGTTCATGCGGGTGTTGACCGGTGAGCACGGCCAGACTGTGCCTTGTTTTGGCCAGGCTGCTTTGCAGGGCTGGCAACTGCGCTGCGGTCTGGGACACGGCGGTTTGCGCCTGCTCGACTTCGAGCGAGGTGATCAGGCCGGCTTGTGCGCGCCACTGGGTGATTTGCAGGGTTTCTTGCTGGCTGCTCAGGTTGTGCCGGGCGATGCCCAGCTGCGCCTGCAAACCGCGCAGCTGAATGTAGGCCAGGGCGACCTCGGCGGTCATGCTCAATTGCACGTCACGCAAACTGGCCTTGGCCGCTTGCAGGTCGGCTTCGCTGTTGGCCAAGGCGCTGCGGTTGGCGCCAAACACGTCAAGTTCCCAGCTGGCGTCGAGTCCGCCCCTGAAGTTGACGCTGGCCTCGGAGCCGTCCGAGGTGTTGCGCTGCACCGAGCCAGACACCGTGAGGTTGGGGCGGGTGGCGGCCAGTTTGACATCACGCAGCGCACGTGCCTGTAGCAGCGCAGCCTGGGAGGTGAGGATGGTGGGATTGGCACGCATGGCCCGGGTGATCAGTTCAGCCAGCAAGGGGTCGTGAAAGTCACGCCACCAGGTGGCTTCAGTGAGCCCCTGGAATGCGTTGGCATCCGGCGTTTCATCGATGTTCAGGCTGGCGCAGCCGCCCAGCAGCAAGCCCAGCGACAGCGCCATGACGCAAGCCAGCGGAGAGGGGCGGCGCGCTGGGGTGAGGCGGGGCATGGGGTGTTTGGGGCGCAAGAACATCGGGTGGATTTGTGTTTTGAAGACGGGTGTGCGAGAGGCTTAGGTTGGCAGCGAGGTTGGGTTTTGCCTATTGTGCAACTTCATTTTGCCAGTCTCAAATAGGAGTGGTGAAGTTGCGTAAAGTTCCCGTGGGACAATCGCCCCCTATGCATCCAAAAGCCCTGCTTGACGCCTGTTCCGAACTGGTTCGTCTTTCCCTCAAATTTGACCACCCGGCCGATGCCATCGTGTCGCGATTCTTTCGTGAACACCGTGGCCTCGGGCCCCGTGAACGCGCCACCCTGGCCGAGACGGTCTATACCGTGCTGCGCAAAAAGTTGTTGTTCGACCATTTTGCGCCTTCCGGCAGCGGCCCCAAAGAGCGCCGTCTGGCCATTCTGGGCTTTTACGGCCCTGGCGATTTCCTGCGCAGCGCCCTGAGCGAGCAGGAAATCAACTGGCTTGACCAGTGCGAAAAAATCAGGCCCGAAGACCTGATGGAGCGCCACCGCCACAACCTGCCCGAGTGGCTGGTGCAGCCGCTCAAGGACCAATTGGGCGCTGAGTTCTGGCCACTGGTGGAGAGTTTCAACAAGGGCGCCGGGCTGGACTTGCGCGTCAACGCGTTTAAGGCCAAGCGCGCCGATGTGCAAAAAGAGCTGGCCGCCTTGGGCATCAAGGCGGTGCCCACGCCTTATTCGCCCTGGGGTTTGCGCATTGCCGGCAAGCCGTCGCTCAACAAGATGGAGTCCTTCAAGCGCGGCGATTTCGAAGTGCAGGACGAAGGTTCGCAACTGCTGGCCATGCTGCTCGATGCCAAGCGCGGCGAGATGGTGGTCGATTTTTGCGCCGGTGCCGGCGGCAAAACACTGGCCATTGGCGCCGCCATGCGCAGTACCGGGCGGCTGTATGCGTTTGATACCTCGGCCGGCCGGCTTGACGCCTTCAAGTCACGGCTGGCGCGCAGTGGCTTGTCGAACGTGCACCCCGCGGCCATCGCGCATGAACGTGATGACCGCGTCAAACGCCTGAGCGGCAAGATTGACCGCGTGCTGGTCGATGCCCCCTGTACCGGCATGGGCACCCTGCGCCGCAACCCCGATTTGAAATGGCGGCAAAACCAGACCGCGGTCGATGAAATGACCGTCAAGCAAACAGCCATTCTGCAAAGTGCGGCACGCCTGCTCAAATCCGGTGGACGCCTGGTCTATGCCACCTGCAGCGTGCTGCCGCAAGAAAACGAAGCCATTGCGTTGGCTTTTTCCGAAGCCAACCCGGACTTTGCGCCGCTCGACGTGGGTGAGGTGCTGGTAGGGCTTAAAGTGGAACATGCTGAAAATTTATGCAGTGGCGGCGATAATCAACAACGATTTTTACGGCTGTGGCCGCATCGGCATCAGACCGATGGCTTCTTCGCTGCAGTTTGGCAGCGTCAATAAAATTATTAGAGAGACGAATCAATGGTTTCATTGTTGGAGTGGGCAGCGAACGGGTTCTGGAACCTGAACGCCTGGCAGCTGGTGTTGTTCACCCTGGGCATGACGCATGTGACCATGCTCAGTGTCACCATCTTCTTGCACCGTCATCAGGCTCACCGGGCGCTGGATTTGCACCCGATCGCCTCGCATTTTTTCCGCTTCTGGCTATGGCTGACCACGGGCCAGGTGACTAAGGAATGGGCGTCCATTCACCGCAAGCACCACGCCAAATGCGAGCAGCCCGACGACCCGCACAGTCCGCATGTGTATGGCATCAAGACCGTCTTGTTGCAGGGTTACGAGCTGTACCGCAAAGAGGCGCAAAACAAGGAAACCCTGGCCCGATTTGGCCATGGTACGCCCAATGACTGGATCGAACGGCACCTTTACAGCGCCTATTCCTATGTGGGTGTAGCGCTGATGCTGGTGCTTGACCTGGCGCTGTTTGGTGTCGCCGGTATGGCCGTGTGGGCGGTGCAAATGGCCTGGACGCCGGTGATGGCCGCCGGCATTGTCAACGGCGCGGCGCATTTCTGGGGTTATCGCAATTTTGAGGTACCCGATGCCAGCACCAATATCTCGCCCTGGGGGATTTTGATTGCGGGCGAAGAGCTGCACAACAACCACCACACCTATCCCACCTCGGCCAAGTTGTCGGTCAAGCCTTATGAATTCGACATTGGCTGGATGTACATCAGCCTGCTGCAGCGCGTGGGTTTGGCCAGGGTTAAAAAAATTCCACCGCGGCTGGCTTTGGGTAGCTTGCGTCCGGTGGCCGATGAGCACACGCTGGAAGCCCTGATTCAAAACCGCTACGAGCTGATGGCGGGTTACGCCCGTGGCATGCGCCAGGCTTTTCGTACCGAAGTTGAGGCGCTGAAAGCGCGCAGTGCCGATGCCAGCGTGCTCAAGGCAGCGCAGCACTGGCTGCACCGTGATACTGAAAAAGTGCCGGCAGCTGTGGTGGCTCATCTGGCGGTGGTGCGCGCGGCCTCGCCGGTGCTCGACAAAATGGTGCTGATGCGCGAAGAATTGCGCCAGCTGTGGCTGAACCGCTCGCACACCCGGGAACAACTCGCGGCAGATTTGCAGGCCTGGTGCCAGCGCGCCGAAGCCAGTGGTATTGCGACGCTGCAGGAGTTTTCTGTCAGGCTGCGTGCGGCCCATGCCTGAGCGGCAGACCAGCTTTGACTGGTTCGTGGGACGCGACCTTGCCTGCTGTTCTGGAGGTCATTGACTGGACTGTGCCCTGGCTGGCGCCATGGCGCGACCAGGGCGAGGCCATCGCGCGTAGCGTGCGCGACGGGATGGCGCAGACCGCTGCGCTCAATCAGGCTGCCTTGGCGCCTGTGCATTTTGTTCCGCAAAGCGAGTTGCCCGCCGGCCTGGCGTATGAGCAGTACATCTTTGACTTTGGGCGCGTGCCCACCCGGGATGGTTTGCATGACTTTTTCAACGGCCTGGTGTGGCATGCCTTTCCCCTGAGCAAGAAGCGTTTGAACGCGTTGCAGGCAGCGCAAATTGAACGCACCGGGATCCAGCCCGTGCGTGGGCCGGCGCGTGATGCCTTGACGGTGTTTGATGAGAATGCGGCCCTGCTGCAAGCCCCCGATGCCTTGTGGGACGCCCTGGACGCCAAAGACTGGCAGTGCTTGTTTGTTGAGCTGCGCCCACTGTGGCGGCAGGCCCATCTCGTCCTGTTTGGCCATGCCTTGATGGAAAAGCTGGTGGCACCAAGAAAATCGATCACCGCCCATGTCTACCGTGTCCTGGCCACTGGCAATGCAATAGCCAGCGTCGATGCCTGGCTGGCGCATGATCTGAGTGCTGAGAAATTGGCCGCCAAGCCGTTTGTCCATTTGCCGGTGCTCGGCGTGCCCGGTTGGTGGGCCGCCAACGAAGACCCGGCGTTTTATCGGGATGACAGCGTGTTTCGTTTGCCCAGGCTCACAAATCCTTGATCTGAACGGCAGACGAAAAAAAGCCCGCGCATTGCGGGCTTTTATGGGATGAAAACCGAATTACTTCAGTTTCATTTCCTTGTAATCCACGTGCTTGCGAGCTTTGGGATCAAATTTCTTGATCAGCAATTTCTCGGGAGTGGTTTTCTTGTTCTTGTCGGTCGTGTAGAAGTGACCGGTGCCGGCTGTCGATTCCAGCTTGATTTTTTCGCGTCCGCCTTTGGTAGCCATGATGTTTCCTTATGTGGGTTTAGGCCTGACCACGTGCGCGCAGGTCTGCGAGCACAGCGTCGATACCGTTTTTGTCGATCAAACGCAGACCAGCGTTCGAGATCCGCAGGCGCACCCAGCGGTTTTCAGACTCCACCCAGAAACGGCGGTATTGCAGGTTCGGCAGGAACCGGCGCTTGGTTTTGTTGTTGGCGTGGGAAACATTGTTCCCAACCATCGGGCCTTTGCCCGTGACTTCACATACGCGTGCCATGTGGACACTCCGATACTATTAAACGGCCCTGACTGACGCCAGAGGCCTCACCTCGCCAAGAAAAGGGTGGCGGTAACCCGTCTGCAGCCAATCCCTCACGGGGCAAGCAGCAAAGCCCGGCATTATAGCCCGGCTTCGGTATAAGCCCTGGCTGCGGGGTGCGATTCAGGCTTGTTCGAGGAAGCGTTGTGCATCGAGTGCCGCCATGCAACCGGTGCCGGCGCTGGTGATGGCCTGGCGGTACACATGGTCCTGGACATCGCCAGCCGCAAAAATGCCGGGCACGCTGGTCTGGGTGGCAAAACCCTGGTTGCCGCCCTGGGTGATGAGGTAGCCACCGGCCATCTCCAGCTGGCCCTGGAAAATCTCGGTGTTGGGCGCGTGGCCGATGGCAATGAAGCAGCCCTTGAGGGTGAGGTCTTCCGTGACCCCGGTGTTGACGTTTTTGATGCGCACACCGGTGACGCCGCTGGCATCACCCAGCACTTCGTCCAGCGCATTGAAGGTCTTGAGTTCAATCTTGCCGGTAGCCACCTTGTCCATCAGTTTGTCGATCAGGATGGGCTCGGCGCGGAACTTGTCGCGGCGGTGAATCAGCACTACCTTGGTCGCAATGTTGGACAAATACAGCGCTTCTTCCACCGCAGTGTTGCCACCGCCGACCACGCAGACGTCCTCGCCGCGGTAGAAAAAACCGTCGCAGGTGGCGCAGCCCGACACGCCCCGGCCCATGAAGGCTTCTTCTGTCGGCAGTCCCAAATATTTGGCCGAGGCACCGGTGGCCAGAATGAGCGCATCGCAGGTGTACGTGCCGCTGTCACCGGTCAGGGTAAACGGGCGTTTGGAAAAATCAACCTTGTTGATGTGGTCGAACACAATCTCGGTCTTGAAGCGTTCGGCGTGCGCCAAAAAGCGTTGCATTAGCTCGGGACCCTGCACGCCGTCCACATCGGCAGGCCAGTTGTCGACATCGGTGGTGGTCATCAATTGACCGCCCTGGGCGATGCCGGTGATCAGCAGCGGCTGCAGATTGGCGCGTGCGGCGTAAATGGCGGCGGTGTAGCCGGCCGGGCCAGAGCCCAGAATCAAAACTTTGGCGTGTCGTGTGTCTGTCATGTTGAACCTTGGGAAGTGAGGGCTTGTGCCGTGTATATTAAGCGTGAGTTTAAAGAAAACGGAAATGACTTATTCACTCAATACATTTAATGCTTCAGAGGCAGCCACGGCGCGACATGGCCTGATCCGCTTTGCCTCGGAAATTGGTTTGTTTCTGGGGTTTGTGCTGCTGGCCCTGTGGATCATGGCGCTGCTCACCTACACGCCACAAGATGCCGCCTGGTCCACTTCGGGCTCGGGGGGGGCGGCGCTTAACCTGGCAGGGCAATTGGGTGCCTGGGTCGCCGATGCCAGTTATTTCCTTCTTGGGTTTTCGGTGTGGTGGTGCGTGGCCGCCGCGGTGCGGGTCTGGCTGAGTGCTTTGGCGCACTGGTTGCGTGGTCATTCGGTGTGGGCGCTGGACGATGCGCCAGGCACGTCCGCAACGGGCGAACGTATCCGGCGGCATGTCACGTTTTGGGGTGGCCTGGTCTTGCTGCTGGGTGGCAGTGTGATGCTGGAATGGTCCCGTTTTTACAGTCTTGAGGCCCAGTTGCCGGGTCATGTGGGAGGCGTTTTAGGGTTTTGGCTGGGGCCATTGAGTGTGCATTGGCTGGGTTTTGTGGGTTCGGCCCTGACGGCCATCGTGGCGGGCGTGGTGGGTGCCGCGCTGGTCTTCAGGTTTTCCTGGGGACATCTGGCCGAGCGCTTGGGTGCCTGGCTGTATTCAAAAGTTGAAAACCGGCGTGAACAACTTGAGTTGCAGCAGGATTTTTCTTTGGGTCAGGAAGCGGCACGGGCGCGGGAAGAAGTTTTGGTGGAAGAGCGCCAGGAACGCCAGGAGCATCCTGCCAAAACCGTGCTGGTTGAGCCCCTGCTGGTCGATCCTCCCAAGAGCGTGCGCGTGGCCAAGGAGCGGCAGAAGCCGCTGTTCCATGAGTTGCTTGATACCAAGCTGCCCCAGGTTGATCTGCTCGATGTGGCGCAGCTGCGCCAGGAAACCGTGGCCCCCGAAACGCTGGAGATGACCAGCCGCCTGATCGAGAAAAAGCTCAAGGACTTTGGTGTCACTGTCACTGTGGTGCTGGCACAACCCGGCCCGGTCATCACCCGTTACGAGATCGAACCCGCCACCGGGGTCAAAGGTTCGCAGATCGTGGGCCTGGCGAAAGACCTGGCGCGTAGTTTGAGCCTGGTCTCGATCCGGGTGGTGGAAACCATTCCCGGCAAGAATTTCATGGCTTTGGAGTTGCCCAATGCCAAGCGGCAAACCATCAAGCTCTCGGAAATTCTGGGCTCCAACGTTTACCACGAAGCCAGGTCGATGTTGTCCATGGGGCTGGGCAAGGACATCATCGGCAACCCGGTGGTGGCCGACCTGGCCAAAATGCCGCACGTGCTGGTCGCCGGTACCACCGGTTCGGGCAAGTCGGTCGGCATCAATGCCATGATTTTGAGCCTCTTGTACAAGGCTGAAGCGCATGACGTGCGTTTGCTGATGATCGACCCCAAGATGCTGGAAATGTCGGTGTATGAGGGCATTCCGCACCTGCTGTGCCCGGTGGTGACCGACATGCGTCAGGCTGCCAATGGCCTGACCTGGTGCGTGGCCGAGATGGAGCGGCGCTACAAGCTGATGAGCAAGATGGGCGTGCGCAACCTGGCGGGTTTCAATACCAAGATGGACGAAGCCAAGGCGCGCGGGGAGTACATCGGCAACCCGTTCAGCCTGACCCCGGAAGAGCCTGAACCACTGGACCGCCTGCCGCACATCGTGGTGGTGATCGACGAACTGGCCGACCTGATGATGGTGGTGGGCAAGAAGATCGAAGAGCTCATCGCCCGTCTGGCACAAAAGGCCCGTGCCGCCGGCATTCACCTGATTCTGGCCACCCAGCGCCCCAGCGTGGATGTGATCACCGGCCTGATCAAGGCCAATATTCCGACCCGCATTGCGTTCCAGGTCAGCAGCAAGATCGACAGCCGCACCATCCTGGATCAGATGGGCGCCGAGGCGCTGCTGGGCATGGGCGACATGCTCTACATGCCCAGCGGCACCGGGCTGCCGATTCGCGTGCACGGCGCCTTTGTCAGCGACGAGGAAGTGCACCGCGTGGTGACCTACCTCAAAAGCCAGGGTGAGCCCAATTACATTGAGGGTATTCTGGAAGGTGGTACTGTCGACGGCGATGACGAGGGTTTGGGTGACGGCGGCACAGGTGGCGGCGAGAAAGACCCGCTGTATGACCAGGCTGTCGAAGTGGTGCTGAAAAACCGCAAGGCCAGCATTTCGCTGGTGCAGCGCCACCTCAAGATCGGCTACAACCGGGCCGCGCGACTGGTGGAAGACATGGAAAACGCCGGTCTGGTGAGTCCCATGAGCACCAGCGGCCAGCGTGAAATCCTGGTGCCGGCACGTAACGAATAAGCTGCGCCAGAAGCGTCATCGCGAGCGGAGCGTGGCGATCCATGGCTTTGTGTTCATTCAACCCACACGCAAAAGGTCAGCTTTGAAACGATTTTTATTGACGGTATTTTTAGCAGTTGCATCCATCGGCGGCGTCAGCGCCGGCGGCCTGAAAAGCCTGGAGACTTTTGTCCAGACGGTCAAAACCGGCCAGGCAGATTTCACCCAGGTGGTGACCTCGCCAGCGCGCGAAGGGCAGGTGTCCCGGGTCAAAACTTCCAGCGGCCGGTTTGAATTTTCCCGGCCCAACCGGTTCCGCTTTGACTATGCCAAACCCTTTGTGCAAACCATCGTGGCTGATGGTCAGACGCTGTGGTTGCACGATGTTGACCTGAACCAGGTCACCGCACGCAAGCAGGCTGCGGTGCTGGGCACAACCCCTGCGGCCCTGATTGCCTCGGCGGCCGATGTGCAGGCCTTGCAAGAAGATTTTGTGCTGGCAGATGCGCCAGACCAGGACGGTTTGCAGTGGGTGTTGGCGAAACCGAAATCAACTGACGGCCAGTTGCAGTCGGTGCGGGTGGGTTTCAGGGTCGCAGGGGATGCCGCTACAGCCACCAGCACGCTGGCGGTGCTGGAAATTCTGGACAGTTTTGGCCAGCGCTCGGTATTGACGTTCAAGCAAATGCAACTCAACCCGGCCTTGGCAGCCACGACCTTTGTCTTCAAGCCGCCGGCCGGTGCGGATGTGATCCGGCAGTGAGGCTGGCTAATGGGGCGTCTGTTGCTTGCTGGCGGGCTGCAGTTTGGCGCGCTCTCCCAAACCAGAGGCTTGTGCTGATTTTTCTTCAGCTTCCTGAATTGCCTGGTTCATGTCCTGGTGAAATTCGCTGTCGGCAGGGAGTCGCTTGAGCAGGCGCCGCCAAAAGTGCACGGCCTGTGCCCACTCTTGGCGCTGGAACGCGGCCAGACCTGCCAGCTCCAGCGCTTTTTCGTCTTCAGGGTCCAGCTCCAGGGCCTGCTCGATCAGCGGCCTTGCTGTGCCTTGCAAATTGCCGTTGTTGTTAATGGCCAGCACTTCCGCGTATTGCGACAGCATGCGTGCCTCCTGCGGCGCCAGCCTGGCAGCCTTGGCCAGCGTGGTTTCGGCGTCTGCATGGCGTTGCAAGGCCAGGTAGGAGCGTCCCATCACGTACAAGGCCTCGATATCGTCGGGGTTGGCCTTGAGCTTGGCCTCCATGGCTGCCATCATGTTGTCGACGTCATGCTGGCCACGCGCCTGCAGCATGTGCTGCGCCCCCAGAACCGATGGCGCACCCAGGTGCAGGTACAGCCCCAAAGTGATCAGCGGCAGCAAAAATACCAGCAGTCCGGCGGTCCGGCGATGGCCGCTGGTATCGAGCGTTGTGGCCGCTGCCTGGGCCGTTGAATGTGACTGGGCTTGCTGGCGGCGAATCGGCAGCAAAACAAACACCAGTGCAACGATGACCAGCCCGCAGGCCAGGAACCAGAAATTCATGTTGTGCTCCTCATGCGACGCCGGGCAATGGCGGAGATGGCGGCCCCCAGGCCCATCACCAGGGCGCCCAGCCAGATCCAGATCACCAAGGGCTTGTGGTACAGACGCACGCTCCAGGCGCCATTTTGCAGGGGCTCACCCAGCGCGGCGTAGAGGTCGCCACCGATGCCGTAACGAATCGCCGATTCGGACATCTGTTTTCTGGAGACATGGTAAACCCGCTTTTCGGGGCTCAGCCGGTCCATGATTTTCCCCCCCTGGCTGAGACTCAGGTCAGCGACCACGGCTGAGAAATTCGGCCCCGGAAGTTCAGTCACGCCGTGGAAGGTCAGGGTGTAGCCAGCCAGGCTGGCCGTGTCGCCGGGACGCATGGCCAAATCCTGCTCGGACGCATAGGAACTGACAAATCCAATGCCAACGACACTGATCGCCAGGCCGATGTGGGCCACGCTCATGCCCAGGGTCGTCAGCGTTTTCCTGGCTTGCCGCCTGAACTGATCGATCAATCCCTGAACGGTGGCAAGCGTTATCCAGCTGGCCAGGGTGATGGCCAGCATTGCCGGCCAGCGTAATTCACGGTAGAGCCAGGGCAACGCGGCGCCCAGCATCAAGGCGGCCAGTCCGTGCCACCTGAGCTTGGCGACGATTGCGCGCAGGCTGGGGTCGTGCCCGTCCGCCTGCATACCCAGGCCGACCAGCAGCAGCACTGGAACCATCAAGGGCACGAACACCGCATTGAAGTAGGGCGGTCCGACCGAGACTTTGCCCAGCTCCAGCGCATCCAGTATCAGCGGATAAAGCGTTCCAAGCAGCACGGTGGCTGCAGCCACCAGCAGCAGCACATTGCCTGAAAGTACCAGCACTTCGTGTGAGACCAGGGGCGCGGGTGCGGCCCGCACCAGCCTGGAAGCCCGCAGTGCAAACAGCAGCAGCGCGCCACCAATCACTAAAATGAGAAACAGCAAAATGAACAAACCGCGCGCCGGGTCCTGGGCAAAGGCATGGACCGAGGACAACACCCCCGAGCGCACCAGAAAAGTGCCGACAAGGCACAGTGAAAATGCTGTGATCGCAAGGAAAACACTCCACAGATGCAGGCTGCCGCGTTTTTCGGTCAACGCCAACGCGTGCATCAGCGCGGTACCCGCCAGCCAGGGCAGCAGCGAGGCGTTTTCAGTGGGGTCCCAGAACCACCAGCCGCCCCAGCCCAGTTCGTAATAGGCCCACCATGATCCCACGGTGATGCCCAGGGTCAGAAACGCCCAGGCAGCTTGCGTCCAGGGCCGCGCCCAGCGCGCCCAGTCGTTGCTGGCTGTGTTGCCCAGCATTGTCGCCACGGCAAAGGCAAAGGCCACAATGAAACCCACGTAACCCATGTAGAGCAGTGGCGGGTGAATGATCATGCCGGGGTCCTGCAACAAGGGGTTGAGGTCCATGCCGTCAGGCGGTGGTGGATCGATCCGGAGAAATGGGTTCGAGGTGAACAGCACAAAAGCCAGAAGCGCGGCGCTGACTCCCCCCATCACGCCCACCACACGCGCCTGCAGGGCGGCTGGCAGCTGTCCGGTACTGAAGTTGAGTGCCACGGTCCAGCCGGACAGTATCAGTATCCACAGCATCATGGAACCTTCGTGGGAGCCCCAGGTTGCGGTCAGCCGGTAAGGCATAGGCAACTGGCGTGAGGAATGCTCGGCCACATTCAATACGCTGAAATCATTGGCGTAATAGGCCCAGGCCAGTGCGGCAAAGCTGGCCAGCACCAAGAGCATCTGCGCATTGGCAGCTCGTTTGCCCATGCACATCCAGCCCTCCCGGTTGCGCGCTGCCCCGGCCAGGCAAAGCAGGCTTTGCACCAGGGCCAACTGCATGGCGAGAATGAGGGCAACATGGCCAAGTTCGGGGATCATGAGGCGTCAGGCTCCAAAAAACAGGGGCGCGCCGAAGCGCGCCCCAAGATCATTCAAGTTTAGTGTTTACTTTTTTGCAACCACGGCCTGCATGGCATCGTTGAGCACCTTGATGCCGGCCTGCGATTCATTGACAGATCGTGTCAGTGTTTCGCGGGCAGCACCGGGATTATGGAAACCATCCGAGTTTTCTGCCGTCCACCATTCCCAATAAATATGGGCCTGGTCGTGGTGGCCTTGCGCCTTTTTGATTGCTTCATCGGGCACTCCGGCAGCCTTGGCCTTGGCAAAGGTGTCGATCAACTGGGCCAGCCAGTATTCGGCCTTGGCCAGTTTGCCGCGGGTGTAGTTCTGGATCGAATCGATCTGGTACAGCGCCTGTTCCTTGGTCATTTCGCCATGGCAACGCACGCAGGTGTCGGTCACGTTGTAGCGCGGCGACTTTTGCTGGTGCGAGGTGTAGGTCTTGCCATCACCAATGACCTTGGGCATGTGGCAGTCCTTGCACTCGACACCGGCGCCTTCGTGTTTGCTGCCCCAGAATGTTTCGCTCTCGGGGTGCTGCAGCTTGGACAGCAGGGCGCCCGTGGTGGCATGCTTGAAGTCCTTGAATTTGATTTTCTCGGCCGCAGCCTTGTAGTCGAACACGTTGGACCAGAAGAAATGGTTGGTGCGGCGGTCGGCCATCGTCACGCTGTACTCGCCGGTGCTGGTGTCAAAGCCGGGATTGCAGTTGTATTCCACGTGGCACTGGGCGCACATCAGGTTGGAGTCGGACTTGCTCAGGATGCCGATGGAGCGGAAGCCGTCGCGGAAGCTCACTTTTTTCATGGTGATTTTTTCGCTCTTGGCCTTGTTGTTGGGGTAGGTCCCCATGCCGCGGTCAACCACCGCCTCGATCAGTGCGTCACGCACCACGCGGGGTGCCGTGGAGTGCGGGTCATGGCAGCTGTAGCAGTTCATCGGGTGCTTCAGGTCACGCACAAAGTCAACCACCTTGGAGGTGCGTGACCATTGTGCTTTGGGGTCGGGGTCGCCCATGTATTTCCATTTCAGGATGTGGTCCTGCGTTTTGCAGTTCAGGCAGACCGGGTTGGAGGCCGCGGCGGTTTGCGGCAGGAAGATCTTCTGGTCGCTGGTGCCGGGCTCGGCGTCTTTCAGCAGCACACTCCACAATTGTGTTTCAGCGCCTTTGCCGTCGCTCAGGAAGGTCCAGTCCTTGAGCTGGAAGCGGCCGCCATAACCCCGGTCGACGATCAACTGGTCCATCAGCATGAAAATGTGGCTGCGTGGCTCGGCATGCTCCTTGGTGAAGCCATGGGGCGCCATGAGCTTGTCAAACAGCGGGGAGCGGCCCTTAAAGGTGCCTTTTTCGACGCGGGCCTTGGACTCGTAATTGATCGCCAGGAACGAGTCGTATTGCGCCTGGTGACAACTGCCACAGGCCGCGTGGTCGGTGCGTGTGCCAATGGCGGCTTTGCCGTCCTTGGCCAGATGCTCTTCGGGTTTGGTGTGGCACTGGGCGCAGTTGACGCTGGCGTGTTTGCTGTTGGCGTGAAACTCCTTGATGTCCTTGTGGCAGGCATAACAGGTGGCCGCATCGGTCGGGGGTGACTTGCCCGCCGTCGGGGTCGGTATGGCCGCCTTGATTTGGTCAATCGTGGCTTGCGCGCGCTGCTCCTGCTGCTTGACCACGGCGGGGTCGGGCTGTTTGGCAAACACGGCAGACGCCATCAGCAGCGAGGTGGCTGCCAGGGTCACCCAGGCCCGGATGCCCATTTTTGTCAATTCTTTTTTCATGGATCACCTGTATGTCAGTTGTGTTGTCTGCAGACTTTGTGCGAATGCGTTCGCGCTTGAGGTCAAGACAGACGCTGCATTTTTTAAAGAAAGGACCTTTTAAGCAAATATAGTCTTGCAACTTTTTGCGTTAAGTCAATGAAAACGCAACCTGACGTTGGAAATTGTCCGAAGTTATTCCAAGACGTCGACGCAGTCACAATATTGTTGTATGAACCATCCCGCGTCCAACCCTTCCCCTCTGGCCGAGCGCCTGCGCCCCAAAACCCTCAGCGAAGTTGTGGGCCAGCAACATTTGCTGGGCGAGGGCATGGCCTTGCGCCTGGCGTTCGAGTCCGGCCAGCCGCACAGCTGCATTTTCTGGGGGCCACCGGGCACCGGCAAAACCACCATCGCGCGTCTCATGGCGAGTGCGTTTGACGCACAGTTCATCACCATCAGCGCGGTGCTCGGCGGCGTCAAGGACATTCGGGAAGCGGTCGAAAAAGCGCAACTGGCACAGCAACAGGGACGGCGCACGCTGGTGTTTGTTGACGAGGTGCACCGCTTCAACAAGGGGCAACAGGATGCTTTTTTGCCGCATGTGGAAAGCGGCCTGTTCACCTTCATCGGGGCTACCACCGAGAACCCGTCGTTTGAGGTGAACTCGGCCCTGTTGTCACGTGCGGCGGTCTACGTGTTGCAGCCTTTGACGGCTGAGGACCTGAAGCAAATTGTGGCTTCGGCCCAGGCGCTGCAGGTGGTGCCGGAAATCGAACCCAAGGCGATCGACCGCCTGGTGGCCTATGCCGATGGGGATGCGCGCCGGCTGCTCAACACGCTCGAAACGCTGGCGGTGTCAGCCACGCAGGAAAAGCGTGCCGAGATCACCGACGTGTGGCTGCTCAAGGTGCTGGGTGAGCGTATGCGTCGTTATGACAAGGGTGGCGAGCAGTTTTACGACACCATCTCGGCCTTGCACAAAAGCGTGCGCGGCTCCGACCCCGATGCCGCACTGTATTGGCTGGTGCGCATGCTCGACGGCGGCGCCGACCCGCGCTACCTGGCGCGCCGCCTGATCCGCATGGCCAGCGAGGACATTGGTCTGGCCGACCCGCGTGCGTTGCGTCTGGCGCTCGATGCGGCCGAGGTCTACGAGCGCCTGGGCACGCCCGAGGGCGAACTGGCTCTCGCAGAGTGCGTGATCTACCTGGCGGTGGCCCCCAAATCCAATGCTGTCTACAAGGCGTTCAATGAAGCCAAGGCTTTTGTCAAGCAGGATGGCACGCGTCCAGTGCCCATGCACCTGCGCAATGCACCCACCAAGTTGATGAAAGAACTGGACTATGGCAAAGGCTACCGCTACGCGCACGATGAAGCCGATGCCTTTGCGGCGGGCGAGCGTTATTTGCCTGAGGGCATGGCCGCGCCTGGTTTTTACAAGCCGGTACAGCGCGGGCTTGAGATCAAGATTGCCGACAAACTGCGTGCCCTTGAAGAGCGCAATCGGCAAGCGCGCTAAGCTGGCATTGGTCTTGCATGCAAGCCGATAGTGCAAGGGTTTACCCGGATTGAATTGCACCTTTATGGGGAGGTCTCATGGCTACAATCCTGCCACTCAAACACGTCGTTGGAAGCTTGCTGCCAACACACCGGCAAGGCTCATAAGGCTGCATAACGCGTCAGCAACCCTGTTGACACCTCAACCGGCCAAAAATCGGAGAAAAAACAAGTATGGAAACCTTGATCCAGCAGATCATCAATGGTCTGGTGTTGGGCAGCATGTATGCGTTGGTGGCCTTGGGCTACACCATGGTGTACGGCATCATTGGCCTGATCAACTTCGCCCACGGCGAGGTCCTCATGGTGGGAGCGCTGACCAGCTGGACCATCATCGGTTTGATGCAGGAGGCCATGCCCGGCGCACCGGGCTGGATCATCCTGCTGATTGCGATGGTCATTGCCTGCATCGTGGCGGCCACGCTCAACTTCACGATCGAAAAAGTGGCTTACCGACCACTGCGCAACAGCCCGCGCCTGGCGCCGCTGATCACTGCCATCGGCATGTCGATCTTTCTGCAAACGATGGCCATGATCATCTGGAAGCCCAATTACAAACCGTATCCGAACTTGATCGGCGGCACGCCCTATGAGATTGGTGGCGCGGTGATTTCGGTCACGCAGGTACTGATTCTGGGGGTCACTGCCTGTGCCCTTGCCACCCTGATGTGGCTCGTCAATTACACCAAATTGGGGCGCGCCATGCGGGCTACCGCTGAAAACCCCCGCGTGGCGGCGCTCATGGGGGTCAAGCCCGACCTGGTGATTTCGGCCACTTTTGTGATCGGTGCCGTGCTGGCGGCCATTGCCGGCATCATGTGGGCGGCCAATTACGGCACGGTGCAGCACACCATGGGTTTCCTGCCAGGACTCAAGGCTTTTACCGCAGCCGTTTTTGGTGGCATTGGCAACCTGGCCGGCGCCGTGGTGGGCGGCATTTTGCTGGGCCTGATCGAATCGCTGGGGGCAGGCTACATCGGCATGCTCACAGGGGGTGTGCTGGGCAGCCACTACTCGGATATTTTTGCGTTTGTGGTACTGATCATCGTGCTCACACTAAGACCCTCAGGCTTGCTGGGTGAGCGGGTGGCTGACAGGGCGTAAGGAGACAGAGCATGAAACAACAAAAACAGATCATCGTATTTTTGCTGGCGGCCCTTGGTTTGCTGGTGCTGCCGCTGTTGCTGCAAGGGTTTGGCAATGCCTGGGTGCGCATTGCCGACATGGCCCTGCTGTATGTGCTGCTGGCACTGGGGCTGAACATTGTGGTGGGTTACGCCGGCTTGCTCGACCTGGGTTACGTGGCCTTTTTTGCCATTGGCGCTTATATGTATGCGTTGCTGGCCTCGCCGCACCTGATTGATACCTTTCCTGCCATTGCCGCCATGTTCCCCGATGGCCTGCATTTGCCGATCTGGCTGGTGATCCCCGCGGCGGCCGGCCTGGCTGGCCTGCTGGGTGTGTTGCTGGGCGCACCCACCTTGCGCTTACGCGGTGATTACCTGGCCATTGTGACGCTGGGCTTTGGTGAAATCATTCGCGTCTTCATGAACAACCTGGACCATCCTGTCAACATCACCAACGGCCCCAAGGGCCTGGGCCAGATTGACGCCTTGAGCTTTTTTGGTCTCAGCATGGGCAAAAAGGTGGAGGTGTTTGGGTTTCAGCTGGCATCTGTCTCGCTCTACTACTACCTGTTTTTGGCGTTGGTGGTGGTGAGTGTCATCATTTCGCACCGCCTGCAACTTTCGCGCGTGGGACGTGCCTGGATGGCCATTCGCGAGGACGAGATTGCGGCCAAGGCCATGGGCATCAACACGCGCAACCTGAAATTGCTGGCGTTTGGCATGGGTGCCACGTTTGGCGGTGTCTCCGGCGCCATGTTTGCCTCGTTCCAGGGCTTTATTTCGCCTGAGTCATTTGCCTTGATGGAGTCCATCATGATTGTGGCGATGGTGGTGCTGGGTGGCATTGGTCACCTGCCTGGTGTGATTCTGGGGGCGGTGGCGCTGTCCGCCTTGCCCGAGGTGCTGCGCTATGTGGCCGGGCCGTTGCAAAACATGACCGGCGGCCGTCTTGACGCGTCCATCCTGCGTCAGTTGCTGATTGCGCTGGCCATGATCATTGTGATGTTGTTGCGTCCGCGTGGTTTGTGGCCGTCACCCGAGCACGGCAAATCCCTGCAAACCACCAAGTCCTGACGCGACCCTACCCAAGAAGAAATGACATGACAGACACCGTACTCAACGTTGCCGGCGTATCCAAACGCTTCGGCGGCCTGCAGGCCTTGAGCGATGTGGGCATCCAGATCAGGCGTGGCCAGGTCTATGGCCTGATTGGTCCCAATGGCGCTGGCAAAACCACGTTTTTCAATGTGCTCACCGGTTTGTACACCCCGGACACTGGCACTTTCGAGCTGGCCGGCAAGCCCTACCAGCCCACCGCCGTGCACGAAGTGGCCAAGGCCGGTATTGCCCGCACCTTCCAGAATATTCGCCTGTTTGCCGAAATGACGGCGCTTGAGAATGTCATGGTGGGACGCCATGTGCGCACCCGTTCCGGTTTGCTCGGCGCGGTGTTTCGCACACCCGGTTTCAAGTCTGAAGAAGCGGCCATAGCCAAGCGCGCCCAGGAGTTGCTGGACTACGTGGGCATTGGCAGCCTGGCCGACTACAAGGCCCGAACCCTGAGTTATGGCGACCAGCGGCGTCTGGAAATTGCCCGTGCCCTGGCCACTGACCCGCAACTGATTGCCCTGGACGAACCCGCCGCCGGCATGAACAGCACCGAAAAAGTGATGCTGCGCGAGCTGATCGACAAAATCCGCAACGACAACCGCACCATTTTGCTGATCGAGCACGACGTCAAACTGGTCATGGGCCTGTGTGATCGCGTCACGGTGCTCGACTACGGCAAGCAGATAGCCGAGGGCACGCCGGCCGATGTGCAGCGCAACGAAAAAGTGATTGAAGCTTATCTGGGCACCGGAGGACACTGACATGGCCGAAGTATTATTAAAAGTCAAAGGCCTCAAAGTGGCTTACGGCGGCATTCAGGCCGTCAAGGGTGTTGATTTTGAGGTCTGCGAAGGCGAACTGGTGTCGCTCATCGGCTCCAACGGGGCGGGCAAAACCACCTCCATGAAAGCCATCACCGGTTCACTGCCCATCAACGATGGCGACATCGAGTACCTGGGCAAAAGCATTCGCGGTCAGGGCCCCTGGGATCTGGTCAAGCAGGGGCTGGCCATGGTGCCCGAAGGTCGCGGCGTCTTTACCCGCATGACGATCATCGAAAACCTGCAGATGGGGGCTTACATTCGCAACGACCAGGCCGAAATTCTGCAGGACATTGACAGGGTGTTCACCACCTTCCCGCGCCTCAAGGAGCGCCGTGACCAGTTGGCCGGCACCATGAGCGGCGGTGAGCAGCAAATGCTGGCCATGGGCCGGGCGCTGATGAGCCGCCCCAAGGTGTTGCTGCTCGACGAACCCTCCATGGGCCTGTCACCGATCATGGTCGACAAGATCTTTGACGTGGTGCGCGAGGTCTATGCACAGGGCGTCACGATCCTGCTGGTGGAGCAAAACGCAAGCCGTGCCCTGGCCATTGCCGACCGTGGTTATGTCATGGATTCGGGCCTGATCACCATGACCGGTGACGCCAAAACCATGTTGCATGATCCCAAGGTGCGGGCGGCTTATCTGGGTGAATAAGTTTTTTCATATTCATTGATATTGCTCAAGATTTAGACCGGGCAGGCGCTGCAAAGTAGCGCTTATGTTTACCGTCAACACCATCGATCCCAGTGCCCAGACCCAAAATGTTGCCCGCGGACAGCTTCTGCTGCAACGCGGTGTCAAGCCAGTCTGGGTCAGTTACATCGAATCCGGACGTGTCGCACTGGGCGTGTTGGCGGATGGTTTGATGGAGCATCAGATCGGCGTGCTGGAAGGTCCCTGCTGGCTCGATGCCAGCTCGGCCGTGCTCAATATGTCGCACCTGGTGGATGCGTTGGCCGATACCCCGGTCGAATTGCGCCAGGTCAGCATGGACGATTTCAGCAAAGGCATTGCCGACCTGCCCGAAGCCGCCCAGGCCGTGCTGACCGACGTGGCCATGGCACACCGTCACCAAACCGAGTTTGCCGTGAGTCGCCTGGCCAAGGATGCCGAGGCGCGCTGTGCCGAGTGGCTGCTCAGTCATGCCCAGTCCGGCGCCCAGGGCCAGATGGCGGTTGAACTGCATCAGCGCAAGCGCAGCATTGCCGTGCAACTGGGCATTGCCCCCGAAACTTTCTCGCGCGTGCTGCGCCACCTGCGCGAGCAAAGCCTGATCAGCGGCTCCGGCCGTGTGCTCAAACTGGTCAACCCCAACGCCCTGCGCTCGCTGGCCGGCGTCTGAGACTTTGCGGGTCAGACCACTCGCACAGCGACGTGCTCTGACCCCAACTAACCTGAGCTTTTGCGGGTCAGACCACTCGCGAAGCGATGTGCTCTGACCCCAACTAATTAGATTGCAGCGCCCACAACACCCGTTCTGCCGTCGCCGGTGCATTCAATTGCACCGCCTGCCCGTCGCCGCGCGCCTGGGCCACCGCCTCGCGCAGCGCCTCAAACACGCTGATGGCCAGCATCAACGGCGGTTCGCCCACGGCTTTGGAGCCAAACACGTTGTCCTCGGGGTTGGGCTCGGGCCATAAATCGATTCTGAAATGGCTGGGCACATCGCCGGCGGTGGGGATTTTGTAAGTGCTGGGCGCGTGCGTGCTCAGCAGGCCCTGCTCGTTCCACACCAGTTCCTCGGAGGTGAGCCAGCCCATGCCTTGCACAAAGCCGCCTTCAATCTGCCCGATGTCGATGGCCGGGTTGATGGATCGGCCCACGTCGTGCAGGATGTCCACTTGCAACACGCGGCTCTCGCCGGTGAGGGTGTCGATGGCCACCTCGGTGCACGCCGCGCCATAGGCAAAGTAGTAAAACGGCCGCCCGGTCAGGGTGGTTTTGTCATAGTGGATTTTGGGGGTGCGGTAAAAACCGTCGCTCCAGAGCTGGATGCGGTTGGCGTAAGCCTGCGCCACCACGTCGGTAAAGCTGCGCGTGGCTTGGGGCGTGATCACCTGGCCGGCGGCAAACTGTACCGCACCGGCGCCGACACCGTCGAGGCCGCAGACAAAGGCTGCCAGGTTGTCGCGAATATGGCGCGCGGCAAATTGGGCGGCGCGGCCATTGAGGTCGGTGCCGGCCGAGGCGGCAGTAGCCGAGGCGTTGGGGATTTTGCCGGTGTCGCTGGCGCTCACCCGCACGCGAGTCAGCGGCACACCCAACTCGTCGGCCACGATCTGTGCCACCTTGGTGTGCAGGCCTTGCCCCATTTCGGTGCCGCCGTGGTTGACCGAGACGCTGCCGTCCAGATAGACATGCACCAAAGCGCCCGCCTGGTTGAACAGCGTGGCGGTAAAGCTGATGCCAAATTTGACCGGCGTCAGGGCGATGCCGCGCTTGATGACCGTATGACCGACATTCCATGAGGCGATGGCAGCCCGGCGCTGCTGGTAGTTGGCAGAACGTTCCAGCGTTGACAACAAGGGCTGCAGGATGTTGCCCTCGACCTGCATGCCGTAATGCGTGGTGTTGCGTTCTGCCTCATCGCTGTACAGGTTGCGCCGTCGCACAGCGAGCGGGTCCAGCCCCAGATGGCGCGCGATGTTGCCCAGGATGGCCTCGGTGACGATCATGCCTTGCGGCCCGCCAAAGCCACGAAACGCGGTGTGGCTCTGGGTGTTGATCTTGCAGCGGTACGAGATGATCTCGACGTCTTGCAAAAAGTAGGCGTTGTCGACATGAAAAATGGCCCGGTCCGCAACCGGGCCCGACAAATCAGCGCTGAAGCCGCAATGCGCCAGCATTTGCAACTGCAGGCCGCAGAGCCTGCCACTGTCGTCAAAACCCACACGGTAGTCGTAGCTGAAGGGATGACGCTTGCCGGTGATCATGAAGTCATCATCGCGATCCAGCCGCAGCTTCACCGGTCGCCGCAACTTGTGTGCCGCCAGTGCCGCCCACACCGCGACATGGCCTGCCTGCGTTTCCTTGCCGCCAAAACCGCCACCCATGCGCCGGCACTGCACCGTGACCGCATGGTTGTCCAGGCCAAGCGCATGAGCCACCCAGTGCTGCACCTCGCCGGGATGCTGCGTGCTGCTGTGGATGAGCCACTGGTTTTGTTCTTGTGGCAGCGCGTAAGCCACCTGGCCTTCCAGATAAAAGTGCTCCTGGCCGCCGACTTCGAGCGTGCCTTGCAGGGTGTGCGGTGCGCGCGCCAGGGCCTGGGCCGCTTCGCCCCGGCGCACCGTGACGGGCGGCAGCACAAAACTTTGCGCTGCCAGGGCCGCGCGCACGTCCAGGATGGCGGGCAGGGGCTCAATTTGGGGCATCACCAGGCGCGTTGCGCGGCGCGCCAGCATCACGCTGTCGGCCACCACCAGGCCAATGACCTGGCCCACATGCTGAACAGTGTCTAGCGCCAACACGGGCTCATCGCCGGCAAAGGCGGCCAGCACCTTGCTGCCCGGCACATCGGCGGCTAGCAGCACGGCGTGCACACCGGGCAGCGCCAGCGCGGCCTGCGTGTCCACGCCCAGCAGCTTGCCGTGCGCTACCCTGGACAGCACCGGGGCGGCGTACAACGTGCCGCGCAGCTCCGGGATGTCGTCGATGTAGGTCGCGGCTCCGGCAATATGTGCGGCGGCGCTTTCGTGTGGATGGGGCTGGCCGCTGGCCAAAAAGGGTTCAGCGCCTGCGGGAAAGGGAGCGTTCATGCCTGTTCTCCTTCCAGGCTCAAGCTTGCCAGGCTGATGTCAGGCACGCCTTGGCTTTCGAGCCAGAAACGTTCCATCAGCCCATCGAGCAACTGCACGCGGTAGGCGGCACTGGCGCGCATGTCCGAGATCGGTTGAAACTCGCTGCGCAAACTGGCTTTGGCCAGCGTGATTGTGTCTTGTGTCCAGGCCTGCCCGGTAAGCACCGCCTCGGTTTGCACGGCGCGCACCGGCGTGGCCGCGACGCCGCCGACGCCGATCGAGGCCTGTGTGACGCGTCCGTCGTTCAGCTGTACGCTGATCGCCAGACACACCGCAGAAATGTCGTCCTCCATGCGTTTGGAGACCTTGAAAACGTGCAGCAATTCACCAGGCTGGGGTCTTGGCACGCGGATCCAGGCCAGCACTTCGTCTGCCGCCATGACATTCTTGCGATAGCCGATGTACAGCGCTTCCAGCGGCAGTTCGCGCTGGCCGCGCACGCGCATCAGCACCACGCTGGCGTTCAGGGCGATCAGCAGCGGCATGCTGTCGCCAATCGGCGAGCCGTTGGCGATATTGCCGCCCAGGGTGCCGGCATGGCGCACCGGCAAGCCGGCAAAGCGGTTGAAAAAATTGTGCAGTTGCGGCCGATCCAACTCCAGCGCGGCAAAGGCGTCGTTCAGGTTGACCGCCGCACCGATGACGGTGTGGCCGTCCTGAACTTCGATGGTCTTGAGCTCGGCCACGCGCGTGAGATCGAGCACCTGCGCAAAATTCATGTGCAGCTTGTTGATCCACAAGCCGACATCGGTGCAACCGGCCACCAACTGGGCCTGCGGCCGGGCGGCACGGGCGGCCAGCAGCGCGCCCAGGCGGGTCGGCGCGTCGTAGGAAAGCCCTGCGGCCTGCTCCCTATTGGCGGGCGCGATGGCGGCTAATTGCTGGCGCAGGCGCGCCTCGTCCATAGGCACCCGGGGCAGGGTGGTCATCGCTTGTGCTGCGTCCAGAATGGGCCGGTAGCCGGTGCAGCGGCACAGGTTGCCCGACAGCGCCTCCTGCGCTTGGGCGCGGCTGACCGGCTGGTCTTTCAGCACCGTGTTCTGGTACAGGCCAAACAGGCTCATTGCAAAGCCGGGCGTGCAAAAACCGCACTGGCTGGCGTGGCACTGGTGCAGTGCTTGCTGCACGGGGTGCGCTGTGCCATCGGCCGCGGCCAGGTCGGCGGCGGTCCATAGCGCCATGCCATGGATGGCATGCGCCAGTTTGATGCAACTGTTGACGGCGTTGTAATGCAACTGCCCGCCTTGTAACTCAGCCTGCACCACGGTGCAGGCGCCACAGTCGCCTTCGTTACAGCCTTCCTTGGTGGCGCTGTGGCCGAGGTCTTCGCGCAGCAGTTGCAGCAGTGTGCGGGTGGGCGGGACATGCTGCAGCGTGACAATCTCGCCGCGCCAGACAAATTGCAGGAGGGGTGGGTTCATGAAGGCGCTCACAATGAAGAGTTTTGATGGTGATCCGTGGCACCACGGTCATAAGCATAGAGCAAATGTCGTACCCGATCATCACGAATCCAGATTTCAGGGCATTTTGCTGGTAAAAACAGTACCTAACTCAATTGACAAGTTTGCTCATGATCACGCCCCGTCTTCAACTGTCCGGCATCACCAAACGCTACCCCGGCGTGGTCGCCAACAGTGACGTGAGCCTGACGGTGATGCCCGGCGAGACCCACGCGGTGCTGGGCGAAAACGGCGCCGGCAAGTCGACCCTGATGAAAATCATTTACGGCGCCGTCAAGCCCGATGCCGGTGAGGTCCGGATCAACGGCCAGGTCATGCAGATTCGCAACCCCAAGGACGCGCGGGCCAACGGCATCAGCATGGTGTTTCAGCATTTCAATTTGTTCGACACCCTGACCGTGGCAGAAAACGTCTGGCTCGGCCTGGCGCGCAGTTCCCTGGATCAGGTCACCGCCAGCATCGTGGCCAAGGCGAATGAGTACGGACTCGACGTTGACCCGGCGCGCCCGGTGCATACCCTGAGCGTGGGCGAGATGCAGCGGGTGGAAATCATCCGTGCCCTGCTGACGCGCCCGGAGTTGCTGATTCTGGATGAGCCGACCTCGGTGCTGACCCCGCAGGCGGTAGACAAGCTTTTTGTGGTGTTGAAAAAACTGGCCAGCGAGGGCTGCAGCATCTTGTACATCAGCCACAAACTGCATGAAATACGCGAGCTGTGCAATGCCTGCACCGTGCTGCGCGGTGGCAAGGTCACCGGTGTCTGCAACCCGGCCGAGGAGTCCAATGCTTCCCTGTCGCGCATGATGATCGGCGCCGAGCCGCCGCAGCTGCAGCACCGTGCACAGCAGTCAGGTGCCGTGGTGCTTGACGTGAACGGGCTCACGCTGGCGCGTGAGGACCAGTTTGGCATGGACCTTGAGAATATTGGCCTGCAGGTGCGAGCCGGTGAGGTGGTGGGCATTGCCGGGGTTTCCGGCAACGGCCAAAAAGAGCTCATGTATGCCTTGTCGGGCGAAGACTGCCGTGCGCCCAAAGCCAGCATTCGCATGGGTGACACCGATGTCTCGGCCATGCATCCCGGGGGACGGCGCAAGTTGGGCCTGCACTTTGTACCTGAAGAGCGGCTCGGGCGCGGTGCTGTGCCGAACCTGAGCCTGGCGCACAACCTGCTGCTGACACGCACCGAATCCATTTCCATGCCCAAATTTGCTGGCGGCTGGATCAAGCCGCGGGCGCTGGAGCAACACGCGGCAAAGCTCATCCAGGCGTTCAATGTCAAGGCCGCTGGTCCGCGCGCGCTGGCGCGTTCGCTCTCGGGCGGCAATCTGCAAAAATTCATTGTCGGCCGGGAGATTGACGCCCAGCCCAGGCTGTTCATCGTTTCGCAACCGACCTGGGGTGTCGACGTGGGCGCGGCGGCCCAAATCCGGAGCGAAATCCTGGCGCTGCGCGACGCCGGTTGCGCGGTGCTGATGGTCAGTGAGGAACTCGAGGAGCTGTTCGAGGTGAGTGACCGTCTGCATGTGATTGCCAAAGGTCGGTTGTCGCCCTCGGTGCCCATCGCAGAGGCCAGTATTGAGCGCATCGGGATCTGGATGAGCGGGCTTTGGGACGAAGAGCCGACGGTGCCTGCTTTCGCCGGCCAGTCAGGAGGATCCCATGCTCAAGCTTGAAGCGCGCCCCGAGCCTTCCCGGGCCTGGACCTATGGCTCGCCCCTGCTGGCGTTGCTGGTCACCGTGTTGATTGGCGCGCTGATGTTCTCGGCGCTGGGCAAAGACCCGCTCAAAGGGCTGGAGATGTTTTTCTGGCTGCCCGTTCACAACGCCTATGCCCTGGGCGAACTGCTGGTCAAGGCCACGCCGCTGTTGATCATTGCGCTGGGCCTGGCGGTGTGTTTCAGGTCGAATGTGTGGAACATTGGCGCCGAAGGCCAGTACATCATCGGGGCGATTTTTGCCGGCGGTATCGCACTGCTGGCCGATGCCGGCACCGGGCGCTGGATTGTGCTGCCCATTTTGCTGGCCGGGGTGCTTGGTGGCATGGTGTGGGCGAGCCTCACCGCGTTGTTGCGCGACCGCTTTCATGCCAACGAGATCCTTGTGAGCCTGATGCTGGTCTATGTGGCGGTGCAGTTGCTGAGTTATCTGGTGGGCGGGCCGTGGAAAGACCCGATGGGCTTCAACTTTCCGCAAAGCAAGACGTTTGAGGCGGTAACCCGTATCCCGCGTTTGTTCGAGGGTTCGCGCGTCAGCATTGGCGCGCTGCTGGCACTGCTCAGCGTGGCCGGGCTGTGGGTGTTCTTGTTTCGCACCCGTGCCGGGCTTGCCTTGCAGGTGGGTGGGCTGGCGCCGGCGGCGGCGCGCTACGCCGGCTTTTCTTCGCGCAAGGCGCTCTGGACGGCGCTGCTGATGTCGGGTGGCGCGGCGGGCTTGGCCGGTGCGCTGGAAGTGGCCGGGCCGATCGGCCAGCTCACGCCCTATGTGCCGGCGGGTTACGGTTTCGCCGCCATCATTGTGGCCTTTGTCGGCCGTCTGCACCCGGTCGGCATGGTGTTTTCTGCCATTTTGATGAGCATGTTCTATATCGGCGGTGAGCTGGCGCAGTCGCGCCTGGGGCTTACCAAGTCGCTCACCGGCGTGTTTCAAGGGCTGCTGTTGTTCAGCCTGCTGGCCTGTGACACCTTGGTCAATTACCGTCTGAAGTGGAGCAAGTGATGGAATCCTACGCCTTGCTGCTGGCCGCCACGCTCAATGCGGGCACGGTGCTGGCCATTGCCTCGCTGGGTCTGTTGATCAATGAAAAAGTGGGCATCGTCAATCTGGGCGCCGAAGGCATGATGCTGTGCGCGGCCATCGCCGGCTTTGCCACCGTGGTCACTACCGGAAGCGACGTTCTTGGCTTTGCGGCGGGCATGACGGTGGGCGCTGTGCTGGCGGCAATTTTTGGCGTGCTGGTGATCTGGCTCAACACCAACCAGTACGCCACCGGGCTGGCGCTCACCCTGTTTGGCACCGGCTTCTCGGCCTTTGTCGGAACGGGTTTTGTGCAGGCCCGAATTCCGGAGCGCGCCAGCTTCGCCATTCCTGGTCTGGCAGACATTCCCTGGATTGGACCGGCCCTGTTTCGCCACCACCCGCTGGTCTACCTGACGGTGCTGCTGGCCCTGCTGCTGATCTGGTTCATGTACCGCACCCGCAATGGCCTGGTAATGCGCAGCGTTGGCGAAAGCCCAGAGTCGGCCCATGCGCTGGGTTACCCGGTGCGCCTGATCCGGCTGCTGGCCGTGGTGGTGGGCGGTGCGCTGTGCGGCCTGGCCGGGGCTTATCTGGCCATCATTTACACGCCGCTGTGGGTGGAAGGCATGGTGGCCGGCAAGGGCTGGATTGCCCTGGCCTTGACGACCTTTGCCACCTGGCGCCCGGCCCGCGTGCTGCTGGGGGCCTATCTGTTTGGCGGTGTCACCATGCTGCAGTTTCACCTGCAGGGCGTTGGTGTCGATGTGCCGCCGCAGTTTTTGAGCATGCTGCCCTATCTGGCCACCATTCTTGTGCTGGCGCTGATCTCGCGCAAGCCGCAGTGGATTCGCATCAACATGCCCACCAGCCTGGGCAAGCCGTTTTACCCCGGGGCCTGAACTTTCAGGTTCATAATCCCATTTTTTCTCGCTGTCCAACCCGTCACTTGATAAGGAAAACACATGACTGATCTGCAAAAACGCTCGCTGCTCAAAGCGGCCGCACTCACCGCCGTGGCCGCTGCCGCGCTGGTGGGCTGCGGCAAGAAGGAAGAGCCCGCGCCTGCGCCCGCACCCGCGCCGGTGGCTGCGGAACCGGCCAAACCCGAGCCACTGAAAATTGCTTTTGCCTATGTCGGCCCGGTGGGTGACGGCGGCTGGACCTTTGCCCACGACAACGGTCGCAAGGCACTAGAAGCTGAGTTTGGCGACAAGATCAGCACGTCATTTGTCGAAAACGTGCCCGAATCGGCTGATGCCGAGCGCGTGTTGCGTGACATGGCGGGCCAGGGCAACAAGCTGATTTTTGGCACCACCTTCGGCTACATGGAACCCATGCTCAAGGTGGCCACTGACAACGCTGGCGTCAAGTTCGAGCATGCCACCGGCTACAAGCAGGCCGATAACATGCGCACCTACGACAGCCGCACCTATGAAGGCGCGTACATGGCGGGTGTGATCGCCGGCAAGATGACCAAATCCAACACGCTGGGCGTGGTCGGCTCCATCCCGATCCCCGAAGTCATCCGCAACATCAACGCCTTCACGCTCGGTGCACAGTCGAGCAACCCCAAGGTCAAAACCAAGGTGGTGTGGGTCAACGGCTGGTTCGACCCGCCAAAAGAAACCGAAGCCGCCACCAGCCTGATCAATGGCGGTGCTGACGTGCTGTTCCAGAACACCGACTCGCCCGCCGTGCTCAAGACCGCCGAAGCCAAGGGCAAACGTGCCTTCGGCTGGGACTCCGACATGACCGCCTACGGTCCCAAGGCCCATCTGGCCTCGGCCGTCATCAACTGGGGTCCGTACTACATCAAGGCCACCAAGGAAGCCCTGGACGGCAGCTGGAAAGCTGGCGCAGGCGCGCACTCCTGGTGGGGCGTGAAGGAAGGTGCGATCGACATCGTCTCGATGGCTGAAGACGTGCCCGCCGAGACCAAGGCCAAAGTCGAAGAGGTCAAGAAAGGCCTGGCAGACGGCAGCTTCGCCATCTGGAAAGGCCCGATTGTGGACAACACCGGCAAGGTGCAAATCGCCAAAGACACGGTGGCCGACGACAAGTTCCTCGGTGGCCTGAACTTCTACGTCAAGGGTGTTGAAGGCAAGGTGCCAGGCGCCAAGTAAGCCGGGTTTAAACCTCGATGCAAGCCGCCTTCGGGCGGCTTTTTTTCGGACTGCGTTCGGGGTGGATCGGCGGGGATGGGGTTGCTCACTAATCTGGGGGCACTGGAACAGTGGTGCCAACTACTGTTTCAGACCCGAGCGGCTGTAGCGATTTCTGATTCACCCCCCTCTAAACTAGCCATTGGCAGTTCGATCCGGCAAAGGTGGCAATCAAGCCTACTGCCGCTGAATTGGTCAACAAACTATCAAAAGTGACTGCACTATCATCCGGCTGAACCAACATCGACAGTTAACAGGAAATCTGAAATTGAAAATATCAAGCCCGCCCCGATTGTTCGCAGCCATCAGTTTCTTGATGATCATTGCGATGGTGGTCGGGACCGGACTCATTCAGGCGCCCTTTTTTCGGCAATCGATCATCGACCGCGAAGCGGCCATCGTGCAGGACCTGGTCTATGCACTGACGGTCGATCAGGATGTATCGGCATCGGACATGCACAACTACACGGACGGGCAAGCCCGACTGCGCTTCGAGCGAGCCTTCAAGACCCTGGTAAATTTGCCGGATACCGCCCGCATCAAGGTGTTCAACCGGGACGGCACCATCATCTGGTCAGATGACCCCAGTCTGGTGGGTACACGGCTCACGGGTCATCCGGAACGTCTGGCGCGCGCAATGCAGGGGAAGGTGCAAGCCGTCTTCAATGCGGCGATGAACAAGTTTGACACCAGCGAGCAAAGCCAGAATTCCGACGGGACCATTGAATGCTATGTGCCTATTTTTTCTCACACCACCACACAATCGGAGACCCAAGTCATTGGCGTCCTGTCCTTGTATCTCAACCCCCATGAATTGAACCAGACCATCAAGAACGGCCTGTATTTGCTGTGGACAGTGATTGGAGGCGGCGGGCTGATCCTGTTTCTGGCTCTGTACAAGGTGTTCAGCGTGGTGTACAGGCGCCAGCAAGTCGCCGAATCCGAGTTGAGCAAGCTGACGAGCGAGCACGAGCGCGTCGTGCAAATCGAGAAGATGTCGGCCATGGGTGAACTGGTGGGCGAAATTGCACACCAACTGAACAATCCGCTGGTTGGCGTGATCAACCTGAGCCAGCTGGCCGAACGTGAGATCAATGACCCGCAACGCGTGGCAGAACTGTTGGCCGAGGTGCGCAAAGCGGGCACCGAGTGCCGCGATATTGTTCAGCGAATCCTGCGCATCAACCAGATTTCGCGTTCCACCATGCTGCCCACCAACATCAAGGATCTGGTTCAGGACACCATCACCTTCTGCCACCAAAGTATTGATTTGCAACATGCGGTGGACTTCATAGCACCTGAACAGCCCGTCATGCTCAATGTTGACGCGGTACTCATGCGCCAGGCACTTTTCAACCTCATCCACAATGCCATCCTGTCCGCACCCGCTTTCCCCGTGCAAGTGGCGCTGACGCTGACCGAACGCGCGCACGTCGCTGGCGTTCTACTCAGCGTCACCGACAAAGGGCCAGGTTTCAGCCTTGAGACAGCCGCCAAGCTTTTCAAGCCTTTTTTTACCACTCGCTCGAACGGTACCGGACTGGGACTGTCCGTGGCGCAACACATCGCCATGAAACATGGTGGCGTGGTTCTTGCTGAGAATCTGCCAGAAGGTGGCGCCCGGTTCAGTATCTGGCTGCCCTTGGAGCCCACACCATGAAGTCCAAAATACTCCTTGTCGATGACGATCCGTTTACTCGCAAGCTCTTTGAAAACCTGTTCCGGCCTGGGGGTCCGATCGAGCTGGTGACCGCCGCCAGCGTGGCGCAAGCGCGCCAGGCGTTTGATCTGGGCGACTTTAATCTGGCGATCCTGGACCAGCGTCTGCCCGACGGTAACGGACTGGACTTGTTTGCCGAAATGCGCAAATTGCGGCCCCGCCAGACGGCCTTGATGATCACCGGCCATGCTGAAGTGCGCGATGCGATGCGGGCGGTTCGCGAAGGTCTGTTTGACTACCTGACCAAGCCGTTTGAAAATCTCGAAGAGCTTGAAGCCATCGTCGCCAAGGCACTGGAGATGGACCGGGCCTACCGCGAGATTGCCGACCTGAAGGAGATCCTCACCGCGCAATCGGGCGACCCCATCATCATCAGCCACTCCGTGGCGATGGAAAGATTGTTGGTGCAGATGCGCCAGGCCGCACCATTAGACACCACGGTTCTGGTGGAGGGTGAAAGCGGAACGGGCAAGGAGGTGATTGCCAAATTGCTGCACTCACTGAGTCCGCGCGCGCGTGGCCCCATGAAAGCCCTGAACTGCGGCGCGTTGTCGGAGTCGCTGATTGAAGCCGCCTTGTTTGGTTACGAAAAGGGCGCATTTACCGGTGCCGTGAAGACCACAGCGGGCTATTTTGAAGAAGCCGACAACGGCACGATTTTGCTGGACGAAATTGCTGACATGAGCCCCAAGCTGCAGGTCAGTTTGCTGCGCGTGTTGCAGGAGGGCACGTTTGTGCGCCTGGGCAGCACCGTGCAGCGGCCGTCCAATTTTCGTTTGATTTGTGCGACCAATAAACCCCTGGAGCAAGAAGTCGCTGCAGGACGGTTCCGCTCCGATCTGTACTACCGCATTAACGTGGTGCCTCTGCGGGTGCCGCCTTTGCGCGAACGCCGTGATGACATCTTGCCGCTGTGCCTGTTTTTTCTGAACCATTTCAACCGCAAGTTCAACAAGAACGCCGGTCCCTTGCAGGGCGATGCCATTGCCACGCTGGAAAACGCACACTGGGCCGGCAATGTGCGCGAACTCAAGCACACGATAGAGCGCGCGGTGGTGGTCAATGCGGGAGCGCCCATCGTGAGCGCCGACCTGGGTGTTTCCAGCCCTGCCGGGAGTGCCGTTGCCGCAACCATTCAAACCCAACTGCTGCCCTACCGCGAGGCGCGCCTGCTGTTTGAACGCGCCTATTTTGCCAATTTGATGCAGGCCGCCGATGGCAACGTGTCCGAGGCGTCGCGCATTTCTGGCGTTGCACGGCAAAACATTTACGGCCATCTGGAACGTACCGAGCTTGTCACAAAATCATGACACGTGTCATGATTTTGTGATGACAGGGGGACTTCTTCTTGCACCAGCCATGGGTGAAAACCGACAGTTTTAGCCATCAAATCCCTATTTTTTCTCTGTATTTCACCTGTTTTCGCTATGGCACGCAGTTTGCAAAGAGTTGATGAGCACCAAGGAATCCTGTGATTGCTTGGTTCTGATTTTTAACTCAACAAGGAAACCATCATGAAGAAGACTTCGCTGTTCACCGTTAGCGCCGTGACCCTTGCGGCGCTGGCCCTGTATGGCTGCCAATCGGTGCAGGACAAGGTATCGCCCGATTCCCTGGTCGCCACATTTACCAGCACAGCCCCCAATATGGCGGCCGGCGCAGCCGATCCGGTGTGGGCCAAGGCCAGACCGTTGTCGGCAACGCTGTCCGGCGGTGTCAACTTTGGCGCCAAGCCAGGTGCAAAAGGTGAAAGCAGCGTCACCCTGAAAGCCGCCTATACCAATGACATGCTGTACATGTTGGTCCAGTACAAGGACCCGACCAATTCGGTCCGCCGCGGCCCCTTCCAGAAGCAGGCGGACGGATCATGGCGCAAGCTCAGCGATCCGGCCAACAAGGGTGGCGACGACAACATGTACTACGAGGACAAGTGGGCCATGCTCTGGCCAACCAACGCGGCGACCGCCAATCAATTTGACAAGGAAGGCTGCGCCATGGCTTGCCACGAGGGGCAGACCAAGCCCTACGGCAACAAGTACACCAACCAGCCAGGCCAGTTGCTGGACATGTGGCACATGAAAGGCCAGCGCACAGGACCTTTGGGGTTTGTGGATGACCAGTACACCGACGACACACGTTATGACGCCAAAACCGCACCCAACGCCGGTCGCAAGGGCGACCCGGGGCCAGTTGGCGGCGAATACACCAATGTCGCGCTGGTGAACGGCAAGCCGGCATTCATGGGCCGCGAGGCCAAGGCCGCCAATGCTGGGGGTACTTACTTCATCAAGCGCGGTGACGAAGTGGCGTTTGACGACAGCAAATTCAAGGCTGGCGATGAAGTGGCTTCGATCATCATCAACCCGCTGACGGGTACCGACCGCGGTGACGTGCGCACGGTGAACACGTATGCCAATGGCATGCACACCTCGGTAGTCAGCCGCAAACTGGTGACCGGAAGCAAGTTTGACGTGCAGTTCGCCAACCTAGGTGCACGCTACGGATTTGGTTTTGCCGCGTTCGACAACGCACAGGTTCGCCACGCGACGTCGGATGATCCGATGTACCTGATGTTCGGCAAGAAATAAGTCTGCAGGTCAGCCCGGGGCACGCGTCCCGGGCTCTTGAACACAGGGCTGCCCCGGTTCGGGCGGCCCGCATGGGTTTCAGTATGGACATTCTGATCATCAGCGTCAGTGCGCTCGTCGCTTCCTGCTTGACCTTTTTTTCAGGTTTCGGGTTGGGTACCATCCTGACCCCTGTTTTTGCCTTGTTCTTCCCGGTGTCGGTTGCCATCGCCATGACGGCCGTGGTGCACCTCGCCAACAACCTTTTCAAGATCGGGTTGGTGGGGCGTGATGCACATTGGCCTACCGTTATTCGTTTTGCCTTGCCAGCAGGGTTAGCTGCCATCATTGGGGCGAGTCTGTTGGCCAGGATATCGGCACTTTTGCCGTGGGCAAGTTATGAATGGCTGGGCCGGACCCACGACATCACGCCAGTCAAAGTGTTGATAGGTGGCGTCATCACGATTTTTGCGCTGCTTGAACTCTCCCCCTCTTTTGCCCGGCTGGCCTTCCCCGCACGCTGGCTTGTGGCAGGCGGCTTGTTGTCTGGTTTTTTTGGCGGACTATCGGGTAACCAGGGTGCCCTGCGCTCCGCATTTCTCATCAAGCTGGGGCTTTCCAAAGAATCCTATGTTGGAACCGGCGCAGTTTGCACTGTTGTCGTGGACGTGGTTCGCATTGCCGTCTACGGCCTCACGCTACCAGCTGCTTTGGAGAGCGTGCGAAGCAGTCAATCGGGCGAACTGATGCTGGTGGCTATAGTGTCGGCCTTCCTGGGTTCCTATTTTGGCAAACGATTACTCAAACAAGTTACCTTGCGCACCGTCGAATTGATGGTCGCGGCCATGATGATTGCCATTGGTATCGGATTGGGATTTGGGTTGTTGTGAATTAAGCTGGTGAGCGTCACGGTATCAACGTCGCGTGTTTTACGCACAGAAACTCCGCGTGGTTATCTCAATGTCATTCACGTGTGTTTACAGATGCGCAAGGATTCGCAATGCCAAAGGCTGCCAATTTAACTTCAGCCGGGCTGCCTATAAGCGGGTACTCGTCGCTGACTCCTTACGCTGCAGCCCCGTCCTTCTCCCGAATTAAACTTGCTGTGTGAATCGATGCTGTCGGTAGCAGAGCTTGGGGTATGGGTTTCCGCCGATTTCTGGGCCTTTGACAGTATGAGGCGGGGGCCCATACCCCAAGCCCTGCCATCACGATCGTCACCCTGAAATCAAAGACCAGAAATACAAGTTCTGGCCAATAGCGCAGTCAAACCCAGTGATGAAATCACCATGAGACAAATCAAACCCGTTGTTTCGGAGCGCTTGCCCGAGCTGCTCCGGCGCATGCCCAAGGCCGAGCTGCACATGCACATCGAAGGCTCACTCGAGCCCGAACTGATGTTTGCGCTGGCGGCGCGCAATGGCTTGACCGTGCCCTATCCGGACGTGGCAGCGCTGCGCCGGGCCTATGTGTTCAACAACCTGCAGGAGTTTCTGGATGTCTACCACGCGGGCACGCTGGTGTTGCGCACCGAGCAGGACTTTTATGACATGTGCTGGGCCTACCTGGTGCGCGCGGCGGCAGACCATGTGCTGCACACCGAGATTTTTTTCGACACGCAAACCCACACCAGCCACGGCCTGAGTGCCGATGTCGTGATCAACGGCCTGCACCGGGCTTGTGCCGATGCCCAGGAACAACTGGGGATCAGTGCTTCGTTGATCCTGTGTTTCTTGCGCCATTTGTCCGAGCATGAGGCCTTCGAGGCACTGGAGCAGGCGCTGCCTTACCGCGACAAACTGGTCGGCATCGGTCTGGCATCCAGCGAGTTGGGCCATCCCCCGGAAAAATTCGCCAAAGTATTTGCCAGGGCGCGTGCCCTGGACTTCCGGCTGGTGGCGCACGCGGGCGAAGAAGGCCCGCCGGCCTACATCTGGAGCGCCCTGGACGTGCTCAAGGTGGAGCGCATCGACCACGGCGTGCAGGCCCTGCGCGACCCGGCGTTGGTGACGCGGCTGGCGTTTGAGCGCATTCCGCTCACGGTGTGCCCGCTGTCCAATCTGAAATTAAAGGTGTTCCCGACGCTGGCCCAACACAACCTGGGCCGCATGCTGCAAGCCGGGCTGGTGGCCACCGTCAACTCGGACGATCCAGCCTATTTTGGCGGCTACATCAATGAGAATTACACGCAGACTTTTGCCGCGCTGGGGTTGACGGCGCAACACGCCTACCAGTTGGCGCACAACAGTTTTGCCGCCAGTTTCATCGACGCATCAGCCAAGCAGGCGTTTCAGGACCGATTGGTGGAGGTGTTTGAGACCTTCGAGTGAATCCATGCTGTTCTGGCATTTCAAAGTTGGGTAAGCTCTACTGCCTATGAAAGCCTACCGCGCAGCCATTCTCCGCTTTGTCACTGACCTTGAACCACGCCATGCCGCTCTCTATGAAGAAGACGGCTTGCTGGTGGTGGGGCCCAATGCGCAGGGCCGGCAGGTGGTGCAGGCGGTCGGGCACTACCACGATCTGCGCACGCGTTTTCCTGACCTGGTGGTAACCCATTGGCCGGGTCGCATCATTGCACCTGGCTTTGTCGATTTGCACAGCCACTATCCGCAAACCAACGTCATCGGCTCGCCTGCCGAAGGCTTGCTGCCCTGGCTGGAAAAGTACACATTTCCCGAAGAAATGCGCTTCTCGTCGTCTAGCTACAGTACCCAGGCCGTGCAATTTTTCATTGAAGAGTTGCTGCGCCAGGGCGTGACCACCGCGCTCACCTTCGCCACCTCGCATCCGGTATCGGTGCAGGCGTTTTTTACCGAGGCGCAAAAACATCACATGCGCCTGATCACCGGTCTATGTTTGATGGATCGCCACGCGCCGCCTGATGTGCTGAACCAGCCGGCCGCGCAAGGCAGGCTTGACGCCACCGAGCAGAGTCTGCTGGACTCCGAGGCGCTGATCCGGCAATGGCATGGCGTTGACCGGCTCGGCTACGCCATCACGCCGCGCTTTGCGCCGAGCTGCACCGAGGCCCAGTTGCGCGGCGCGGGAGAGTTGGCCGCCAAATACCCTGACGTTTGGATCCAGTCGCATGTGGCCGAGAACAAGGCCGAGATTGCCTGGGCGCGGGCCTTGTTTCCGGCCTCGCGCAGCTACCTGGCCACCTATGCCGACTTCGGCCTGATGCGAGACCGCGCTATCTACGCCCACTGCATCCATTTTGACGACGATGACCGTGCCCTGATGCGGGACACTGGTGCGGCTGCCGCGGTTTGCCCGACCAGCAACCTGTTTCTGGGCAGTGGTTTTTTTGACTATGCTGGCGCTGACCGGGTCGGCTTGGAGTACGGGCTGGCCAGCGATGTCGGCGGCGGCACCAGTTTCAGCCCGTTTCACACCATGCTGGCCGCTTATTACGTGGGGCGGGAAGGGCAGACCAAACCGGGCTTGAGTTTGAGCCCGCAGCATGTGTGGTGGCAGTACACGGCTGGTGCCGCGCAGGCGCTCGGCCTGGATGGCGTGGTGGGCAATTTGCAGCCGGGTTGTGAGGCAGATTTTGTGGTGTTGAACCCGCAGGCCACCCCGCTGCTGGCGCGCAAAACGGCGCTGGCCAGCAATCTGGATGAATTGCTGTTTTCGATGATCGTGCTGGGCGATGACCGTCTGGTGGAACGAACGGTGATTTCGCAAGCCATTTAGGCGCGGCCGGCTCACATTGAGCCCATGCGCTTCATTTTTGTCGCCCAGGTGAAAACTTACTTTCCCAAAAGCCGACATAACGCAATCCCGGGCCGCTGTGTTTTGGTGAAAATTCAAGGTGTGCTGCATGGCGTAAGCGAATTTACACCCGGCGCAAAACATGATGGACATCTCAACTGCTGACCCTCAACTGGTTTTCATGGCCCGTGGTTTGACCAAGATTTATGGTGAGGGCGACACCGCCGTGCACGCCCTGCGCGGCGTGGACCTGGACATCGTGCGCGGCGAATTTGTGGTGCTGCTCGGCGCCTCGGGCAGCGGCAAGTCGACGCTGCTCAACATTCTGGGCGGCCTGGATTCGGCCACCAGCGGCTCGGCGCGCTGGACCCATGCCGGCGACACGCATGAACTCATTGGCGCCGACGATGCCGAGCTGACCAGTTACCGGCGCGAGCATGTGGGTTTTGTGTTTCAGTTCTACAACCTGATCCCCAGCCTGACCGCACGCGAAAACGTGGCGCTGGTGACCGATCTGGCCGACAACCCGATGCAACCCGAAGACGCGCTGGCTCTGGTGGGCCTGGGCGAGCGCAAGAACCACTTTGTGTCGCAGCTCTCGGGCGGCGAGCAGCAGCGTGTGGCCATTGCGCGTGCCATTGCCAAGCAGCCCGAGGTCTTGCTGTGCGACGAACCCACTGGGGCGCTCGATTGCGCCACCGGCGTCATGGTGTTGCAGGCCATCGAGCAGGTGAACCGCGAGCTCGGCACCACCACCATCGTCATTACCCACAACGCCCCCATTGCCGACATGGCCGACCGCGTGCTGCGGCTGGCCGACGGCCGCATTGTCGAGACCCGCGTCAATAGCCACAAGGTGGCGGCGTCCAGTCTGAACTGGTGAGCCTGCCATGAAAGCCATCCACATCAAGCTCTGGCGCGACCTGACGCGCCTGCGCGCGCAGGCGGCGACGATTGCGGTGGTGGTGGCGATTGGCGTGGCCGGTTTTGTCGGCATGTTCTCGGTGCATGAGTCGCTCAAGGGTTCGCGTGACGCGTTTTACCGTGACAACCGGCTGGCCGACGTGTTTGCCAATGTCAAGCGCGCGCCGGTGCAGCTGCACGAGCGGCTGGCCGCGCTCGACGGCGTGGCCGAGGTCAAGCTTGACGTGGTCTTTGACGCGCAGGTCGACTTGCCCGGCGTGGTGGTGCCGGTCACTGGGCGCTTCATCGGGCTTGATCTGGCGCGTGTGCATGCCAACCGGCAGGGCCTCAATGCACTCACGCTCAAGCGCGGACGATGGCCCGAGCACGACGGGACGCTGGAGGCGCTGGTCAGCGACCGCTTTGCCGCAGCGCGCAGCCTGAACCCCGGTGACACCGTGCACGCCATCCTCAACGGCAAACGTGAACGTGTGTTGCTGGTCGGCACGGTGGCCTCGCCCGAGTATGTGTTTGCTTCGCAAGGCGGTGCGCCGGATGACCAGCAGTTTGGCATCTGGTGGATCGACGCTGCTCGCATGACCGAAGCCTTTGACATGCAGGGCGCCTTCAATCAGGCGTCGCTGCGGCTGGATGCCGGTGTGGCGGTGGCGCCGGTGCTGGAACGCGTGGACCGGCTGCTCGAACCCTATGGCGCGATTGGCGCGGTGGGGCGCGACAGGCAGTTGTCATCCAAGATCGTGACCGACGAGCTGGCATCGCTCAAGGTGATGGGCACCGTGCTGCCGTCGATCTTTCTGGCGGTGGCGATGTTCATCCTCAACGTGGTGCTGAGCCGCCAGGTGGCCACGCAGCGCAGCCAGATTGCCGCCCTCAAGGCGCTGGGCTACAGCGACGGCGCCATCGCCTGGCACTACATCCAGCTGGCGTTTGCCATCGCCGGCCTGGGTGTGGCCGCCGGTCTGGCCTTGAGTGCGCTGATCGGGCAGGGCATGCTGGGCTTGTACGACGAGGTGTTCCGCTTTAACCAACTGGCCTATGTGACCAGTCCCTGGCTGATCGTGGCGTCGGCGCTGATCGCTGCCGTGGCCGCCGCCCTCGGCACCTGGACGGCGATCCGCGCCGTGGTGCGCCTGAGCCCGGCGCAGGCCATGCAACCCCCGTCGCCCCCAGCCTTCAAGCCGACGCTGATCGAGCGTCTGGGCTTCGCCCGCTACGTGAGCACCGGCGCGATGATGGTGATCCGCAATTTCGAGCGCCGCCCCTTGCGCGCCGCTTTCACCGTCACCGGCATTGCGCTGGCGGTGGCGCTGCAGATTTCGGGCGCCTTCTGGCTCGACGCCATTGCCCATATCGTCGATGTGCAATTCCGCCAGGTGCAGCAGGGCGATGTGCTGGTCAACTTTCACCGGCCGGTGCCGCTGGACGTGGTGCAAGACCTGCGGCGCCTGCCCGGCGTGATCGGCGCCGAGCCCTACCGAACCGAGCCGGTGCGCGTGCGTTTTGGCGGCCGCAGTGAAGACACTGCGCTCATGGGTTTTCGCGCCGGTGCGCGACTGATGCGCGTGGTCGACGAGCAACGCGGTGCGGTGGACATGCCGGCGCACGGCGTGGTGCTCTCGGCCATGCTGGCACGCGAACTCGGCGTGCGCGTGGGCGACCGCATCGCGCTTGAGTTCCGCCTGTGGAACCAGAGGCACACCGAGGTCGAGGTGGTCGATGTCGTGCAGACCATGTTTGGCAAGCTGCTCTACATGAACCTGGACGCGATGAACCGGCTGGCGCGCGATGGCGACGGCGTGGTCGATGCCGCGCTGCAGGTGGACTCGCAGGCCATGGGTGCTTTCTGGGCGGCGGTCAAGGGCGCACCGACCATCAGCGCGGTGTTCGACAAGGCCGGCTCGCTGGCCAATTTCAACAAGACCACCTCGCGCAACATGGGCGTGTTCAGCGGCATTCTGACGCTGTTTGCGGTGGCGATGGCGGTGGGCATTATCTACAACGCGGCGCGCATTTCGCTCTCGGAGCGCGCCTGGGAACTGGCAAGCCTGCGCGTGCTCGGCATGACGCGTGCCGAGGTCTCGGTGCTGCTGCTGGCCGAGCTTGGTGCCGAATTGCTGCTGGCTCTGCCTATCGGTTTGCTGGCGGGCTGGGGGCTGGCTTCGCTGATGATGCAGCTGATGTCATCCGACAGCATCGACTTCCCGGTCATCATCGAGCCGTCCACCTATGCCTCGGCGGCGCTGATTGTGCTGGCCGCAGGCATTGCCAGCGCGCTGCTGGTGCGCCGCAAGATTGACCAACTGGACCTGGTTGCTGTTTTAAAGGTACGAGAATGAACAATCAAACTCCCTGGAAAAAATACCAACGCTGGATTGGCGGGGCGCTGCTGCTGATGGCGGCGGCCGCGCTGGTCTATGCCGTTTACCGGCCGCGTCCGCTGCTGGTCGAAGTGGCTACCGTGACCACCGGCAGCTTTGAGCAGAGCATTGAAGAGGACGGCCGCTTGCGCCTGAAAAACCGCTATGTGATCACAGCCCCCACGCACGCCGAACTGATGCGCCCGACATTGAAAGTGGGCGACCGCGTGCGCGCCGGTGACGTGGTGGCGGCCCTGGTGCCGGTCGCGCCGCAAATGATCGATGCGCGCACGCGTACCGTATTGCAGCAGCGCGTGGGCAGCGCCGACGCTGCGCGCCGTGCCGCCGCAGCGCAGGTGCAGCAGGCGCAGACCGCACTGGCGCAGGCCATGCTGGAAGCCGAGCGGGCGGCCAAGCTGGCGCAGGACAACTTCATTTCCGCGTCGGCGCGCGACCAGGCGGTACTGGCCCGCCAGGCCGCGCAGCAGGCGCTCACGGCCGCGCGCGCCGAGCAGGGCATGGCCGACTTTGCTGTGGCCGAAGCGCGCGCCGCCCTGAGTCGCGCCGAGCCCGCAGCCGGCGGCAGCACCACGGGCCGTTGGGAACTCAAAAGCCCGGTCGACGGGCAGGTGCTCAAGCTGCACCTGGACAGCGCCGCCCCGGTCACCGCCGGCCAGCCGCTGCTCGACATCGGCAACACCGCCGCCATGGAGGCGGTCATCGACGTGCTGTCCGGCGAGGTGCGTCAAATCCAGCCGGGCGCGCCGGTGCAACTCTCGCTGGGCAGCGGCGCAGCGCCCATTCCCGGCCAGGTCACACGCATCGAACCCGTGGCCTTCACCAAGGTGTCGGCCCTGGGCATCGAGGAGCAGCGCGTCAATGTCATTGTGAGCCTGGAGGCCGCTGCCCCCGAGGCGCAGCGCCTCGGCGATGGTTTTCGCATCGATGCCCGCATCACGTTGTTCAAGCAGGCCAAGGCCTTGCTGGTGCCCACCGCGGCGCTGGTGCGTGACGGCGAGCAATGGCGGGTCTTTGTGGTGGAAGCCGGGCGCGCCCGCGCCAGGGCGGTGCAGATCAAGGACCGAAATTCTGACGTGGCCTGGCTCAATGAGGGCCTGCGCGAGGGCGACACCGTGCTGCTTTACCCGGGCAGCATGATTGCCGATGGCCAAGCGGTGCGGGTGCGCCAACCTTGATTCATTTTGAACGTTCGCAGCGCCAGCCACGTCGGGCCATGCCGGGGACCTCATACTGTCACACGCCCAGAAATCGGTCCCCGGCATGGCCCGACATGGCCGGTGAGGGTGGTGATGCACCAGCACTTACTGGCATGGCAGCCAAGCCACTGCGAGAAAAAGAAACGCGCCGTCATTGCGAGGAGCATAGCGACGTGGCAGTCCATGCATCCGGAAGTCATGGATTGCCTCGCTGCGCTCAATGACGGCGTTCTTTCGCATTAAATCAGCAGAAGTCGGAAACCTTTGGGTATTCACTTGCCAGCAAATCACTTCTCTGTGTCTCAGCAGGTCATGGCTTGGGGTGGTAGCCGATTGCTGGGCGTGTGACAGTATGAGGCTGCCGCCCCAAGCCATGACCTGCCGCACGCCGCCGCCGTTCGAAAATCAAGAGCCTGTCTTTCCGGGTTTTCGCACGCCCCTGAATCAGCGAACGCGTTGCTTACAATCAGATCAACCCCAGGAGTTGACCCCAATGACGATCAAAAGCGATAAATGGATCCGCCGCATGGCCGAGCAACACGGCATGATCGAGCCCTTCGAACCCGGCCAGATCCGCCAGGATGCGGCTGGCAACAAGATTGTCAGCTACGGCACCAGCAGTTATGGCTACGACATCCGCTGCGCGCCTGAATTCAAGGTCTTCACCAACATCCACAGCACGGTGGTCGACCCCAAGAACTTTGACGAAAAAAGCTTTGTCGACTTCAACAGCGACGTCTGCATCATCCCGCCCAACAGCTTTGCCCTGGCCCGCACGGTCGAGTATTTCCGCATTCCGCGCAACGTGCTCACCATCTGTCTGGGCAAGAGCACCTACGCGCGCTGCGGCATCATCGTCAACGTGACCCCATTCGAACCCGAATGGGAAGGCTACGTCACGCTCGAATTCTCCAACACCACGCCGCTGCCCGCCAAAATCTATGCTGGCGAAGGCTGCGCCCAGGTGCTGTTTTTCGAGAGCGACGAAGAGTGCGAGACCAGCTACAAGGACCGCGGCGGCAAGTACCAGGGCCAGCGCGGCGTGACCCTGCCCAAGGCCTGATCCCCATGGGAGCAGCACCATGAAATGGGGCGGCAACCGTCAATCTGACAATGTCGAAGATCGCCGGGGCAGTGGCGGCTCGTCAGGTGGCGGTGGCTTTGGCGGACGCCGACTTGGACTGGGTTCGGTGGTCATCGCGCTCGTGGTGTCCTATTTCCTCGGGATCAACCCGATGACGGTTCTGAATCTGCTCAGCGGCGGCAGCCCGGCACCGCAGAGCTCATCGGCACCAGCGCAGAAACCCCCGGCAGATGACCAGATGGCAGCCTTTGTTTCCACGGTGCTGGCCGATACGGAGGACGTTTGGAAAGCCGTGTTCACCCAGGGTGGGGCAACTTACAAGGAGCCCAAACTGGTGCTGTTTCGCGGCGCGACGTCCACCGCCTGCGGGCAGGGTCAGGCGGCGATGGGGCCGTTTTACTGCCCGGCTGACCAGAACGTTTACATCGACCTTGACTTTTACGAGACCCTGAAAAACCAGTTGGGCGCGCCCGGCGATTTTGCCCAGGCCTATGTGATCGCCCATGAGGTGGGCCACCATGTGCAAAACCTGATGGGAATTACCAGCAAAATGGAGCAGATGCGTGGCCGTGTCAGCCAGACCGACTACAACGCCCTGAGCGTGCGTCTGGAATTGCAGGCCGATTGTTTTTCGGGGGTCTGGGCCAACCACGCGCAGGCGGCACGCCAGTTGCTGGAGCAGGGCGATGTGGAAGAAGCCATGAACGCCGCCGCCCGCATTGGCGACGACGCGCTGCAGCGCTCCCGTGACGGCCAGGTGGTGCCCGACAGCTTCACCCATGGCACCAGTGCGCAGCGCCAGCGCTGGTTCGACCAGGGCCTTAAAAACGGCAGCGTCAAGGGTTGCGATACCTTCGCTGCGCGCGAACTGTGAGCGTTGTAGGATAATACGGTTTCTTCTTAAGAAAATTGCCCCGATTCCCGGGCATCACCAGCTATCGGATTGATAGCAATTGAACCTGAGCTTCAATGACCGAACTGACTCCTGCGAACGCAAACGAATTAACTTCCGACACCCCCATCATGGCCTTTGCCCAGCTGCAACTGGCCGACCCTTTGGCCCGCGCTGTGGCCGAAATGGGTTACGAGACCATGACCCCGATCCAGGCCCAGGCCATCCCCGTGGTGCTACAGGGCCGTGACGTGATGGGTGCGGCCCAGACCGGCACCGGTAAAACAGCCGCCTTTGCCCTGCCACTGATGCAGCGCATGCTCAAGCACGAAAACGCTTCCACGTCGCCTGCGCGCCACCCGGTGCGCGCCCTGGTGCTGCTGCCCACGCGTGAGCTGGCCGTGCAGGTGGCCGAGCAGGTTGAGCTCTATGGAAAATACACCAATTTGCGCAGTGCTGTGGTGTTTGGCGGCATGGACATGAAGCCGCAAACCATCGAACTCAAAAAAGGGGTCGAAGTGCTGGTGGCCACGCCGGGTCGCCTGCTGGACCACATTGAAGCCAAGAACTGCGTGCTCAACCAGGTCGAATACGTGGTGCTCGACGAGGCCGACCGGATGCTCGACATCGGCTTTCTGCCCGACCTGCAACGCATCCTTAGCTACCTGCCCAAACAGCGCACCACACTGCTGTTTTCGGCCACCTTCTCGCCGGAAATCAAGCGTCTGGCCAGCAGCTACCTGCAAGACCCGGTCACCATCGAGGTGGCGCGCTCCAACGCCGCCGCTTCTACCGTCGAGCAACATTTTTACAGCGTCGAGGGTGAGGACAAGCGCCACGCCCTGCACCAGATCCTGCGCCAGCGCGGCATCAAGCAGGCCTTCGTTTTTGTCAACAGCAAGCTCGGTTGTGCGCGACTGGCGCGCTCCCTGGAGCACGAAGGCCTCAAAACCACCGCGTTGCATGGCGACAAGAGCCAGGAAGAACGCCTGAAGGCACTTGAGTCCTTCAAGAGCGGTGGCGTCGACCTGCTGGTCTGTACCGACGTGGCCGCGCGCGGGCTCGACATCAAGGACGTGCCCGCCGTGTTCAACTTCGACATCCCGTTCCACGCCGAAGACTACGTGCACCGCATTGGCCGCACTGGCCGCGCGGGAGCAGAAGGGCTGGCCGTCACGTTTGTTTCCAAGAGCGACCAGCGCCTGGTGACCGACATCGAGAAGCTGCTCAAGACCAAGATCGAGCTCGAAGGCATCGAGTTCGAAGAAAACCTGCCCGACATCCGCAAGCAGGGCCATATCAATGATGGCCGCCGGCTCTATCGCGAAGACGGCAGCGACCAGCGCCGCCCCGAAGACTTTGCCCGGGGTTCGCGCGCTGAGCCCCGGCGCAGCCGCCCCGTGCCACAAGACCCGTTCTTTGAAAAACCGTACGAACCCTCGTTGCCGCCAGAAGCCGCACCCGCTTGGGAAGCCGCTGCTGCGCGCCCGGGTGTGCGCACCATTTCCAGCAACATCAAGCCCAAGCGCAAGGTCGCCGCGCTATTCCAGCCCGCCTGATTTTTGCCAATCGGTTATATTCTGACCATTATGGTCAGAATATTGGAGGACGGCATGCAAAGTTGGCAACTGCAAACGGCAAAAGCGCGCTTTTCTGATGTGCTTAAAAGCGCAAAGCAAGACGGTCCGCAAGACATCACGGTGCATGGAAAATCGGTGGCGGTGGTGGTCTCACGCGAATTGTTTGATCGGCTCAGCGGCAACTCGCAGTCCTTGGTCGAATTCATGCAGCGTTCACCCTTGTATGGCCTGGATGACCTGACTTTCGAGCGCGTCCAAAGTCTGACGCGTGAGATCAACCTATGAGCTATCTGCTCGACACCAACGCCATTTCTGAACTACGTCGCAAGCAGCCGGACGCCAAGGTGGTGACCTGGTTTTCAGCACGTACTGCGCAATCGCTTTTTCTGAGTGTGCTCACTTTGGGTGAAATTCGCAAAGGCATAGAAACGCTAAGCACTGGCAGCGTCGATGCCAGAAGGCGACAGGCTTTGAATGACTGGCTTGAGGTCGACCTGCCCACCTTTTTTCTTGGTCGGATACTGAGCGTCGATTTGCCAGTGGTTGACCGATGGGGCTATTTGCAAGCCCAAGCCCGTCGCCCGCTGCCGGCCATCGACAGTTTGCTGGCGGCCACGGCCTTGCATCACAATCTGACGCTGGTCACCCGCAATGTGCGTGACTTTGAAGGCTTTGGCTTGAATGTCATCAATCCGTGGCAAGCCTGAAAAAATAAGCGATCAATCCCCCGGTTTTTGCGCCTGCTCGCACTTCACCTGGATCAACTCATGCGCTGGCGTGCCGGTGTCCAGTTTCAGGGCGCTCAGGTGCCCGCCCCAGACACAACCGGAATCCAGCGCGAACAGATCGTCGCGGCCCAGCCAGCCCAGGGTTGACCAGTGGCCAAACACCACCGTGACATCGCGGGTCTTGCGCCCCGGTACCTCGTACCAGGGCAGGTAACCGGCAGGGGCCGCGTGGGCGCCGTCACTGGTCTCGAATTCCATCACCCCCTCGGCGGTGCAAAAGCGCAGCCGCGTCAAGGCATTCACAATCATTCGCAAGCGGTCGATACCCTGCAATGCATCGTCCCACTGGTTCGGGCTGTCGCCATACATCTGATGCAAAAAGTCGCCCAAGTCGGGGCCACGCAACACCGCTTCAAACTCCCCCGCCAGCGCCAGGGCCTGGCTGGCGGTCCAGCCTGGCAGCACGCCGGCGTGCACCATCAGGACCGACTGGTGTTGCTGCTCCAGCAAAAAAGCCATGTGCTGCTGGCGCAGCCAGGCCAGCATGGCCTCGCGGTCGGGTGCGTCCAGCACGTTGCCCAGCGTGTCCTTGCGGCTCGGTCGGCGCGCGCCCACGCTGGCCGCCAGCAAATGCAGGTCGTGGTTGCCGAGCAGGCATTGCGCCGAGGCGCCAAAACCCATCAGTCTGCGTAGCACACCCGCCGAATCGGGGCCACGGTTGACCAGATCACCCAAAAAGTAGAGTGTGTCGCGGCTGGGCGAGAAAGAAATTTTGTTTAATAGACGTTGTAAGGCGCTGTTGCAGCCCTGCACGTCGCCAATCATGTAAAGTGCCATGGTGTTCATTGTCGTTTGTGATGCATGGAAATTTTGCTGATTATTTTTTTGACGCTGCTCAATGGTGTCTTTGCCATGTCCGAGCTGGCGCTGGCCGCCAGTCGCAAGTCGCGGCTCAACGCCATGACCGAAGCAGGCGACAAGGGCGCTCAGGCGGCGCTGACGCTGCTGGACAACCCCAACCAGTTTTTATCGACCGTGCAGGTGGGCATTACCTCGATTGGTGTGCTCAACGGCATCGTTGGCGAGGCTGCCTTCAGTGCCGGGCTAGCCGCCTGGCTGCAAGGCTGGGGCATGGCCGACAAGGCTGCGGCCATTGCCGCCACGGCACTGGTGGTGACCATCATCACCTATATCACCATCATTTTTGGCGAACTGGTGCCCAAACGCATCGGTCAGTTGCACCCCGAGGCGGTGTCGCGCTGGGTGTCGCGGCCCATGTTGTGGCTGGCGCGCGCCGCCGGGCCGTTTGTCAAATTGCTCTCGGGCTCGACCGCCGCCATGTTGAAGCTGCTGCGTATCGACACCAACGCGGTGCGTGCCATGACCGAGGAAGAAATTTCTGCCAGTCTGGAGGAAGGTGTGGACGCCGGTGTGATTGAAGAACACGAGCACCAGATGGTGCAAAACGTGTTTGGCCTCGATGACCGGCAATTGACCTCGCTGATGGTGCCGCGCGCCGAAGTCGACTGGCTTGATGCCGGTATCAGTGTGGCGCAAGGTCTGCAAAAAGTGGGGACCGATGGTGCCCAACGCGCCCATTCCTGGTACCCGGTGTGCCGCGGCTCGATGGACGATGTGGTGGGCAAGATCAGCGTGGCCCACATGCTGGCGCTGGGGGGTGATGCGCCGGGCACGCTCGAAGACTACGTGACCACGGCCGTGTTTGTGCCCGAAACCCTCAGCGGCATGGCCTTGCTGGAGCAGTTCCGTGCCAAGGTCGGCCGCCTGGTGCTGGTGGTGGACGAATACGGCGTGGTGCAGGGCCTGCTCACCCCCCATGACCTGCTGGAAGCCATCACCGGCGAGCTGCAGCCGAGCGCCAAAACCGAGGCCTGGGCGGTGCAGCGCGATGACGGCAGCTGGCTGCTCGACGGCATGATGCCGGTCAGCGAACTCAAGGCCAGGCTCGACATGGATGAGCTGCCGCTGGAAGAACGTGGCCGCTACAACACGCTGGCCGGATTGTTGATGGCGGTGAGCGGCCACATGCCGGTGACCGGCGAGAAAATTAGCTGCGAAGACTGGTTGTTCGAGGTGGTGGACCTGGACGGCAAGCGGGTCGACAAGGTGCTGGCCACCCGTGTGCCCGACTCCGGCCAGGAGGTGTGACCAGTTTGGCTCAGGCTTTGCCGCTCATGCGGCAGGCCAGCAGTTTGGCGGCAATGAACATGGCTGGACCGTCTTATAAAAGAAACGGAATAAAGCGGCGGGTACGCGCCATGTAGTGCACATAGGACGGATGCAACGCCGTCATCCAGCGTTCTTCCAGCCGCGCCTTGAACAGCAGCACCAGCGACAAAACGCCCCAGAGCAGCCAGGCCAGCACGGAACCCAGCGCCAGGGCACAGGCCAGGCCCAGCAAACTCACGGCCGTGTACATGGGGTGTCGGATCCAGCGGTAGGGGCCATGCGCGACCAGCTTGCCGTCGGTGCGCGGGGCCGGGTGGATGTTGAAGTTGCCGGGCCGGTTGGCCAGCAACGCCGACAAGCCGACCACCCCGCTCAAGCCAATGGTCAGCCATGTCCAAGGCTGAAAGGGTTGCTGCATGAGCTTTGGGGCTGCCAACAGGACGAGTGCCCCCAGCGCGCCAAACTGAAGCGCCACAAGCAGGCTGCCAAGGGTGTGAGGTTTCATGTGTGTGCGCCAGGTTGAGTGGATGCTTCGGTTGAAATGCGAATGCTGCTACTGTAATGTCCCTGCATGATCAGAATTGAACCATGAACACCGGCAAACCCCCTGTCGTCCGAACCCAGCGACTTTTTTTGCGCTCTGGCCTGATGATGCCACCCGCGGGCAACTGGCCGCGCATGCCAACCAATGGATCTGGCCGTCGGGCTGTGCCCGATACGCAGCGGCGGACTGGCATGCCACCCTGCATTTCATCGGCGATGTGGCCACTGACAAAGCAGAAGCGATTGCCGCCTGCGCTGTGGTGCCGTTCCGGCCCTTCGAACTGGTATTGGACCAGCCAAGGCTCTGGCCCCACGGCCTGGCGGTGCTGTGCGCGGCGGAAGTGCCCGTGGCCCTGCGCGCTTTGCATGAGCGGCTGGGGCAGGCGCTGCGCGGGCTTGATCTGGCGCTCGATCCCCGGCCCTATGTGCCCCATGTCACGCTGGCGCGCCATGCCGCTGCGGCGATTGCGCCCGCAGTATTGGCACCCGTGCGGTGGTCGGTGCGGGACTTTACGCTGGTGCTCTCGACCGGGCTCAAGGCGCCGCGCTACCGGGTGATTCGGCAGTACCAATGACGACTTGATGCCTCAGGTGTACATGTAGGCGCGTGACCAGGGCGTCGGGTTCAGCTCTGCGCAGGTGCCGGCCTTGCACGCCAGCACCTGGTAGAGCGACACCCAGTTTTGTGAAAACGCATGGGCGCAGCCCGCCAGGTAAATGCGCCAGACCCGGTAGGTGGTCTCGCTCACCAGCGCGTGAATGGCTTCCTGCTGGCGCTCATAGTTGTCCGACCAGCACGCCAGCGTGCGCGCGTAATGGCGGCGCAGGCACTCCACGTCGAGCGCCTCCAGTCCAGCGCTCTGCATGTCCTTGAGCGCCAGGCTGATGTGTGGCAGCTCGCCGTTCGGAAAGACATATTTCTCGATGAAATTAGCGGCCCCCAGCGGGGCGGCACCGCTGCCCGGGTCGGTGGAGGTGATGCCGTGGTTCAGCACCAGGCCGCCGTCTTTCAGCAGGGCGTTGATCTTGCCGAAATAGGCCTCCAGGTGGTTCAGGCCCACATGCTCGAACATGCCGATCGAGGTGATCTTGTCAAATTGGCCGTCGCCCGGCTCGATGTCACGGTAGTCCTGCAGCCGGATCTCGACCTGGTCTGCCAGACCCGCCTGCGCGACACGCACACACGCCAGGGTGTACTGGTTTTTCGACAGGGTGACACCGAGCACCCGGGCGCCGTATTTTTGCGCGGCACGTATCGCCAGCGCGCCCCAGCCGCAGCCGATGTCGAGCAGGCGCTCGCCCGGCTTGAGCATGAGCTTGCGCAGGATGTGGTCGAGCTTGGCGGTTTGTGCCGCTTCCAGCGACTCGGTCCGGGTCGGAAAGTAGGCGCAGGAATAAACCATGTCATCGCCCAGCCACAAGCGGTAGAAGTCGTTGGAGATATCGTAATGGTGCTCGATGGCGTGCGTGTCCGTGCCCCGGTCATGGTGCAGGGCGCTGAACAGGCGGCCAAACCGGCCGCGCATGGGCACCCCATGTTGTGCCAGGCTGGTGGCGGCTTCCACAATGTCGGCGGCCTGCCCCAGCACGTCGAAGTGGCCGTTGACGTAGCCCTCGGCCAGGTTGTCCAGGCTGGGCGGCACAAAATACCGCAGCGCGCCCGGACTCAGCACCTTGACCGTCACCGTGGGCTGCGGCCCCAGATCATGTTGCATGCCGTTCCAGAGCGTCAGGCGCAAGGGAATCTCTGACACAGGCGTCAGCCTTCCCAGGTCATGAGTGAGCCGGTGGTGCTCGGTGCCCAAGGGATCGGCGTGGGCGTCCATCAAACCCGCTTCAAGGTCGCAGCGATCAGCGCCAGAATAAGTTCATGCTGTTTCATGGTGGCTCCTGCTCGGCGGCATGGTGTTGTACCAATGCCTTGGCCCTGGATGCTAGAGCGCTCAGATTCACCCTGCTTGAGAATTGTCATTCGAGTCTCAACCTTGCTGCCGGCGGGTTCGCAGGCAGTTGCCAGTGCGGGGCGGTTTCGGGGCCGGTCTCGTTCATGGGCGTCTGGGAAACCGCCAATACCGTGCCCGAATCCAACAATGTGCGCCTGGGAGGAAGGCGCGTCCACACCAAGCCGACCAGTACGCTGATATCAGGCGGCCCAGTGATCCATCCAAGGACACAAAAACCATGCTGCCGTATGGGCTGTTGCTACTGCGTTTGACTGAGCCAGAAATTGGGCGTAGCGTCCTCCCACCGTGTCGCCTAACGGACCAGGCGACCCCACAGCGGGCCGGCTCGAATCGCAATCATCGATGCTCCACCCCAAAAGCTTGCAGCGTACGCGATGCTGCGTATAGCGCTACGTGTCCAAGCAGCTTAGATTGAGCACGTTATCCGTAGAGAGGCAAACGAGGCACCCAAGCGGGAGCCTTTTTGATCAACGAATTGGAGGCTACATCATGAACAGCGTAAAAGCAATCGGACTGACGGGAGACCACATCACATTGGATGGCGCCTCCCTGGAAAAGTTGAAATCATCTTTACGGGGTGCGCTACTCTTTCCCGGCGACGAGGGCTACGACAAGTCGCGCACGGTCTGGAACGCCATGATTGACCGCAAACCAGCATTGGTGGTGCGGTGTGCCGGCGTGGCCGACATCCGTCAGGCGGTCACGTTTGCGCATACCCATCGCCTTCTGACGGCTGTCAAGGGTGGCGGACACAATATTGCCGGCAATGCCGTGTGCGAGGGCGGCTTGCTCATTGATCTATCGAATATGCGCACGGTAGCGATCGACCCGATTGCGGCGGTGGCCCATGTAGAGCCGGGCGCGACACTCGGCGATTTTGACCATGAATGCCAGGCGTTTGGATTGGCCACTCCCGTTGGCATCAACTCGACCACGGGCATTGCAGGACTCACGCTTGGCGGTGGATTCGGATGGCTTTCCCGAAAGTACGGGATGACCGTAGACAATCTGCTTGCCGCCGATGTGATCACCGCCGATGGGCTCCTGATACGGGCCAACGAGAAAGAGCACGCCGATCTCTTTTGGGCGATTCGCGGCGGTAGCGGCAACTTTGGTGTCGTCAGCAGATTTGAGTTCAAGCTTCACCCGGTTGGACCCGAAGTTCTGTGCGGGATGATCGTCTATCCGCTCAAGGATGCAGCGCAGGCGTTGAAACAATTCCGCGACTATGTGAAGAAACTTGGAGAGGACACCAACGTCTGGACCGTGCTACGCAAGGCACCGCCCTTGCCGTTCCTGCCACCAGAGGTGCACGGGACCGAGATCATCGCCTTTTGTTTGTTCCATGCCGGCGATCCAGACGAAGGACGAAAAGCGATAGAACCTTTGCGCAAACTTGGCACGGTGCTCGGCGAATTTACCGCCATGATGCCCTACACGGCCTGGCAACAAACGTTTGACCCACTGCTGACACCTGGTGCCCGCAATTATTGGAAATCGCACAATTTCGTCGAGCTGAGCGACGGTGCCATCGACGTGGCTGTGAAATATGTCCAAAGCCTGCCTTCACCTCACTGTGAGATTTTCTTCGGCCTGATCGGTGGTGCCACGACCCGCCCAAGACCCGATGCGACTGCCTATTCGCATCGCGATGCAATCTATGTATGCAACGTTCATGGCCGCTGGGAGACAGCGGCCGAAGACCAGAAATGTACTGACTGGGCACGCGGATTCTTCAAGGAGGCTGCGCCCCATGCAACAGGTGGCGTGTACGTCAATTTTCTGACCGACGACGAACCCGAGCGCGTCAAGAGCGCCTACGGCCCAGGATATGACCGTCTGGTCGCAGTGAAGAATAGATATGACCCGGGCAATCTGTTCCGCGTGAATCAGAACATCCGTCCAAGCCAATAACACTAAAAACGGCAGTTAGCCGGCCAATCAGCGACTCCACAACCCGTGCAGAAGCCGCCGCCATGACAACGTTGAACGAAACGCAAGGAGTGAAATCATGAGCATGAAAAGTCAATCAACCCAACACAAGCTCTATCGGCTGGTTGCGTTACTGGCAGCTGCGCTGGCCACCGGATCAGCCCTCGGCCAGGCACACAGTTACGAGGGCAAGCCCGTCTCCATGGGTAACGGGTCAGCACATGTGCTGGTTCGCACCGACGCCAACGAGAAGCTGACGGCCATAGGCATCGTCTTGACTCCTGGCGCTCTGAACGATCTGCCAAAGTCGGCCCGGGGCGCCAGAACGGATACTGCTTATCATTTGCAGATGCCTGGCAAAGGTCCAAAAACGGCGATTGATCACGTCATGATCAACTGGGAGCCAGTCGGTCACCCACCACCCCATGTGTACGACGTGCCACATTTCGACTTCCACTTTTATCTGGTCAGCCGCGCCGCCCAGGAAAAAGTCCGCTTCCGCAATGACGCTGAATCTGGCCAACCGCAACAACAGGCACCCGCTGAATTGCTGCCGCAAGGCTACGTTATCCCACCCGGAACCGCAGTACCCAGGATGGGTGTCCACGCCATCAACGTGTCGTCCGGCGAACATCACGGACAGCCATTCACGGCAACCTTCATCTATGGTTACTACAACCGGCAACAAACTTTTCTTGAGCCTATGGTGACGCTTGACTACCTGTTGTCAAAGCCTTCATTCTCGACGGCCATTGCCCGACCGGGCCGCTACTCCAAGCCTGGTGTCTATCCGGGTGCTTACAGCGTGAAATATGTTGCCAGCAGCGACGTTTACGAAGTGTTGCTGGAGGACTTTAAGTGAGTCAAGGCTGAAAGTGGTTTATCGCTATGCGCAACGGTCCTCACATTATTGGACGGCCTATTCTTAAAAAGCAACCAAGATATGATCGGTCAGCTCGTGCCAATAAAGCTATTGACTACCCAAAAAATAGGGAGCAGAATTTCACCGTGACCGAGTCTTTATCCTCGGTGAAGGAGCCTCATACATGACCATGGACCACACTTACGCTCACATCTGAATGACGGTTTACCGTCAAGACGCTTCCCATACTTGAGGAAGCACCTGGAAGGGGTGGGGTTCGTTATGAGCCCCACCCCTTCTTATTGTGGCTATCTTCCCGCTAGCCTGACCTGCCGTTGCGCGGCCCAAGGAAGTACCACAACAGCAGACCCAGAACGGGCAGCAACACGACGGCGATGATCCAGATCAATTTTTTTTCGTTGGATACCGAGCTTTGGAAAATGTTGAGAATGGCCCAAATGTCCCCAGCGAGCACCAGCACGCCAATGAGTCCGTTGTATCCAAAGTTCATCATTTCAGGTTCCTTTTGCTTGCGGTCGAAGTCGTCAATGCGTGAGCATCATGCAATATAGCTTGAATAACTGACCCGGGCAACAGTGCGTGCATTGAGCAGATAGGGCCCCGCCATATTCACAGATGCGTCATGAGGCGGATTTATGGAAATGTACCTTGACGTTGTGAGGTAAAAAGTGGTTGATCAGCTCTGGTTACTGGCGTATTTTTAGCCCATCTTCATCGATGCCGACTCGGAAACCACTTCGCCACCTCGATACTTTAATCTCCTTGGGGAAAGATCAAATCCCAAGTGAAGGTTGAGCAAATGTGGCCGCGCTATAGTGCACCAAGCAACGACAGGTAACGAAAGACCACCATGGCATACCCACCAGAATTCCTCAAGCTTGTAGACAAGTTCATCGATCTCGCCAACCAGTTGGCCGAGGGTGGTCAGGATGGTGAAGTCAGCGCCGCCATACTGTTTGCCGCTGGCCGTTACAACGCCTTCAATTTTCTGTCCAACAATGGTGCTGAGGACGATCAGGAAAGGGCCGTTGACTTTTACGTTTCGGAGTACCGCAAGGCAGTTATTTCAAACCTGCAGGGGGTTGTCGGTCCTGTGGTGAAGCCGCAGGGGTAAGCGCCATGAATCCGGCCAAAGTTGAACGTGACCAAGTGCATCGGCTGTCTTGACTGTTAAACAGCGTGCAAAACTTTCCAGATTTCCGGAGTAAACAGCGTCCAAAAGTTTCCACCCTGGGTTGTGTAACCATCCGGCGCTTTTGCCGGAGAATCTGGAGTGTTATCAATGCAAGTCATAGCCGAGATCCGGCGCCGTCACCTAGTCAGCCGCACAAATTTGGCGCATCAACCGCGGCTGGCGCCGCCGCAAGGACAAGGAACAACTCGACTTTTACATCAACCCTATTACTGGTCAGTGGAGCAAGAAAGACTAGCCTGGTGCCACCGACGATGGCAGCAGCGATGATGGCTTGCTGGACAAGGTGCCCAACCAGCAAATCGTGCCTTTTGTGGAAGACCACCGCAACATCCTCATCCTGGCCCCCGCGGCACCGCTCGATCTGGAAGCCATGGCAACGCTTCAAGCCGCCCTCAAGCGTGGCATTGAAATGACTTTCCAAATCGAAGAATCGGAGCTCGTGGCTGAGCCCTTGCCCAAGCAAGATGAGCGCCAAGCCCTGATGTTTTACGAGGCAGCCGAAGGCGGCGCCGGAGTGCTGACCCGCTTGGCCACCGAACCACAGGCCATGGCCCAAGTCGCGGCTGCTGCACTGCGCGTGATGCATTACAAAGGCCCCGTTGGCCCATGGTCGGTGGCTGGTTTGCCCGCGCTGGAGCAAAAACCCCCTGACGGGCACAGCATTTGTGAAGCCGGTTGTTACCAGTGCCTGTTGTCGTATTTCAATCAACCAGACCACGACCACATCAACCGCCGCAACACGCAAGCCATCGAAATGCTGGTCTCTTTAGCCAACGCGCAGGTTACTGCGCCCGGTGTTGTGACCGAGCAAGCCAGCTCTTCGACCCTCGCAACTGCTGCTACAGGCCAGGGTGACGAACTGTTTGCAAGGTGGCAGCAAGCCCTGCTGACCGGAGGCTTTCATCTGCCAGACCAGTACCAAGCGCCAGCACTGGGCGGGGCACTCATCGTGGCAGGTTGGTACAAGTCCACGCGTGCTGCGGTGGTTCTCGCCACACCAAGCCCGGCTCAGGCGGCTGCACTGCTGGACAAAGGCTACACCGTGGTTGACATGTCCGACCCAGCACATTGGGTTGCCCAGTTCGGCCAATACCCGCTTATATTCGGTGGCGTGACAGGAAACTCGCCTTCGAGTAATACAATAAACGTTAACAAATACGTTAAGGAGTGAAGCATGACTTTGCGCGCCAGTGACATCATTCCCATCAGCGAGGCACGAGCTCGTCTCACCGAATTGGCCGAAGACGTGGTGGGCAGCGGGGCCGAGAAGGTGCTCACCAAAAACGGCTCCAGCTATGTTGCCTTGGTGGATGCGAAAAAGCTCGATTACTACCACGCACTGGAGCGCGAACATGCGGGCCTGGTTCTGCTGACCGAGGCCGAAACCGCCTTGGGCCAGGTGATCGCCGGCAAACGCATGTCATCGGCTGAGCTCGATCTGTTGTTCGCAGACTGATGCCACAGTCCATTAAAAGGCGAGTCAGCGCGCAGGTCGGCGCCGCCCCTCACTTTGCCGCCAGTCTGCAAGCTGTGTATGCCTTTATGGTGGAGCAAGACGCTGCCAGTGCGCCAGCACGGCTTGCCCAACTCAAGCGTGATTTGCGCGAGATGAAAACGCTGCTGGCCTGGTCCCCCGCAAGTGGTCGCCCCGCGCGTTTTCTGCGTCCCAATACGGCGCAGGGCAACCTGCGCTTGGCAGCGGTGCAGCAGTTGGCGCAATCGGCGGGCTTGCCCCACTTGCGCGAATACGTGATTGGATCGTACGTCGTCCTCTACGCCCATTCAGACACTGAAGTCGTTCTGCTCTCGCTCAAGCATCACCGACAACTCACCTATATCACGCTTCAATGAACACCGCCACCCATGATTTCAATCCCGGCAACCTGGTGCGTGCTCGCAACCGCGAGTGGGTGGTGCAAGCCTCAGACAATTGGCAAAACGACGGCAGCAGGCTGCTGCGATTACGCCCCCTGGGTGGCGCGGAAGAAGACATCATCACGCTGATTCCTGAGCTGGAGTTTGCCCCTGTCGAACCTGCCACATTTGCCTGGCCCAACCCAGATCAAGCCGGCAACCATGCCGCCGCATTACTCCTGCGGGATGCTTTGCGGCTAAAGTTGCGAGCGGGTGGCGGGGCCCCTTCCGTTCGTTTGGCAACATCGCCGTGGAGCCGCGCGCCTACCAGTTGGTGCCCTTGCTGATGGCCTTGCGCCTGAGTACCGTGCGCTTGTTGATCGCTGACGACGTTGGCATCGGCAAAACCGTAGAGGCCGGCCTGATCGTGCGCGAGTTGATGGACCGTGGGGAAGTTAGCCGGCTGGCCGTGCTGTGCCCGCCCCATCTGGTGGAACAGTGGCAGGGGGAGTTGCTCAACCGCTTCAACATGCAGGCCATTGCACTCACCTCAGCAAGTGCCAGCCGTGTGGAGCGCGATTTACCCCATGGCGTGGGCCTGTTTGATCACTACCCCATCGTGGTGGTCAGCCTGGACTACATCAAAAGCGAGCGCCACCGTGAGCATTTTTAAGCATCGCCCCCGAATGCATCATCGTTGACGAAGCCCACACTTGTGCCAGCAGCGGCGCGGGCAAGCAGCTGCGCTTTGAGTTGCTGCAACGCCTGGCCAAAGACCCAGAGCGCCATCTGCTGCTGCTCACCGCCACGCCCCATTCTGGCGACGAGGACACTGAATCTCTGCTGGAATGCCAGCCCACCGGTAACCTGCCCCGTGAGGCCATCCACCGCGAAGTGGCGCAGGCTTTGGACTTTCTGCAAGCCCACCCCCAGCGCCTGGAAGCCTTGGCGCAGAGCCGAGCCCAGGCGCTGCTGGCCGACCACCGCCGTGTGCGCGAAGCCGCTCGCGATGTGGGCCAGTACAGCGTGGCCCCTTGTCTTCCGGTCGATGTGATTGGCGTGTATGTCCTCCTGCCGGACACTCTGTAATTGCTCGCCATGAAAACCGTCCGCAAACACACTGCCACGCTCAACCTGCCCACTTTGAGGCTGGAAGGCGGCTTGTTCCTGCCCGATATGCTGGAAAAAGCCGCCCTGGGCCAAGCCCGCCTGCAAGCCGAGGCCGATTACGGCATTCCCAAGGGTCTCAAGCTCAAAGACGAATACAGCCGCGCCTTCCAGATCGCCTGCGCCCAATGGCGCAGCTTTGCCCCGCTGCTGGAGCGCACCGACTTCGACGCCCAACGCGCCACCGCCACTTTCGTCACCGAACTGCTGCGCGATGCCTTTGGTTACGTCTCCGTGGGTGCCGCTACTGGCATTGATTTGGGAGAGCGCAGCTAACGGACTTCACCGCTTGCTGCAGCTTCATGCCGGGGTTGTAAACGACAGTGTCGCTATCTGCCAAGAACTTGAGGCATTCCGGGGCGCGAATCGAGACGGTGTTTCGGGACGGTAACGTGCTGAATGAATGGGAAGCAGTTCCAACTCGGTGTCGCTCGCGGGATAGCCAACGACGTCAGAATTGGTACGTGAGAGAAATTCGCGGCTCTGAGCCGGTACCCTTCCAAGGGGCAAAAGCGTAGCTGCAACTTGCGTTGCGGTGGTCCGCCTATTGACGATGCGCAAGATGAACTCCTGGTAATGATCAGGCAGGGCGTGCCTTGGATCTTGCCCACTCGAGGGTGAGCAGGTAGCCCTCCAAGTTCGCAGCAATGCGTTGACGAGTTTCGTGTGATGAGTCCTCCTCGGCGGCGGCCAACTCAATGCACACGACTTGGCCCCGGCCGGGTTCCTCGCGCACTGCCAGCGCTGCGATGGGTTCACCCCGGAGTACCTCCGAAAAGTGCCGTTGTGCGCAATCCTGCCGCAACGCAGGCTTGTAAACTTTCCCCACGGCGGTCATGGGCAGTTGCTCCAGGATGAAGAGCCGCCGCGGAAGCGCGGGTGGTTCATGGATGGTTGCCTTGGCGAAAGCCAGCAGTTCGTCCTCCGTCACGCAAAAGCCTTGCCGCAGCGTGACATAGGCGACCGGCAATTCACCCGCGTAGGCGTCTGGCATGCCCACGGCGCCTGCATCGGCCACGGCAGGGTGCCGCATCAGGCATTTCTCGATAACGGCCGGGTCGATGTTGTGGCCGCTGCGGATGATCAGGTCCTTGACCCGCCCGGTGATGAACACACGACCTGTCGCGTCGAGGACACCCACGTCTCCGGTGATGAGCCAGCCGTCCGCGGTGAAGAGAGTGGCGGATTGGGCGGCGTCCTTATAGCCGGGCGTCACGTTGGGCCCGCGCGCCACCAGCACGCCCGGCTCACCCGGCATGCAGGCTCGGGCCGGGACGCCCGTTCCATCCAGCGCGCGCACCTCGACTTCGCAGAACGGTATGGGGCAACCCGCGGACCCGATGACCCGCGGCCGCGACACCGGGTCGACGCAGATCACGCCACCGCACTCGGTCATGCCATAGACCTCGCGCACCGGCTTGCCCGTCAGTTGCTCCATCTGCTCGGCGACGCTGCGAGGAAACAGGGACGCACCGCAGAAGTTGACCCGCACGCGACTCAGGTCCGCGCCTTTCGGATCGACTTTCGCGACGGCCGACAACGCCGTGGGGACGCCGCCAACGATGGTTGTGCCGGTGCGCTCTACGATGCGCCAGAAGTCGCGCACGATTCGCGGGTTGCGAAACCCGTCCGGCGACAGGATTACGACTTCCGCGCCGGCAACGAACATGGCCAGACTGCAGAAGATCGCGGAGGCGACGTGGAACATCGGCAAGCCGTTGACGATCACGTCATCGGCGCTGGCACCTGATGCCCACGCGCCGCCATAGGCAGCCGCCAGTTGGTTGCGATGGGTGTGGATGACGAGCTTCGGCGCGCCCGTCGTTCCGCCTGTGTGGAAATAGGCGGCCACATCGTTCGGCCCGGGCAAATCCGAAAAGGCCAGCGCCGCCGGACTGGACCGCAGGAGGTCCGCGAGCAATTGAACGTCGGGACGGCGATCATCTTGCTCGCCGCCCACCTGAATCAGCACGCCGATCGCCGGCACCAGCGCTTTCACCCGCTTGGCCTTGTCCCATATCTCGGTGCCCGGCAAAGGTCCCAGCGCCACCAGCGCTTTGGCGCCGGCGGCCCGACACAGGCTGGCGATCTCCTCCGCATTGAGCAGCGGGTTGAGCGGTAGTGCCGAAGCGGCAGTGGCCGCACCCCACAGCACGAACTGGGTCTCGACTAGCGACGGCAGCATGTAGGCCACCACGTCGCCGCGCCGCAGTCCAAGCGACCGAAGGGCATTCGCCGTTCGCGCGATCCCGTCCAGCAGTTCGGCATAGCTGAACCTGCGCGGCGGGGCTTCGGGGTCAGTGTCGATGAAGGTGATGGCGGTCTTGCCGGCGCAGCGATTCTGCGTGCGCTCGATGGCATCGAACACGTTCGTTGCGACCATCCACTCTTCGAAGCGCATTCTGGGGCCCGGTGTGTCGATGGTGCTCATGGCTTTGCGCTCAATACCCGCGCAGCGCGTCGGCGATGGCGGCCAACGCCCGCCTGTCGAGGTTGTGCGTGACGCTCGTATCCCTAGCGGGGGAGCCAGCCCATGACCTCGGTTCGACGGTCTTGTACTTGAATCCGGCGCCGTGCTCGCCTTCCGTCTCGATGGCGTCGGCTGAATTGCCCCCCAACGATGCATCGGAGCAAGCAGCGATACTGAGCATGTCCACGCTGACCACTCAGTTCCCGCGCGCTGCGTCAACAGGCAATTTGCGACCGGGTGCAATCGAGCACCAAACGACCCACGCCAGGATGGCGATTTGCACCGGGGCACGGATCCAGAGATACACCGGACCCCATGCGTGACCACCAAACGGCACACGCTCGAGCGCTGCGTAGATGTTGGCCGGGAAGAACGCCACCAGCACCACGGCTGCCGCCCAGCCGGCGTACTTCCGGTAGGCAGGAAGCCAGAAGGCCACGGCAATTGCGATCTCGAGCAAACCCGTCGCATAGACCAGCGAGACGCGTCCCGGAACCCAGGTCGGAAGCATCAGCGCCATCGACTCTGTCTGGATGAAGTGCCCGCTCGCAGTGAAAGCGAACAGCAACCCAAGACCGATCGACCCGGCCGCTCGGGTGTCTCGCAGATTTCCGGTCGTGGCTGAAAAAATCCGCGCCAACATCGCGGGGGTCATCATCAAGGCCAGCATGAATATGGGGGTGATCATGGTTCATCTCCAAGTGTCAAAGGACCGGGGCCGCGTGGCGGGGCTTGCGGATCGGTGCCGAGGAAGGTGATGACGGTCTTGCCGCCACAGCGCTTTTGCGCGCGCTCGATGGCATCGAACACGTTCGCTGCGTCCATCCAGTCTTCGAAGCGCATTCCGGGGCCGGGTGAGTCGATGGTGCTCATAGCTTTACGCTCAATGCCCGCGCAGCGCGCCGGCGATGGCAGCGAATGCCCGCCGGTCGAGGTTGTGCGTCACGCTCGTATCCCCCGCGGGGTGGGAAGAGAGTTTGATGATGACCAGCTCGGCCGCCGGATTGATGTGCATGTGCTGCCCGTTCAATCCCTTCATCTCGAAGCTGCCGTCACGGTCATGCGGAACCCACCACTGGTTGTGATACGAGTAGCCCGAGCGCATGGCCTGGCCGTTGGCCTTGAACTTCTCGATGTCGGCGCCTCTGCGGATTTCAGCGATGACGCTTTCGGCAATGATCTGCCGTCCACTCGAACGACCCGAGGTGCGAAGCGTCTCGCCCACGCGACCCAGGTCTCGCAGCGTGGCGCTGAAGCCCACGCTGGTGATTTGCGTGCCGATCGGGTCGACCCAGATATAGGCGTCATCCTGCGCGCCTATGCGCGACCAGAGGCGTTCAGACAAGAGCGCGGAGTAGCTCTTGCCCGTGACGCGTTGCATCAGCCAACCCATGACCTCGGTGTCTACGGTCTTGTATTTGAAACCCGCGCCGTGTTCACCCTCTTTCTTGAGCGTCACCAGTAGGTCGGGGACAGTCCTGGGACCGGTGTAAGTGGGCGGCGCGGGCAACAGTCCTGAGGCATGCAGGTACTGGAAGATGCCAGAGTTGGGGTCACGGAAGTTTTCCTTGTACGCAACACCGGTGGTCATGTCGAGCGTTTGTTGCACGGTGGCATCTGCCCACGCGCTGTCTTTGAGCTCGGGGAGGTACTTCACGACCAAGGCGTTGGGATCGATCACTCCTTCCTTGATCAGCATCGTCGCGAGCAAGCCGGTGAACGATTTGCTCATAGACCAGAGCGCGTGCGGCTGGTGGGCAGCCATGCCGGAGTAATGCTTTTGGAAGACGACCGCGCCCTTGTGCAGTACGAGCAGGCCGTCAGTGAACGTCGTGCGCTGCCAGTCGGCCAGGGTGGTCTTGCCGCCCTTGTCGTCCTCAAAACTGAGCGCGTCCATCTCTTGCGGCATTTCGCGCAAAGCGGACGGCTTGTCGTCACCGCGCCAAACCTGCACCGTCGGCCCGAGCTCGCGCATGTGATGGAACGCCCACCGGCCGTTGGGGAATTTCAGAACAGTGGACAGCCTGACGATTTTTTCGGGCGCTGGTGGAAATCCTTTCATAAGTTCCAGCTTCACGGGATCGGTGGCCTCCGGCTGTAGAGTCTGTGCCAAGGAGGCCGAGGCACTGAGAAAGAGAGCAACCGCGACGGCAACGGCGCGATGGGGCTTCGATGGATTCTTCATGATGTTCCTTGTTGGCTGGGGTTCAGGGGGTTTTTCTTCCCGCTTTGCGGGCGGGGGCGGGGCTGATGAGCTCAAGGGCGCTTGTGCCGCGGCTGCCAGCCATCACCTGGTGGGCGCCGCGCACCAAGGCCGACATGGTTCTTTCGTGGAGTTGCCTCAGTTCGGTGTCGTCGGCAACAATGCCCGAGAGCCGCAGCATCACGAGGCCATGCGCGGCGGCCCACAGCATCTGCCCCAGGGCATGCGTTTCGCCGCGCAGTATGCCCTTGTCGATCATTGGCGCAACGTACGCCACCATGCTGCGGCGAGCCCGTACCAAAGCTTCTGCCAGCTCCGCATTGCCGGTCACTGCGGCCTGGCTGACATCGAACATCATCCGGTAGGCGTCCGGGTTTTCCAGGGCAAAGTCCAGGTAGGCCTGGCCGACGTTGCGCGCGCTAGTGCGCGGCTCCGGGCTCGAGCCCGTCGCTTCTTCGATGACTTCGCAGAATCGGTTAAACGCGGCGGCTCGCACAGCCGCCAGAATTTCTTCCTTGTTCTTGAAATAGCGGTAGGCGGTGGTCGGACTGCAGTCAAGTTCCACGGCAATCTGCCGCATCGTGACGCCCTCAACGCCATGACGTGCGAATAACACACCGGCAACGCGGCAGACGTCGGCACGGAACTCCGCCACCTCTTCATTGGTCAGTACAGGTCTCATTGAATTCACATTGTTAAATAAACAATGTGAATAATACTGCAATTTCAATCGGTGTCAACGTTTTTAAAAGAATGCCCCTAGATGGCTGCTCCGCCACCTTAGACACCCAACGATTGATTTGCACCAGCTGATGGCGATGAGCGTCGACTGAGAAGCATCCATCGAGGCGACCCCTTGCGTCCGCGGGCTGACCGCTTGGACGACGACAAAAACAGACATCGTGCCGACCTTTTAAGACACAATGACCATCTATGCGCAGAATCGTACTCACCGGTGTCCCGCCCTTTGAGGTGCAGGACCTTGCAGGTCCGCTGGAGGTGTTCGCCCAGTGCGACTACGAGATTGAGTTGGTATCGCCGGAGCGTGATGGCTCAACCGCTATCAATCGGGGGCTGCGTGTCACCGGCGGCACCGACTTCCGCAAGTTTGATCGTCCCATCGACACGCTCTGGGTGGTGGGCGGACCCGAGGCCCCCTCGGGCCGCTACGACCCGGCCTATCTGCGCTGGCTGAAAGAGATGTCGTCGCAGGCGCGTCGCGTCGGCTCGAGCTGCCTCGGCACGTTCGTCCTCGCCGCGTCGGGCGCGCTGGAGGGCCGGCGCGCGGTCACGCACTGGCAGTGGTGCGACCACCTGGCCGAGCGCTACCCGCGCGTCGAGCTCGTGCGCAACTCGATCTTCGTGAAGGACGGCCACATTTACACATCCGCCGGCATCACCACCGGCATCGACCTGGAGAACTGGATCTTCGAGCATCTCGCCGAGGACATTAGCGTCGAGCGCATGGCCGACAACGTGCACATGAGCGCGCGCCAGTTCACGCGCGTCTTTCGCAGCGAGAAGGGCACGACGCCGGCGCGCTTCGTCGAGCGTGTGCGCGTCGAGGTGGCACGCAGCCTGCTCGAGGCGTCGGGGGTGGGCGTGAAGTCGGTTGCCGCCAAATGCGGTTTCGGCAGCGCCGACTCAATGCGGCGTTCGTTTCTGCGTGTGGTGGACACCACGCCCAGTGGGATCGCAGGAACGCACCGCACACCAGGCTCTTTGCGCAGACCGTAAGGACAACGTCCCGGCAGGCGGTTTGGCGTAAAGCATCGGGCAATCGTCGTTCCCGACACGCCGAAATTGGGGAAGATGGGCGGGACGGTTGGGGCATTGGCCCGGCCGCAGTCTATGTGAGGCCCACGCCATGAGATTCACCGCCCAGACCGAGCACCGAGCGTTGCATTCCCCCCAGCAACAGCTCGGTTGGCATGCCGCGACTCCGCCGGGGAACTGGAGCGATTGGCGTTCTGGGCCGTCCTGTCCGATTGGCAGCGCACGACCTTCGCCGACTGCCTTCTGGTACTGCACAAAGGCTTGGTCGCCCAACATCGCACTAGGTGTGATCGATGCGCTATAGAGCAGATCATAGGACTAGCTGTGCGGCGTTGAACGAAAAGGCTGCTAGGTTAGCCGCTGCGTTCAAGCCTAAGTGGCGCGAATCACGAAGAATTGTGTGTATCGAAACCAACCCGGAACATACCATGACCAACTTCGCCATTCGCATCAAACCCAACGTACAAGCAGAGCTCGACGCAGCAGCGTCTGCGGAAGCGCAGGGGCAGTCATACACCGCCTTCCAGCATCTGGAGCGTGCGCACGTCCTGGGCCAGCCCGCCACGGGAGAACACGTCCGCATCCATTGGCGGATGTTCCGGTTTGCGGTCCGCAATGGCCTGGCTGGCGAAGTCTTCGGTCAATCTTGGCGTCTGGTGGCTGCCAGTCTCTTCACGCCTCTCGGTCTTGTGCCGAGAGGAAATACTGGGGGGTCTGATGTCAGCGGCTACAGGCGGATGCCGGTGCCCAAGGACCTGCAGGAGGTCATCCAGTCTGCACGAGCCGCGCAGAGCCAAGTGAACGTCTTCGGGCGAGTCTTTGCCACGTTCGCCTTCGCCGGACTCGCTGCCCTGGCCACGTTGGGTATGGGTGGCTGCAGCAGCCCACCCAAGGACCTGGACGTCGCGCTTGAGAAGCAGTCTGCCGCCGGCGTCTACCGGGTAGCCCTCGTGCCACCGGCGCAACCACCTGCCATCAACCAGATGCATAGCTGGAAGGTCAAGCTCGCGAAGCCGGACGGCACGCCCGTTCACGGTGCGAAGTTCGGCGTGGATGGCGGCATGCCCCAGCACGGACATGGCCTGCCGACGCAGCCGCGGGTTACCCGTGAGCTCGCAGATGGCACGTACCAGCTGGATGGCATGAAGTTCAGCATGACCGGCTGGTGGGAGGTAAAGCTGGACATCCAAGGCCCACAGGGTCCGGACAAAGTTACATTTAACACAGTCGTAGAGACGCCGAAGGGTCAACAGTGAGCCACGTCACAATCAGACTTAGGACGCTTTGGCAGCTCAAAGTCGTGACGGCGCTGGCGACGATGCTCTTGACCGCGCTTGCTGCACAGGCGATGGACAAAGCGCCGTTACGCGACAAGTGGACAGTCCAGGACGTCGCCACCCTTGCCTCCATGCGGCTGAAAGAAGCAGGCCGGCGCCCCTTCGACCCCTCAAACGCCTACGAGCAGCGAACGGAAGCTGCGACGCTAGGTCGGGCTCTCTTCAACGACACCCGACTGAGTAAGAACGGCCAGGTCGCGTGCGCCAGTTGTCATTCCGCTGACACGCAGTTTCAGGACGGGAAGCAGTTTGGGCAGGGAATCGGAACGGGTAAGCGCCGCACTATGCCTGTCATGGGCGCCGTGCACTCACCCTTCCTGTTCTGGGATGGGCGCAAGGACAGTCTCTGGTCGCAGGCGCTCGGGCCTATGGAGGATGCCGCGGAGCACGGTGGCAACCGCGTGCGCTTCGTGAAGTTGGTCCATACCTACTACAAGGAGCAGTATCAGGCCGTGTTCGGACCAATGCCTGCGTTGGGCAAGCTGCCGGAGAACGCGTCCCCTAGCGGTTCTGAAGCCGAGCGCGCTGCCTGGTCCGCCATGCATGAAAGCAGCCGAGAGGCGGTGAACCGCGTGTTTGCGAACATGGGCAAGGCCATCGCGGCCTTCGAGCGGAACATCTCGTATGGTGAGTCGCGCCTCGACCAGTACGCGCAGGCAACGGTCGCCGGCGAAGGCCGCGGACAGGAAGTCCTCACGCAGCAGGAAGTCCGCGGCTTGCGTCTGTTCCTCACGAAGGGCCAGTGCATCACTTGCCACAACGGGCCGCTTCTGACAGACCACGCATTCCACAACACCGGCGTGCCGCCAATCGACCAGGCCAAACCGGACCGCGGGCGTGCGGAGGGCCTGAAGAAGCTGCTCCACGACGAGTTCAACTGCCTCGGACGCTACAGCGATGCGAAGCCCGAGCAGTGCGGCGAGCTTCAGTTCTTGGCCACCAACGACCCCAGTCAGCTTGCAGCCTTCCGCACGCCCAGCCTGCGCAACGTGGCGGAAAGAGCGCCTTACATGCACGCTGGCCAGCTCTCGACGCTGGAGCAGGTGCTGCAGCACTATGCAGACTCCCCCAAAGCGGTGCTTGGTCACAGCGAGCTGGCGCGGCCAGGTGAAAAGCACGCCGAGCGACAGACGATCCGTTTGTCGGCCTCTGAAATCCAAGATGTCGCTGTATTCCTAGGAACCCTCACAGGGCCAGTAGTTCAGACTAAGTGATGCTGCTGTGCTTTTGCGCGGACGCTGAGCGGGCCGTTCATCTGCAAAACAGACGGCGGCAGGCCGAACATCGTCCGGGCGGTTCTCGTCAGGTGCGCGGAGTCTGCGAAGCCCGCTGCATGCGCCGCCCCCGAAAGCGTCTCGCCGTTCATGAGGAGTGTCCACACGTGCAAAAGCCGACGCCACAGAACGTAGGTCCGCAGGGGCATCCCGGTCTCCTCAACAAAGAGGTGGCGGAATCTCTCGGGCGACAGGCTCGCTACCTTGGCAACCTCCGGGAGAGATACCGGCAGGTCGACTCTCTGGCGGAGGTACTCGATGGCCGCGAGCACCCGTGGGTCGGAGGGCTCCCGAGTCGCCGTTTGGGAAATCTGCTGCAGGAACTGCATGCACACCGCTTTCACTGCGTCGTAGCTCCTCTCAACCCGCCAAGCTCGGTCCAGATTCGTGACTGCAAATGCGACGGTATCTGCGTCGAGCAACTCGAGCTGGCCCTGGAGCCGGGCAGACAGTGCCTTGCCCGTAGGTGTTTCTGGTTCGATGAAGAGAACGACGCTCATAGCACAGCCGGTCACGTCAATGGTGTGAGTCGCTCTGGAGGGGAACATCGCTGCGTTACACGACTTCCATTCACCGTGGTGGCCAAACTGAACGCGCAGCCCGGCGGGAGCGCCGATGGTTAGCTGTATCGCGTAGTGCGAATGCGGAAAAATAGGGGCGCCGCTGCTCCCCTCGCCGATAAAGCCGCACACGCCCGCCCAAGCGACGAAGTCACCTCGATAGCGGCTAGCGGCGGGCTTATCCATGAGCAAGGCTTGTAAATCCAGCTTTCAGTTTAAGCCCGGTAGTAGCAAGCTGACAACAGTCGTACCAATAGTTGCGACTGACGTGAGGTTGTTGTCGTCGATCAATGGGATGGACGCCCCCACATGGGCGGCATCGCAATGTGCCAAAGTGGAGGTGTTTACCATCTTGCGTCATCAGTATGGAGGCATGTGGCAGTGCACATCACTGGGCGCGCAAATTGCAGGCAATGGGCCACACTGTGCGCTGAATGGCTCCGCAGTTTGTCAAACCTTGGCGCAAAGCGTCGGGCAATCGTCGTTTTCGACCGGCCGAAATTGGGGAAGATGGGCGGGACGGTTGGCACATTGGTCCGGCCGAAGTCTATGTGAGGCCCACGCTATGAGATCTACCGCCCAGACCAAGCACCGAGCGTTGCATTCCCCCCATTACAAGGCGCTCGCAGCGCGCCGTCAGGCCGACATCGTAACTGCACGAACCCTGTGTGGCGTGCTTCGCAAGCGGGACGCGCTAAAGGGTTGCCGAGTCCGTCATCGTTCAGCCCAACACAACCCTGCACAGGAACGAACGAGTTCAAAAAAACGCTTGACATTCCAATCATGGCAACCTCGATAAACGCACCATGAGCTGATTAGGCTCTGCAAAACCAACTGTCGACTGCAGTCGAGAAAGGCAAAAATGATGAAGGTCAAACGCGCAACCCTGACCACTGCGGCGCTAAGCGTCGCGCTCGCTATCGCCGGATGCAAGGAGGCGGTGCCCTCTGCCGCTACCGCAAAGCCACCGAGTGTTCCGGTGGCCGAGGTGATCGTTCGCCCGGTGACGCCATATGTCGAGTTCACCGGCTCGCTGGCTGCGGTCAAGCGGGTTGAACTGCGCCCGCGGGTCGCCGGCTACATTCAGGACGTGAGCGTACCCGAGGGACGTTTCGTCGAGAAGGGCCGCGCGCTCTTTCTCATCGATCCTCGGGTGTTCCAAGCCGCGTTGAACGCCGCAACGGCACGCCTGCGCCAAGCTGAAGCGGCATCGGCGCTTGCCCAGGCGGAACATGCGCGAGCCGAACAGCTGTTCGCCCAAAAGATCGTCGCACGTGATCGCCTCGACACCGCCACCGCCGCGCTGAATGCTGGCAAAGCACAGGTCGACGCCGCAAAGGCAGCGTTGGATGCTGCGCAGTTGGATCTGAGTTTCGCGCGCGTCACGGCGCCGATCAGTGGCCGTGTCGGCCAAGCCCTCGTCACAGAAGGCAACTACGTTGCCAGCGGCGTGACGCCACTCACGACGATTGTCTCCGTCGATCCGCTCCATGTCTATTTCGATGTCGACGAACGCACCTATTTGCGATCGCTCGCCGCAGGCCGCGCCAACGCGACCTCGCACGGGTCACAGGCGGCGAAGGTCATGGTGGCACTGCTCACCGACAAGACGTATTCGAGGTCCGGCCGTGTCGACTTCCTCTCTAACACCAGCGATCGTGGGACAGGAACGGTGCGCATTCGCGCTGTTGTCGACAACCCCGACGGGCAGTTGACGCCCGGTCTTTTTGCCAAGGTCAAACTTGAGACCGGCGCGCCGCAAGCACGGGTTCTGGTCTCCGATCAATCGATTGGCACCGATCAGGGCACCCGTTACGTGCTCGTTGTCGGCAAGGACGACAAGGCGGAATACCGGCCCGTCGAGTTGGGTCAGGTGGTTGACGGTTTGCGCGTGATTGAACAAGGCCTGAAGCCTGGCGAGCGCATCGTCGTCAAGGGGTTGGTGCGCCCGGGCATGCATGTCACGCCGCAGTCAGCCGCGATTGACGGTACGCCCACAGTGCCGCAAACCTCGGGAGCTGCGCAATGACGTTCCCACGCTTTTTCATCGATCGCCCGATCTTTGCCATCGTCCTCTCGGTTCTGATGGTGATCGCCGGCATCGTTGCTTTCTTCCAATTGCCGCTCAGCGAGTATCCAGCGGTGACGCCGCCGACCGTGCAGGTGACCGCCTCCTACCCGGGCGCCAATCCCAAGGTGATTGCTGAAACGGTGGCAGCGCCACTTGAGCAGGCGATCACCGGGGTCGAGGGCATGCTGTACATGTCGTCGCAATCGGCCACCGATGGCCGAATGGTTTTGACCGTCACTTTTGCGCAGGGAACGAATGCCGATATGGCACAGATCCAGGTGCAAAACCGGGTCTCGCGCGCCTTGCCGCGTTTGCCTGAAGAGGTGCAGCGCCAAGGCGTCGTCACGCAGAAGACCTCACCGGATATCCTGATGGTGGTTCACCTGTTGTCGCCCGATAAACGCTACGACCCTCTCTATATTTCGAACTACGCCTACCTCCAGGTGCGCGACGAGCTGTCCCGTATTCCCGGGGTCAGCGATGTCCTGGTCTGGGGCGCTGGCGAATACAGTATGCGGCTCTGGCTCGATCCGAGCCTGATCGCCGCACGCGGGCTGACGGCTGGCGACGTGATTGCCGCCGTGCGCGAGCAGAACGTGCAGGTGGCGGCGGGTTCCGTTGGCCAGGCGCCCAATTCCAGCGCCGCATTCCAGGTGGCTGTGAACACGCTCGGACGCTTGACCGACGAAAAGCAGTTCGGCGAGATCATCGTTCGCACGGGCGGCGACGGCCAGGTGACGCGCTTGCGCGATGTCGCCCGCATCGAGATGGGGGCCGATGCCTACGCACTGCGCAGCCTGCTTGACGGCGAGCCCGCCGTCGCGCTGCAGATCGT
>NZ_JAMPXE010000191.1 GCF_023701345.1 Rhodoferax sp. | reverse complement strand
TGGGCCAGCGGCCGTGCGGCGGGGGAGTGGTCGGCGTGCGAGTGGGTGCAGACGATGGCCGTGATCTGGCCCGCCGTGAACGCCAGCAGGCGCTCGATATGGTCGTTCAGCAAGGGGCCCGGATCGATGACGATGTAGCCACTGGCCGCGTCACCCACGATGTAGCTGTTGGTGCCGGGGCCGGTCATGACGCTGGCGTTGGGGGCGGTGAGGCGATGCAGGTGCCGCAGCAGGGGCACCGGCCGTTCGTGCTGCCAGTCCAGCGCATGTTCCAGTTGTCCGGATGGGCACACCAGCGCGAGCTCGGCGTAGGGCAGGTCCTGCTCCATGAAGCGCTGCGGTTGACCGCCGACCAGACCACCACGGGGGGTGGAGTTCCACAGTGGTTCGTCCTCGGTGCAGGCCGCCAGGGCCTGCCCGGCCTGTTCGAAGGCCGACAGCCAGTGCAGGGTGCGGATGGTGGGGAAGATCATGAAGAAGTTGCCGGCCTGGTGCTGCGCCAGCGCATCCTGGGGCCGGACCCAGACCGGCTCGAACTGCTCCATTTCGTCGGCCACCGGTTCCTGCTGGTCGGGCATCAGCGCAGCGAAGAAGACGGTGTCGAAACGCTTGGGCACGCTGCGGTCCGTGGTCCAGCAGGCCAGCATGCGCGCCTGATCGACCGCCAGTGACCAGCCCTGGGCTTGCAGTTGCGGGTACAGCGCCCGGCTGCGGTCCAGCGCTTGAAGGTGGGTGCGGGTGATGGGCCTGCCATCGGCCTGCACGGCCAGCAGGATGCCCAGTTCCTCGAAGGTTTCCCGCAGCGCCGCCAGCGCCGCCGTGCGGTAGCGTCCGCCCGCGTCGGGGGCGCGCGCCAGCGTGTGTGTCTGGTGGTCGTCGGCGTCCACTCGCCCGCCGGGGAACACATAGGCGCCGGGCAAGAAGCTGGCGTTTGGCGAGCGCCGGGTCATCAGCACTTCGACGCCCAGCGCTCCGTCACGCAGCAGCAGCAGGGTGGCCGCTGGGTGCGCCACGGCCGGTTCTTTGCGGGGGTGCAGTTGCAGGGTGGGGCGGGCCATGGCGGTGTTCCTTGCGCGGGGGATGGGGGCTCTACGCGCTGGCCGAATGGGTGCGCAGCAAGGCGTCGAGTGTGCTTTCCAGGTGGGTGAGGGAATTGCATTCGCGCGCGATGTGGCAATAGGGCGCGTAGCGCTTCATCTCCGAATCGCCCAGGCCCCAGAACGAGGTGGGCTCGGGATTGAGCCAGATCACCCGGCGCGCGCGCTCATAAAGCTGCTTCATGACCTCGACATGCGCCTCGCCGCGGTTGTTGCGCGCGTCGCCCAGGATCAGCACCGTGGTGCGGCGGTCGATGTCGCCCAGCAATTGTTCTTCAATATCGAGCAGGGTTTGACCGTAGTCGGTGCCGCTGCCGCCCACGGCCTGCATCACTTTGTCGACCGCTTGCTCGACCGGCAGCAGCTCGAAGGTGTCGCTCACGTCCACCAGGTGGTTGGTGAAGGCGAAACTGCGCACGTCGCTGACCTGCTCGCCCAGGCTGTGCAGGAACAGCAGCAGAAAGCGCGCGTACTGGCGCACCGAGCCGCTGACGTCGCAAATGGCCACCACGCGTGGCCGGTCCACCACCTTGGAGCGCCAGAAGGTCTCGAACATCACGCCGTCGTAGGCCGCGTTCTTGCGCAGGGTCTTGCGGAAGTCGAGCTGGCCGCGCACCCGCTGCTTCTTGCGCCGCGAGTGGCGATCAGCCAGCCGCTTGGCGATTTTGCTGACGATGACGTGCATGCGCGCGAAATCGCGCTTTTCGATGTTGGAGAGCTTTTGCGTTTGCAGGAAGTCGTCGTGCAACTGGCGCGTCGGGGCCGTGCCGAAGAGCGCGAGTTTGCGTTCGACAAAATTGCGAACCTCCTCGAACAATTTTTTGCGCGCCAGTTCAAGCTCCTCGGCGCGCTCGGGCGCCAGCGTCTGGCGTTTGGCGTCAGAGATTTCGCGGTCCAGCAGTTCCAGGCCCATGGCCTGCTGGATCTTCTGGGTGTAAAAACCCTTTTGCGTGAAGAACCAGATGTCGGTCAGGCCCACCTCGCGCGCGGCTTCCTGCATGCGCTTGGCCAGCGCCGCCGAGTCGCCCGACAGCAACAACTGCGACAAGGCCTGGCCGCCGCTGCCCTGGCAACCGCCCGGCCCGCCGGAGCCGGTGGCTGTCTGGTTTTTGGGGCTTTGCTCGGGCGGGTCTTGCGCTGGTGTGGCGTCGGCGCCGGGTTGGACGCCGGGCCGGACCGCGCCGCCAGGGGCTGCCAGGTTTTCAAAAGAGCTGAAACGAAAGAAATGGTCAAAGGCCTCGTCGAACAGGGCGCGGTCGACCGTGGTCTTGGCCAGCGTGGTGCCCAGCGCGCTCTTGAGCAGGGCGCGGTCGCTCCAACCCACCAGTTCGACGGCACGCGCCGCATCGACCTGGGCGTTGAGATGGATTTCAAGGTCGCTGCCGCGCAGCGCCTTGAAAAAGTCTTCAAGCGTGGCTTGCACGGGGACTCTCCGCATCCTTGCGCGCTTGTTGCAGCAGGGTGGACATCTGCGCGTTGGCGGTGGCGATGTCTTGCTCGAACTTGAGGAAGACATTGAGCGTGTCGCGCACCACGTCCAGGTTCAGGTGTTCGGCGTGCAGCAGCAGCAGCGTCTTGGCCCAGTCGATGGTTTCGCTGACCGAGGGCAGTTTTTTCAGGTCCAACTGGCGCACCGCCTGGATGAAGGCCACCAGCTCCCGGTTCAGTGTTGCCGACAGGCCGGGCACGCGCCGCTCCAGGATGCGCCGCTCCAGCGCGGCTTTGGGGAAGGAGATGTGCAGGTGCAGGCAGCGGCGCTTGAGCGCGTCGCTCATTTCGCGCGTGTTGTTGCTGGTGAGAAAGACGAGGGGCTTGACCTTGGCCTTGATGGTGCCGAGTTCGGGTACCGAGACCTGGAAGTCGGACAGCACTTCGAGCAGGAAGGCCTCGAATTCGGGGTCGGACTTGTCGATCTCGTCGATCAGCAGCACGCAGCCGCGCTCCTGGTGCAAGGCCTGGTAGAGCGGGCGCGGTTCGAGGAAATGCTCGCTGAAAAACAGGTCGTCGTGCGCATGCAGCTTGTCCATGGAGGCGGCCAGGCCGACGGCGCCCTGCATCATCTCGCCCAGCTTGTCCTTGAGCAGTTGCGTGTAGAGCAATTGCTTGCCGTATTTCCACTCGTACAAAGCCTTGGATTCGTCCAGGCCTTCGTAACACTGCATGCGGATCAGGGGCACGTCGAGAATCTCGGCCATGCCCTTGGCCAGTTCGGTCTTGCCGACGCCGGCCGGGCCTTCGACCAGGATCGGCTTTTCCAGGTTGAAGCCCAGGTAGACCGAGGTGGCGATTTCGCGGCTGGCGATGTAGTCGACCGAGGCGAAGGCTTTGGCGACTAGGTCAACGGAATCAAAGTGGGCTTGGTGCAGTGATTTCATGGGTTGTCGTTGATTTCAAAAGGGTTTCTCCGGCCTGGAATTGCCGGGATTCGGCGATGCTGCGGGCGATGCCCTGCACCAGGCGCAGGTCGCGCGCCAGGGTGAGCAGGGCCGGTTCATGGTCGTCCAGGGCTGCGGCAAAGGATTCACAGGCGCCTTGCCAGCGATCAAACAGGCGGCGCGCGCCCAGGTTGAACGCCGCCAGCGCCTCGTCGGGCCCGTGCTGGTCCAGGTGCTGGGCGGCATGGCGTGCCACGGGCGAGAGGGCGTCGAGTTCGAGTTGCAAGCCACCCAGCTCCCGGGTCAAAGCCGGCGTGCGGGCTGCATGGCGAAACCAGCGTGCCAGGGTATCCAGCTCGGCTTGCATGGCGCCGAGCATCGGGCCCAGCAGCAGCGCGTCTTCGATCGCGCGCAGCGGCCGAGCGATGGTGTCGAAAGCCTGTCCAGGCTCGCCCAGGCGCTGGCTTTCCGGCACCCGGCAGCCGACCAGGCGCAGGCCGCAATGGCCCAGCGGCGCCAGTCCGCGCACTTTGTCGTCCAGTTCGCGGGTCAGGCCCGGTGTGTTGGCCTCAACGACGAAAGCATCGAAGCGCTTGCGCCCTTCTTTTTCGCCGCTGACGGCCAGCACGATGATGGCATCGGCGGCAGGGCCGTTGCTGACGAAGGCCTTGTGGCCGTCAAGAAGCCAGTCGTCGCCGTCCCGTACCGCCCGGCAGCTCAGGTGTTTGGGGTGTGCGCCGGTGCCGGGCTCGGAGATCGCGAGTGCCAGCAGGGTGTCGCCGACCGCCATGGATTGCAGCAGCGCACGATGCCGGTCGCTGCGCAGATTCGGCGACAGCACGAAGCGCGCCAGCATTTGCTGCATCATCCACGCCATGCCCAGCCCCAGACTGGCGGATTCCCGGGCGACGATGCCGGCCA
>NZ_JAMPXE010000190.1 GCF_023701345.1 Rhodoferax sp. | reverse complement strand
TTTCGTGTCATGTCGGCGCCCATGCGGCTCAAGATCATCAATTGCCTGTGCGATGGCGAAAAAAATGTGAGCTACCTGCTGACGCAGGTGGACACCACGCAGCCCAACATGTCGCAGCACCTCAATACCCTGTACCAGGCCGGTATTCTGGGCAAGCGCCGCGAGGGCGTGCAAATTTTTTACCGCATCATTGACCAGCGCATCGTGTCGATTTGTGAGGCGGTGTGTCACGAAATCGACCGCAAGTCAACCCATCATTCGTGATGACGCAAGCACACACTGCGTGCGCTGGCGGACGCGTTTATCTGGTGGGCGCCGGCCCGGGTGAGCCCGAGCTTTTGACGCTGCGCGCCGTGCGCCTGCTGCAGCAAGCCGAGGTGATCGTCTATGACAACCTGGTGTCCGATGGCGTGCTTGAATTTGTGTCGCCCACTGCCGAGCGCATTTACGCCGGCAAGCGGCGCAATGAGCACACCCTGCGCCAGGCGCAAATCAACGCCTTGCTGGTGAAGCTGGCCCGTGAGGGCAAGCAGGTGGTGCGCCTCAAGGGCGGCGACCCCTTCATCTTTGGCCGCGGCGGCGAAGAACTCCAGGCGCTGGCTGCCGCCGGGGTGGCATTTGAAGTGGTGCCCGGCGTGACGGCCGCTGCCGGGGTGGCGTGTTATGCGGGCATTCCGCTGACGCACCGCGACTACGCGCAGCGCTGTCTGTTTGTCACCGGTCACCTCAAGGATGGCACAGCCGACCTGGACTGGCCCAGCCTGGTCAGAGCCAATCAGACGGTGGTCATTTACATGGGACTGAGTGGCTTGCACGATATATGCAGGCAGATGGTGCTGCATGGGGCAGCGCCCGACCTGCCCATTGCCGTGGTGCAGGACGGCAGCATGCCGACCCAGGTGGTCGTTACCGGTACCTTGTCCAACATGGCAGAACGGGTGGCGCAGGCCGGCCTGAAATCACCGTGCCTGACGATCATTGGCGAAGTGGTCAAACTGCACCAGGAGCTGGCCTGGTATGCGCTTGCCAATGCCACGCTGGCCTGACTGACGCAGTCTGGCTTATCCGCGCCACGGTGGCGCAGCAATTCGATCGGTCTCACCCGGGATGGGCGCAAAGCCGCCATCCGCCCAGCGCCTGACTGCTTCGGCAATGCGCTGCCGATCCGATGCCACGAAGTTCCACCACATGCGTACCGGCTGCGCCAATGGCGTGCCACCGATCACCACCAGCCGTGCGCCCTGCGGACCGGCGCGCAGGGTAGCACCAGTATTGGCGGGCAGCACGGCCATCTCCTGTGCCGCAAGCGCCTCGTCGTTGACATGGAGGCTGTGCGCCGGGCTGTAGATCGCCATTTCTTCGGCCAGTGGTGGCAGCGTCCATTCACGGTCTGCGGCCAACTGCAGGTCCAGGTAAAGGGTGGGTGATGCGGTCAGCACCGGGCTGCGCACGCCAAAGGCCTCGCCGACCAGCACGCGGATGTGTGCGCCGTCGTTCTGCACCAGCGTGGGCAGATCGGTTGCTGGCACATGCTGCAAAGCCGGGTCGCACGTTTCCAGCGCAGGCGGCAGTGCCACCCAGAGCTGCAAACCGTGCAGGCGGCGCGACTTGCCGCGTTCCGCATCCGTTACGCGCTCGCTGTGCACGATGCCGCGCCCGGCTGTCATCCAGTTGATGGCTCCCGGCGTGATGGTCTGCACCGTTCCCAGGCTGTCGCGGTGCAGCAAGCTGCCCTCAAACAAATAGCTCACCGTCGCCAGACCAATGTGCGGGTGGCCGCCTACATCACTGTCGGTGCCGGCTTGCAGGGTGACAGGGCCGAAGTGGTCAAAGAACACAAAGGGCCCGACCGCGCGCCGGGCTGCTGAGGGCAGGATGCGGCGAACTGTCAGGCCGTCAGCCAGGTCACTGACCCGGCCGGTCAAACGAAGAACTTCTGCCATGCTTCTTCTCCTTCAAGCCAATGCCGACTGGATGCTGATCTCGCCTGAAAGAATGCGATGGATCGGGCACTTGTTGGCAATCTCCAGCAATTTTTGACGCTCGGCATCTGTGACGTCGCCTTCAATGAAGATGCGACGCATCATCTGGTAGCGAACCTGACCCTGCTCGTTTTTGCCCTCGACGTGATCCACGGTCACACGCAGCCCGGTGACCGCCATTTGCCGACGACGGATGTAAAGCTCCAGTGTGAGCGAGGTGCAGGCTGCCAGCGCAGAATCCAGCAGATCATGAGGGTCCGGCGCCAGGTCGTTGGAGCCGAGTGTCTTATCAACGTCAGCATTCCAGACGTGGCGCCCGTTGCTCAGCGTGGTGAGTGCACCGTTGGCGCGGTGCAGGCGTGCTTCGATGGTCATGGCGCTTTCCTTCTAAAAGCTGTTCAGGCAGACTCCCCCAGCCGGCCATCGCGGAAATCGCTCAGTGCCTGGTAAATCTCATCCTGCGAGTTCATCACAAAAGGGCCGTACTGAACAATGGGCTCCTTCAGAGGCTGGCCCGAGATCAGCGGCACCCTGGCGGGTTCAGGCGTTCTTCAAAAAGCGGGTTCAGGCGCGGCGTGCATCCAGACTCCAGGCGCCGGCGCCGTTGGCGGCAATCGCCAGCAAGCCACCGACCACGGCAATGTTCTTGAAAAACAGCAGTTGCTGCATGAAGGCCTGGTCAGCCGGCACACCCCAGTAGGCGTGGAAGAAGAAACTGGCCACCAGCGTGAATGCCGCCAGCACCAAAGCGGCGATGCGGGTACCAAAACCGGCGAGCAGTGCCAGGCTACCGACAATTTCCACGATCGCGGCCATGGCGGCAGCCAAAGTGGGAAAGGGCAAGCCGACCGATGAGATGTAACCCACGGTGCCGGCAAAGCCGGTGAGCTTGCCGATACCGGCGGGCAGGAACAAGGCGACCATCAGCAGACGGGCGGCGAGATTGAGGGGGTTTTGAATGGCGTTGGACATGATGGGTTTCCTTTAAAAAATGAGATGAACTCAGGGTGTTGCGATGGATGAAGTTTATTTGTCAACAATGAAGTTGGGAATCCCTTGAGATGGATATGATTGATCCAATTTAGGAACAATCAAGCCCGGGTATGGACCCCAATGTGCCGAACTGCGACTCAGATGTGCCGGGTTTGCGGGTTCAGACGCGCTCAGGAACCGAACAGTTTATTGGCGGTCTCGGCAATGAGCTTGCCCTGAAAGCGCGCGCCGTCCAACTCGATGGCGCTGGGCTGGCGCTGACCCTGGCCGCCGGCGATGGTGGTGGCGCCGTAGGGGCTGCCGCCGACGATTTCATCGAGCGTCATCTGGCCCTGATAGCTGTACGGCAGGCCGACGATGGTCATGCCGAAGTGCATCAGGTTGGTGATGATGGAAAACAGCGTGACTTCCTGGCCGCCATGCTGGGTGGCAGTCGACGTGAAGGCGCCACCCACCTTGCCGGTCAAGGCGCCGCGCGCCCACAGGCCGCCGGCCTGGTCGAGAAAGCTGGCCATCTGCCCGGGCATGCGGCCAAAGCGTGTCGGGCAGCCGACGATGATGGCGTCATAGCCTTCGAGCTCGGCCACGGTGGCCACAGCCGCCGCCTGCTCGACCTTGAAATGGGCGGACTTGGCCATCTCCAGGGGCACCGTTTCCGGCACCCGCTTGACATCGACCGTGGCCCCGGCTGAGCGGGCACCCTCGGCCATCGCCTGCGCCATGGTCTCGATGTGGCCGTAAGTCGAATAGTAGAGAACGAGGACTTTGGACATGGGATCTCCTTGGTAGTTTGCGCCTGTTGAGTCGCCGGCCGCATCGCGAAAAGCACTATGGGCCGTCCATGTTAATCACAAAGCCGGGGACGCGTTGCTTGCAGGACGATTGGCGTTGTCAGGGGCTGGGCGCTCTCAGCAGGCCTCGCAGGCCTGCACCGCATTGTTCACTTCGATGCGCGTCTGCTCAGTCAGATATTCCAGAAAAACACGTGTGCGCTCGGGCATGAATTGGCGACTGGGCAGCGCCGCATACAGGCTGAGCCGGCCGGTGATCCAGGGGCGCAAGACACGCACCAGTTCACCGCGCGACAAGTAAGGCGCCACCAAGTCGACGGCGACCGAGGTAATGCCGGCCCCACCCAGGGCCGCCCGCAGCAGGGTATCGGTATGGTTGATCCACAGACCGGGGTCCACCATCACATCCAGCGCCTCGTCCTGGCGCGCTGAATTCAACAAGCGCCAGGTGTGCGAACGCAGGCCCGGCGCCCTCAAACGCAGAATCTCATGCGCGGCCAGGTCTTGCGGTGTGGCGGGTGCCCCCCTGCGCTGGATGTAGGCGGGTGAGGCCACCAGCACGGCCTCGGTGGAGGAAATCTTGCGCGCAATCACGTCCGCATCAAACGCTTCGTCGGTGGGCATCAACGTGATGTCGTAATCTT
>NZ_JAMPXE010000056.1 GCF_023701345.1 Rhodoferax sp. | reverse complement strand
TATTGCCAACACATTTGTTATACAAAATTGCCACTACAGAAATTTTATGGAGGCAATTCTAAGTATTTGATTTTATTGACAGTGGGTGGTCAAAAAACGGGAAAAACTGGATTTGGTGTCGAACTCGGGATCCCCGGCCATGGCCCCGAGAGCACGTTCGGGCGCGAGCGGCGCAGCAACCCGTATGTGGCGGACGCCAGATAAATCAGTAGCGGGAATGGTGCTTTCGCGCGTGGACATGGGTGGTGAGCGTAATACTTCTCGGTCTCAAACTCACCACCCCGACGTGATCTGGCGGGTGGGCACGTCTTCCTACGTCTGGCCCCGTATTGGCACTGGGCCTATGACCGCCAGTCAACTTGCCCGGAGACTGAGGTGCAAGAATGAACGGCTGGTCCGAAGAAAGATGTGAACCAGAATTGCAGCGGGAGCAGAAGTTCGGAGTCGCCCTCCAGCGAAACCGAACATACTTATGAAAGTAGCCACAGGGGAAAAGAGAGAGTTGACATATGAGAGAGTTGACATATGGTGCCATTAATGGCACCATGAATGCCCTATGACAAACACTGAAAAACTGCTGGAACAGATGCGTCGTGAGCCAGCAAATGTGCGCTTCAATGATTTGAAGAAGGTGTGCGAGACCTACTTTGGCAAGCCCCGGCAAGACGGTAGCAGCCACTCCATTTTCAAGACTCCTTGGCTTGGCGACCCGCGTGTAAATATCCAGAATGCCAAAGGCAGGGCGAAGCCCTATCAAGTCAGGCAAGTCCTTCAAGCCATCGAACAATTAAAAGACAGATCATGAACATCAAACACTACACCTATCGTGTCACTTGGTCGCCCGAAGATGGCGAACACGTCGGCCTTTGCGCCGAATTTGCTTCGCTGAGCTGGTTGGCCAAAACGCCAGAGGCGGCGCTAAAGGGTATCCAGAAGGTGGTGGCCGACGTGGTACTCGACATGCAAGCGAGTGGCGAAACCGTGCCGGCGGCACTGGCCGAGAAAAACTATAGCGGCGAGTTCCGCGTGCGCATCCCGCCGCTGGTCCACCGCAATCTAGCACTAATGGCTGCCGAGCAAGGCGTCAGCTTGAATCGACTGGCTAGTGCGAAGTTGGCGGCCTGAGCGTCGATCAATGGAGTCAGTGGGCGACCGGGTTGCAGCGTTAGCCGACCACCACGAATACCCGCTTACGGGAAGCCCAGCAATCAAACGACTTTTGGGTGCTGGACTCCCGACGCCAATCAAATTTCAGACTGCTCGGCGATCTCCAGGGAAAGTCAGTGGGTAGAAAGCCTAGCGCCGGGGGCCTGCTCGGGCGTGTACGACTCGGCTAAAGCAGTGCGGCGGTCCTCGCTGGCATGGTTGGTATTGAGCAGGCGCCATGCCGCCGCAGCGACGATGAGTCCGCCCCCCACGCGCACGATGGGCAGCGAAATGTCGAAACACTCCAGCACGTAGGAGCCCACCAGCATCGAGCCCACCATGAGCGCAAACATGTTGCGCGCGATACGCCGAGCCAGGAGCGCGCGGGTGCTGGGCGAGGCGCCCTCGGTCAGCCCCAGAAAAATCGGCGCTGTGGCCGCCGGATTCAAGATCGGCAGGATGGCGGCGAACACGAACAGGTAGCTTTTACCCGCCGCCAGCAGCAATTCGGAGGTCAAGCAACGGGAGGCTGGTCCAGCAGGTTTTTCATGCGCCGACGCAGCATCTTGTCGCGCTTCTGTTCGTCGTCCCAGTCGTCGCGCACGCCGCGCCACAGGGCCACTGCCATAAGTACGATCACCAGCGTGAATGGCAAGGCAAACACGATGGTGGCGGTCTGCACCGCCTTCACACCACCGGCCAGCAACAGGCTGACGGCAATGCCTGAGACCAGCAGGCCCCAGATGACCTTCACGCGCGCGCTCGGGTTGGCCTGGCCGCCGGTGCTCATCATGCCCAGCACCAGGGTGGCTGAGTCACCTGAGGTGACGAAGAACACCAGCACCAGGATCGTGGCCACGCCACTGAGCAGGCCGCTCATGGGCAGCGCGTCGAACAAGGTAAACATCGCAGTGGACACGTCAGCGCCCACGGCTTCAGCCATGGGCAGACCCTGCATGATTTCCTGGTTGAGGGCGGTGCCGCCGAATACCGAAAACCAAACAAAGGCGGCCAACGTGGGTGCCAGCACGGTGCCCAGGATGAACTCACGGATGGTGCGGCCGCGCGAAACACGCGCGATGAACAGGCCCACGAACGGCGACCAGCTGACCCACCAGGCCCAGTAAAAAACGGTCCAGCCACTGACCCAGCCACTGTCGCGGAATGGCGTCATGCGCAGGCTCATGCGAACGAACTCGCTCAGGTAACTGCCCAGCGTGCTGGTGAAGGTGTCGATGATGGCCACGGTCGGTCCCATCACAAAGACCGCCAGCGTCAGCAGCGCGGCCAGCGTCAGGTTGATGTTGGAGAGCCACTTGATGCCCTTGGTGACGCCGGTGACGGCCGAGGCCAGGAACAGCACGGTGGTCACCACGATGATGCCCACCTGCGAGGCGCTACCCACCGGCAGGCCCATGAGCGAATTCAGGCCGCTGTTGATCTGCAGCGCGCCCATGCCCAGCGACGCCGCCACGCCGAAGGCGGTAGCGATCACGGCCAGCACGTTGACCACCGGGCCGAGCTTCTTCAGCGGGGCCCACGGCAACGACTCGACCGCGGTGCTCACCAGCGCGGAGCCACCCTTGCGGAACTGGAAGAAGGCAATGGCCAGCGCCACGATGCTGTAGACCGCCCAGGGGTGCAGGCCCCAGTGGAAGAAGCTGTAGCGCATGGCGGCGTTGGCCGCCTCGGGCGTGTTTGCCGCAATACCAGGCGGTGGCGCACCGTAATGGGAGACCGGCTCGGCCACACCCCAGAACACCAGGCCGATGCCCATGCCGGCGGCAAACAGCATGGCGAACCAGGACGTAATGGAGAACTCTGGCTCATCATCCTCCGTGCCGAGCTTGAGGTCGCCGTAGCGGCTGAAAGCCAGCACCATCGCCAGCACCACCAGACTCAGCACCACCCACAGGTAGAGCCAGCCGAAGTCGCGCGTGATGACGGCCAGCATCGTGTCGAATACCCCGCCTAGTGAGTTGGGGTCGATGACACCCCACAAGACAATGGCCAGGATGAGCCCGGCCGAGAAGTAGAGTTGCATGAAGGACTTTCTCTCAAGGGAAAAACGAGCGACAAATTCAACCGAATGAGACCAAGTATCGAGCATATGCGGTGGGCAGCGCAGGCACAGACCTGCTCCGCATCGCGTCTGAACCGCCGCTTCGTCCAGTCACCAGTTGACGCGCTGGTCGACCTCGTAGTCGAGGGGCCAGTTGTGCTTCCAGTTCCTAGTCTGGCTCGAATTTAACATCCTCACCTATTTGCGCATCAAAGTCCTCATACAGCGGTGGCCCACGCGCCTGGGATATGACAGCGCCATTGGCAGGTTTGGAACGAGCCGTTCCTATATCTCTGCACCAACCATGGGTCTGGAGTCCGCCACATTTCTCCGAAGATGACTTTAAATTGACAATAAGCATTGTCGAGAAATGCGGACCCGCAACGCAGCGGAAGCCGACATTCGGGGGCGTTATCCACTGGGCTATAGTCGGGCGGCATGAAACGTCGAGAAAATGAACTCGACGTTGACCAAAGTTCGCCAGGATAGGCGACAGGATTCAAAGGGAGGCAAATGACTTCAATTTCTTGGGGAATTGGCTACGGATCACCGCGGTATGCGCCTTGCCGCTTTATCGGTCATCAGTATCCACGGGTGGAATTCGGGTATATCCCGTCGGATATCCTGGCAGCCCAAGATATCCGACGGTCTACATTACGTTAGCCGGCGCAAACCATGTTGAGCACGTACGAGCTATTCCTTGAACGAGCGCTCCGCTTGGAGAGAAGCCGATTCTGGGTGTGGCTCAGGACGCCTCAGGTCGAGGTGGACCTGCGGCGATTCGCCGACGGCAACTGGCTCGATCATCCGAACCTAAACCAGGATGAGCTAGAGGCGTTCTGCCTGAATCTGCGATTGCTGATTCAAGATCGCGACGGCTTCTCAGTCCGCAGGATCCATCAGCTTTCCCAAGGTTGGCCAGCCCAGCACCAGGCAGAGCGCGAGGGCATTGCTCAAGCGGTCAATGAACTCCATCTCAGACTTGACGAGCAAAGTCTTGTCGTATTGCCAGGAGTTGACCGAACAACTAATCGGGAACTATTTGACGTGGTGTTCTACGGGGGCATTGCACACGCTGATCCTGACAAGCGCGGCCAGTTTCAGCGGATGGCCACTTCCGGCGCATTTTCGTTCTTCATGTTTCGAGCCTTCTGTGGCGTTCTATTTCACTACCGCAACTGCATCACGCAGACTGCGTATCACCTCGGTCGGTACTACATGGCCGAAAAGGCGGCGGCGCGTGCCGGCTAACATGGCAGTCAACGCGGACGTCCCTGCGGCGGGTGGTCGCCCGCCTATGGTCCGCCGGTTACTTCGTTAGACCGCACAGGAGCCTTGCGCATGCCCGATGATTTTTTTGCTTGCTTTGGAATGTCGCTCGATACATGGCCTATTCCTCAGGCAACTGTACTAGTCAGCGATTCAATAAACAGCAGCCAATTTCTGTTCATTGGCCTTCCTGATGGATCGCTGGGTCTTCGGGTAATTCGAAGCGGGATGCATGAGGACTATGAGACCGATATCATCAGCCCAGAGGGATCGTTCAAGATAGTGGCAAGCATCAACTATGCTCCGTCGAGACTAAGCATTCAAATCAATGGCATTGAGATCGAGTGCGCGCCAGTTGGCTCAAGAGAGAAAGGCTGCTTTCCGTTGCGTTCACAATCCGCTTCCGCAGCTCCAGAATACATTGCATTTGCCAGTGATATCCCCCCGCATGCGACTCATGCGGAGGCTTTATTTATTCGCACAATGGGTGATTTGGCTGACGCTGCCACATCACATGATTGGTACGTACTTTTGAAAAGCAGTGCTGACCTAAGGCTGCTACTGTTGGATGGGCTGCTCCATAAAGCAAACGAACGGCATCGGTTGAAGGTTGAGTTTCGTGTTGTTGGCTCTGGCGAGCCACCGCCCATGGATTTTGACAAGCTTTGGAACAATATTGCTCCGCATGACGTTCCAGAGGAACTTCTAAAGAATGTCAACTTGGAACAGTTCCTAAAGCTTCAGGTATTTGAGTCAAAGAATCGCACAATCACTGTCAAAGACGTGATCCGGGCGGCAGCAAATGCAGACGGAGGAGTGCATTTTGGCAATCCTGAGCGAGCCGAAGAAGGGCTTGTTCTCATTCTTGACAAAGATGCCATGCGCTTCGGTCAGGCGGCAAGTCGCCATATGCTCAGAGATATTTGCAAAGTTGTCGTTGCAAGTTCAATACCGCTTGTTGAGCGCATTCAGAGAAAACCAAGTGTGACCTAACAAGTCAATCCAGCCGACGCCTTGGCGCGGCTGATTTCCGACGTTGAATGACAGGTATCCTGAAATCTGAGGGTCGGCTTCGGGCCTTTGCGGTCAACCGCCAAGCATTCGAAATCTTCGCCTATATTGGGACTCCAACGTTTCTCGGGCAAATAGCCAAACCAAACCCGAGACGTAAAAAAGCCCGGTCAACGCCGGGCTTTTTGAGAAGCAAATGGGCTCGGGCTACATCATGCCCAGCAGCCCCTATTTGCCAAAGATCATGTCGGGCAGGAACAGCGTGATTTGCGGGATGTAGGTGATGAGGACCAGGAACACCAGCAGCACCGACAGCCACGGCAACGCCGCCTTGGTGACCTGCACCAGGTTCATGCCCGTGACCCCGCTGGTGACAAACAGATTCAGCCCCACCGGTGGCGTCACCATGCCAATCTCCATGTTCACCACCATGATGATGCCGAGGTGGATCGGGTCAATGCCGAGCTGGGTGGCAATCGGGAAGAAAATGGGCGCCAGAATCAAAATGATGCCGGTCGGCTCCATGAAGTTACCGGCGATCAGCAAAATGATGTTGACCACCAACAGGAACATCCAAGGCGTCATGCCCATGCTCATGATCTGCTCGGCAATGGTTTGCGGAATGCGCTCGGTGGTGAGCACGTGGGCAAACAGCAGCGCGTTGGCCACGATGAACATCAGCATCACCGTGGTACGCGCGGCCTCCAGAAACACGTGGGGTATTTGCTTGGCAGACAAATCACGGTAAATGAACACCGCCACCACCAGGGCATAGACTGCCGACACCGCAGCCGCCTCGGTGGGCGTGAAGATGCCGCCATAAATACCGCCCATGATGATGACCAGCAGCGCCAGCCCCCACATCGAGTCTTTGAAGGCACGCAACACTTCAGGCACGCTGGCCTTGGGCGGCGGCTTGACCTTGAGCTTGCCGGCACGCCACCAGACTGCCACCATCAGCATCAGGCCCAGCATCAGACCCGGGATGACGCCCGCCATGAACATGCGCCCCACCGACACCTCGGTCACGGCGGCATAGACCACCATCACGATCGACGGCGGAATCAAGATGCCGAGCGTACCCGCGTTGCAGATGACGCCGGCGGCGAACCCTATCGGGTAGCCGTTCTTGACCATGCCGGCGATCACGATGGAGCCAATCGCCACCACCGTGGCCGGACTCGACCCCGACACCGCCGCAAACAGCATGCACGCCAGAATGGACGCAATGGCCAGTCCGCCGCGCAAATGGCCCACCGCCGCAATGGCAAACGCCACCATGCGCTTGGCCACGCCACCAGTGCTCATCAAGGCGCCGGCCAGCACAAAGAACGGGATCGACATCAGCGTGTAGTGTTCACTGGTCTCAAACATCTTGATCGACATCGAGGCCAGGGAATCCTGCGAGAAGAAAAAGATGGTCAGCAGGCTCGACAAGCCCAGACTCACAGCAATCGGGATGCCGATGGCCATGCAGAAAAACAGCGCAGCAAAAAGTACCAGGGTGTTCATGTTGGGGCCTCTTCAGATTTGAGTCGCATGGCCTCGGCGGCTTCGTCGGCCAGATGCAGGCTGTCGGTTTTGCCGGTGAGCAGGCCGATCAAAATTTGCATGAAACGCCAACCGGTGAGCAAAAAGCCCAGCGGCATGATGATCAGCACCTGCCAGCGCTCGATCGGCATGTCTTCAAACTCAATGCCCACTTCTTGCATTTTCATCACATACGTGGTGGCACCCGTGAGCACCAGGCCCACGTACAACAGGCTCAGCAGCACCGCCAGAATCGAGACATTACGCCGCGTGTTGTGCGGCATCATCTTCACCAGCGCATCGACACCGATGTGCGAACCGACACGCACCCCGTAAGAAATGCCGACAAAGATCATGAAGGCAAAAAACACGGTGGTGAGCTCAAGCGCCCAGGAAAAACCGCTGTTGAACACATAGCGCATCACAACCTGCAAAAAGGTCAGCGCGGTCATGGCGGCCAGCATCAGCCCAATGATCCACTCTTCCAGGTGATCCAGAATTTTCATGAAATACCCCAAAAAAACCCCGGACTGGCCGGGGTGTTGGCTTCAGGTGAAGGCGGTGGTTTACTTGTTGGCCTTGAGGGCCGCGTCGATCAGGTCTTTGCCGATGTCGCCTTCAAACTTCTTCCACACCGGTTGCATGGCGGTGCGCCAGGCGGTCAGGTGCTCTTTGCTCATGGGCAAGACTTTGGCCTTGTTGTCCTTGAGCACTTTTTCGCGGAACGCCATGTCTTCTTCAAAGGCCACCTTGTTGCCGAATTTGATGGACTCGGTCATGGCTTCGGTCAGACCCTTCTGGATGTCGGGTGGCAGGCCGGCCCACCACTTGGCGTTGCCAATCACCATGTAGTCCAGCACGCCGTGGTTGCTGTCCATGATGTACTTTTGCACTTCGTGGAACTTCTTGCTGTAGATGTTGGACCAGGGGTTCTCGGTGCCATCGACCACGCCGGTTTGCAGCGCTTGGTAGACCTCGGCAAAGGCCAGCTTTTGCGGGTTGCCACCGACCGCATTGAACTGGGCTTCCAGCACGTCCGACGGCTGGATGCGGAACTTCAGGCCCTTGGCATCAGACGGCAGGCCCAAAGGCTTGTTGGCCGAGAGTTGCTTCATGCCGTTGTGCAAAAAGCCAAAACCCTTGATGCCCTTTTTCTCCATGGAGTTCAGCAGCGCCAAGCCTTCTTTGCTGCCCTGAAAACGATCCACCGCCTGGATGTCGGTGAACAGGAAGGGCAAATCGAAAATCTGGATCTGCTTGGTGTATTTGCCAAACTTGGCCAGTGAGGGGGCCAGAATCTGCACGTCGCCGAGCAGCAGCGCTTCCATTTCCTTGCCGTCACCAAACAACTGGCTGTTGGGGAAGACCTGGATCTCAACCTTGCCCGGCAGTTTCTTTTCAGCCAGTTCCTTGAACTTCAAGGCGGCCTGGCCCTTGGGCGTGACGTCTGCCACCACGTGGCTGTACTTGATGATGAGCGGGGAAGCTTGTGCGCCCAAACCGAAAGCCAGCAAAACGCCAGCGGCAACCAGTTTCAATTTCATGAGAGTCTCCTCGAGTAGTTAAAAGTCTTGAACGACGAGCGGACTTTAGATGGCTGCGCATGCGCCAACAACTGTGGCGTTCAACAGCTAGGGTTTACCCTGCAGCAGAGTCAGGTCTTACGCAAGGCCTGTTGCAAATCACGCATCCAGTCGGATCCAATGCGGCTGGCCAGTTGCCGCTGTACCGGTTGCACCGCCTGGCGCAGGCGCGTGCGCTGACCCGATGTGAGGCTGTGGATGTGCGTGCTGCCAGCCTGGCGCAAGGCTTGCAGGGCGTGGTCATTCTGGGTGTCGGCAATCTGGTTGGCAAAGGTCAGCGCTTCCTGCAGCGCCTGGTTGATCAGGGTGCGGTCGTCAGGCCGCAGGTGTTGCCAGAAACGCTGGTTGGAGACTACCGCGTAGCCCAGGTAGCCGTGGTTGGTCAGGCTCATGTCGCTCTGCACTTCGTGCATGGCCTGGGTCCAGAAGTTGGACACCGGATTTTCGGTGCCGTCAACCACGCCGGTGGCGAGCGCGCGGCGGGTTTCACTGAAGGGCAGCGTGACCGGACGCGCGCCCAGGGCCCGCATTTGCGCGGCAATCACCCGGGAGGCCTGCACCCGCATGCGCAAGCCCACAAAATCCCCGGGTTCACGCAGCGGCCGGTTGGCGCTCATCTGCTTGAAGCCATTGTCAAAAAAGCCCAGGCCCACCAGCCCCTGGCGCGGCAAACCTTGCAGCAGTTTCTGCCCCAGCGGCCCCAGGGTAATGCGCCGCACAGCAGCCAGGTCGTCAAACAGAAACGGCAGGTCAAACAACTCGAACTCGGGCAGCCCGATGCGGCCAAACTTGGACAGTGATGGCGCCACCAGATCCACCGCGCCGAGTTGCAGCGCCTGCATTTCGTCATGGTCGCCGTACAACTGCGCGTTGGGAAAGACCTGCACACCGATGCGAGAGCCACTGCGCTGCTCGACCAGCACCTTGAAGCGGTTGGCCGCCAGGCCCTTGGGGGTTTCCTCGGCCACCACATGCGAAAAACGCAGCGTGATCTCCGGCGTGGCGGCGGCGCCGGCGCGCCTGGGCAGGGCCGCAACCCCGGCCAGGGCGGCAAGCCAGGTTCGGCGACTGACAGCATCGGGCAAGGAGCGCATGGCCGGCATTATGCGGCGGCGGTCGGGTTACGGTGCAGGTGCAGGGTTTGGGTCGGAAAGGCAAACGCAATGCCGTGCTCGGCAAAGTTGCGCACCAGCTGCAGGTTGATGGCCTGTTGCACATCCATGTACACACCGTAATCGGGCAGCAGCACATAAAAGACCGTTTCAAAATCGAGCGAAAACGCGCCCAGGCCCTTGAAATGGGATCGGTCGAAGCGCGCATGGGTTTGGGCCTTGACGGCTTGCTCGATCAATTTTGGAATTGCCTCAAGTTGGTCGGCCGGTGTGTCGTAGGTGACGCCTATGGCAAACACGATGCGGCGCTCTTGCATGCGCTTGTAGTTGCGGATGCGGCTTTTCAGCAGGTCGTTGTTGGACAAAATAATTTGCTCACCGCCCAGGCTGCGGATGCGCGTGGTCTTCAGTCCGACATGCTCCACGGTGCCCATTTCTTCGCCCAGAATGATGAAGTCACCAATCACAAACGGCTTGTCAATGGCAATCGACAGCGAGGCAAACAGGTCGCCCAGGATATTTTGTACCGCCAAAGCGATGGCAATGCCGCCAATGCCCAGGCTGGCCACCAGCGCGGTGACGTTGATGCCCAGGTTGTCCATGATCATCAGCAGCACCAGTACCCAGATCACTACCCGCCCCAAAAATGACAGCAGCGACAAACTCATGCTGCGCGCACCTTCGTCGGCTTTTTCACCTTGCGAGAAATGATGGCGCAGCCAGAACATCAGCCCTCGGCTTGACCAAAAACCCACTTGCACAATCATTCCCGTGAGGAATATGCGGTCCACCCATTTCTCCAGCACGGTGGGCAGGTTCAAAAAGTGGGCCCCCAGATACAGTCCGACGGCGGTTGCCAGCAAGATGCGGGTGGCCGACAACACGTCAATGAGGAAGTCGTCAATCACGGTTTCGGTGTTTTTGGCGACCCGCTCCAGGTGGCACAGCACCAGCCAGCGCAGCATGAACAGCAGCAGCATGAAGGCGGCCGCAGCCAGCAGCGCATAAGACCAGTCCTGCAGGGTGTTGAGGGTGATGAGTTGTCGGAACATGGGCGTTTCTTACCAGCCCCAAAGTAGATGGCGTGCGATCCATCCCTTGACTCCGCTTTCGCGCTGCACCTTGACCCAGCCATTGCGCTGTTCCAGCTTGTGTAGCACTTCGCCGTAGTCAGCCTTGCCGAGAACACGGCCACGGGTACCGGGCGTGCTGCGCACATTGGCCACGCGCGACTTGACAATGACATGGGGTGTTTTGTTGACCAGCGGGCGGTAAACCCAGCCGGCATCGTTTTCGAAGTCGCGTACTTTAAGCCAGTTGCCGCTGCGGCCGGTGACCTCCAGCGGGTAGCCTTGGGTGAGTTCCCACAGTGTGGCGTGTCGGGTGCCAGCGCCGGTGCGCATATTGACCTCGGGTCGGGCCACGCTCACCATCTCCCTGGCTTGCAGCGCTGCGGCTGATGAAAAAAGTGTGAGAGCTATCAGTCCACGCGACCATTTTTTCAAACTCAACATGAGATTCCTTTATCTGTATAGGTATAGCCTTGAAACCAAGGACGAATTTGCGCTGGCTTAGGTGACTTCTTCCGCCTTGGGCGGGACCATGGCGGCGATCAGGTCGCTCATGGTGATGCTGCCCAACAGCTTGCCGCGGCTGTTGGCCACGTTGGCCGCTTCCTTGCCCTCGGCGCTGAGCACGCGGGCGACTTCCTCAATCACCAGACTGGCGTCTACCGTTGGCCCGTCCACGGTCGTGCCGGGGGTCATCAGGGTGCGGCAACGAATGACGCGGCCGCGGTTCACGTCCTTGGTGAAGCTGATGATGTAGTCATCGGCCGGCTTGAGCACAATTTGCTGCCCGGTGCCTTGTTGAATGACTTCGCCGTCGCGCAGGATGGCAATGCGGTCGCCCAGGCGCAGCGCTTCCTCAAGGTCGTGGGTGATGAAGACAATGGTTTTGCCGAGCTCTTGTTGCAGGTCCAGCAGCACGGTTTGCATGTCGCTGCGGATCATCGGGTCGAGCGCTGAAAAAGCCTCGTCCATCAGCAAAATGGGCGCGTCGTTGGTCAGGGCGCGGGCCAGGCCCACACGCTGCTGCATGCCGCCTGAGAGCTGGTTGGGGTAGCTGTCTTCGTAGCCCTTGAGGCCCACGCGCTCGATCCAGCGCACGGCGGCGTCGCGGCGCTTTTTGTGCTTGACGTGTTGCACCTGCAAGCCGTATTCGGTGTTTTCCTGCACCGTCAGGTGCGGGAACAGGGCAAAGTTCTGGAACACCATGGCGGTGCGCTCGCGTCGGAAATGGCGCAATTCACGCGGGCTCATGACCATCACATTTTGCTCACCGGCCCAGAGCTCGCCGGCGCTGGGTTCGATCAGGCGGTTGATGTGCCGGATCAGAGTGCTTTTGCCCGAGCCCGACAAGCCCATCACCACCTGGATGCCGCCACCAGGCATGTCGATATTGATGTCGCGCAGGCCCAGCACATGGCCGTGCACGTCGCGCAACTCTTGTTTGCTCATGCCTTGTTGCACGGCAGCCAGGTGCTGCGCCGGATTCGGGCCGAAGATTTTGTAGAGGTGCTTGATCGAGATGCCGACCGCGTTGCTGGGCACGCTGTCCGGCCCGGCCTTGGCGGCGGATGTTGGGGTCATTGGCTCAACCATGCACCACCTCCAGGTGTTTCTGCAGGCGCTTGCCGTAGGTTTGCGACACGCGGTCAAAAATGATCGCAATGCCGACAATCGCCAGACCGTTGAACATGCCCATGGTGAAGTACTGGTTGGCAATGGCCTTGAGCACCGGTTGCCCCAGGCCCTGCACCCCAATCATTGACGCAATCACCACCATCGCCAGCGACAGCATGATGGTCTGGTTGATGCCGGCCATGATGGTCGGCAGCGCCAGCGGCAGTTGCACCTTGAACATTTTTTGCCAGATCGAGGCGCCAAACGCGTCAGCCGCTTCGAGCAGGTCCTTGCTGACCAGCCGGATCCCGAGGTTGGTGAAACGGATCACCGGCGGAATGGCATAGACCACCACCGCGATCATGCCTGCCACCCGGCCAATGCCCAGCAGCATCACCACCGGGATCAGATAAACAAAACTCGGCATGGTCTGCATCACGTCCAGGGCCGGGTTGATGGCGCGTTGCAGCCGGTCCCAGCGGCTCATGGCAATGCCAATGGGCAAGCCCACGGCCAGCGCCACGACGGTGCAGACAAAGATCATCGAGACCGTCTTCATGGTGTCGACCCACATGCCAAAGTAGCCAATGGCGAGCAGGGTCAGCACCGTGCCGAGTGTGATCTTCATGGAACGCGAAGCCAGCCAGGCAATCAGTGCAATCGCGCCAATCACAATGGGCCAGGGCGACTGGGTCAGCAGGCGCTCCGAGAAAATCAGGAACTCACGCAGCGGGTCAAACAGGTGCTCCAGCGTCTCGCCGTACTCGCGCGAGAAGCTTCGGAAGCCGCCGTCAATGAAGCGCCGCAAGCTGCTGAGCTGCTCGGCGCCCATGGTGGGGAAGTCAACCAGGGTATTCATGGCGCTCAAAGGCTGGCCTTGATTTTTTCGGCCACGTCCGGGGTCACCCAGGTGGTCCAGATCTCTGGTTGCGATTTCAGGAAGTACTTGGCACCGTCTTCACCGGTGGCCTGGTTGTCGCTCATCCAGGCCAGCAACTGGTTGACGGTGTCGTTGCGCCAGCTGCGGGCTTCCAGGTAGCTGATGGCTGGGCCCCCGGCCTTCTTGAAGCGGTCTGTGACCACAGTGAACACCTCGGCCTTGGCCCAGTCAGTCTTGACGGGTTTGTCGCAATCGACCTTGGTATTGCAGCCTTCAAAACCTTTTTTGTCAAAGGGCACGCCCGCGTCAAGTTTGACCATTTCGTACTTGCCCAGGATGGATGTTGGCGCCCAGTAGTAACCCAGCCAGCCTTGCTTGCGCTCATAGGCTTTGGCAATCGAGCCATCGAGCCCGGCTGCCGAACCGGTGTTGACCAGCACAAAACCTTTTTTGGCGGCACCCCAGGCCTTGAAAGCGGCACCGGTGGTGAGCTGGCAGTTCCAGCCCGCCGGGCAGTTGTAAATGCCGCCCCGGTCCTTGATTTCAGGCGCTGGAAACAATTTGGGTTGCTTCAGGGCATCGTCAATGGTCTTGATCTCGGGGTGGGCGTCGGCGAGGTATTTGGGAATCCACCAGCCCTCCACACCGCCGTCTTTCAGTGCTTCGGCGGCGTAATGCAGGCGGCCCGCCTTGACGGCGGCGTCCAGCGGTTGACGCACTGCGTTGATCCAGGCTTCAGGCGCCACGTCGGGTTTGCCTTTTTCCATCATGGCGGTGAGCGTGGGCATGGTGTCGCCGGGCACCAGCTCCACGTCGCAACCGTAGCCGCTACTCAGGATGAGCTTGTCAATGTGCGCCAGCACTTCGGCTGACTGCCAGTTCATGTTGGCCACCGAGACCTTGCCGCAGGCCTGGCTTGCTGCCGTTTCAACTGCTGCTGCGGGTGTTGCGGTTTCTTCCTTCTTGCCACAAGCTGCCAGGGTGACGACTGCGGCCAGCACCGTCAAAGAGAATTTGGGGAAGTTGTTCATGAGGGCTCCTTGAGAATTCAAATTTCAATACAGACGCCACCGCAACGGGCATTACACCGGGGTGTTTAAAAGCGCGATTGCGGGGAGTGTTGTGCGAGAGAAAAGCAAGAAAATTACTTTTGCACAAATGTATTTTGTTGCATTTTTAATACAAAGTCAAGCATATCAATCCCGATTGATATGTCGAACGAGTTGAGTCGACACTTTGCCCTCGCCGGCGCTGCTGCACAGCCCGCGAGTTGAACGACGGCTTTAGCGCAGCGAAGCTGGCTCGTTTTTGTCCGGGATCAGCCGGTCTTCGATTTCACCCATGTAGGCACTCAGCGAGTTGCCGGATTGCTCCACGCTGCTGCGCAAGGTGTTTTCCATGGTGTCGAGTCGGGCCATCAGCGCCTGCTGCGCCGCCTTGTCCTGCTCGGCGCGCTGCTTCATGCCGGCCTCCAGAAAATTGCGCAGTTCGGTAAAGCGCGAGGCCTCGGCCTTGTCGGCCAGCTCGCGGTGGGTCTGCAACTCTTTGGCGTTGCGGCGCATATCCAGCAGCACGTTGGACTGCAGGTAGAGCACGTAGACCAGGCAATACGCCACCATAAAAATCAGCAAACCCAGCATGATCAGACCCAGCGGCGCCTGCACGGTGGTGACGCCCAATGACAACGGCGTGTCGGCCAGAAAAACATGCCAGTTGAGTGCCGCAAAGGCGGCAACAAGCGTGATGACCAAAAGCAAAAGCAAACTTCGGATACGCATGGCTGGCTCCTGACGAGAGTTGTGACACAAGCCTGTGAGGGTACACCAAAGACTATCATGCGGATCACGCACCACCTGCTTGATCCATGACCCAAACCACCGTCCCTGCTGCTGACGCCTCGTTTGACTTTGCCCTGTTGCAACAGTCAGCCGCGCGCACGGGCAGCCGCAACCGGCGTGCATTGTGGTGGCTGCTGGGCTTGCTGGCCTTGTTGCTGGCTTCGGTGGTCACCTTGCTGCTCTACCTGACCAACTTTGAGGCTGAAGAAGCAACCCGCCGCCGTGCTGCCGAAGCCCAGTGGCTGGAGCAAAGTGTGCAGTTTCACTTTCGGCGACTGGAAGACGATCTGCTGGTACTGTCGCGCCAGGCCGTGCAAATGGGCGCGGGGGTGGGAAGCTCGCTTTCAGGTCACGCGCTTGACCTGAAAGCCGGTTTGCTGTGGCGTGAACCCGGCGTGATTTTGTCCAGCGGCTGGATTGGGGCGGGTCAGTTGAATGACCCGCGCGTGGGTCCCGAGCGCTGGCCGATTGACTGGGATGCCCACCCCGATAACGCAGCGGCTTTGGCATTGATGCAAAGCACCAGCCAGGGCTTGCGCCGCGCGGCTTACGCAGGCTTGATGCTGCAAGCGGATGGCAGCGCGACCGATGTGGTCTGGCTGGCTGTGCCCTTTTTTGACCGAGGCCAGTTCGCCGGTAATTATTTGGTGGCGGTGTCTTTGAATCACGCGCTGACTGCGGTGGTGCCGGGCTGGTTCAAACAGGATCACCGTGTGCAACTGCTTACCGATGAATCCAACACGGAAATAGAAAGAGATAGCGCTTACCGGGCGGGGCTTGACTTGCCCGGCACTGATTTGTTTGTGCAGGTGGCGCTTACCCAGGCACAACCCACCACGGTGCCGCGAATTTTCTTTCTGGTTGCCTTGTTGTTTTTGTCAGGCATGTTGGTGAGTCTGTATGCCCTGCGCCGCGACATTATCAAGCGCCAGCAGGTGCAGTCATTGCTGCAGGCCCAAGTGGCGCTGCGCACGGCCATGGAAAATTCGGTCACCATTGGCCTGCGCGCCTGGGATCTGGGCGGAAATATCTTGTATGTGAACGATGCCTTTTGCCGCATGGTGGGCTACAGCGCGGCCGAGCTGATTGGCCGCACCATTCCGTTTCCGTACTGGCCTGCCGAGCAAATTGATACCTTGCAGCGGGTGCACGACGACATTCTGGCGCAGGGCACCAGCGGTGAAGGGGTCGAGGTGCAGTTTCAGCACGCGGACGGCCACCTGATTGATGTGCTGATCCACGAAGCGCCGCTGAACACCGCTGCCGGTGAGCAAATTGGCTGGATGAGTTCGGTGCTTGACATCAGCGAGCGCAAGCGCGCCCAGCGCATGGCGGCGCAGCAGCAGGAAAAACTGGAGGCCTCGGGCCGTCTGGTGGCGGTGGGTGAAGTGGCCTCCACCCTGGCGCACGAACTGAATCAGCCCTTGGGCGCCCTGAGCAGCTTTGCCAATGGCCTGCTCAACCGGCTCAATGACGGCAACATCGATCTGGCCGAGCTGCTGCCGGTGGTGGCGCGCATGGCCCGGCTGGCCGAGCGGGCCGGCGGCATCATCCAGCGTGTCAATGCGTTTGCGCGCAAGCGAGAACTGTCACCGCAACGGCTGGACATGGTGGCATTTTTGCAGCGCGTGCTGGTGCTGTTTGACGATGACAGCGCAATTGTTCCCGCCTGGGCGCTGCCGGATCACCCGGTCTGGTTAGACGCTGACGAGCTGTTGTTTGAGCACCTGGTCAACAATCTGGTGGCCAACGCGCAAGATTGGGCCCCCCATGGTGGCCAGCGCGCGCAAGTCTGGGTGGGGCTGCGGCTGGACCAGGGCATGGCCGTGTTGACCGTGGCCGACACCGGTCCGGGCGTCAGCGAAGAGGCACAAGCCACCATCTTCAACGCCTTTGTCAGTCGCAAGGAGGGCGGCATGGGCATGGGCCTGGCCATTTGTCGCTCGATCGTGGAAGCCCACCACGGCAGCATCGAGGTCAGCCGCGACCCGCTGCTGGGCGGTGCCTGTTTTACTGTCAAGCTGCCGCTGGCCAAACCCCGTTCAAGCAAGGAGCTGCCATGACCCGCCCCCGAGTGCACATCGTCGATGACGACCCCGACATCCGTGACGGCCTGGCCTGGCTGTTTGGTTCGCGCGGTTTTCAGAGCGCCACCTGGGACGGCGGCCTGTCCTTTCTGGCGGCAGCGCGTGCCTTGCAGGGCGATTGGGGCCAGGCGGTGGTGTTGCTCGACATGCGCATGGCGCCGCTCTCGGGCAGCGTTACCTTTGACCAGCTCAAAGCTCTGGGCTGCCCCTGGCCAGTGCTTTTTTTGACCGGCCATGGCGATGTCGGCACGGCGGTGGCTGCGGTCAAGCAGGGCGCCTGGGATTTTCTGGAAAAGCCGTTCCAGGACAACGAATTGGTGGACCGCGTGCAGCAGGCCCTGGCGGCGGCCAATGCTGCGCAGCACGATGATTCCGAGACGCAGCGCTTGCGCCAGGCGCTGGCCAGCTTGAGCCCGCGCGAGCGCGAAGTGCTCGATGAACTGATCCGCGGTCATTACAACAAGAACATTGCCGACCATCTGGGCATCACGCCGCGCACGGTGGAGTTTCATCGGGCCAATATTTTTGAAAAGATGGGGGTTGATTCTGCCGTTGAGCTGGCCCACAAACTGGGTCGCCTGCAACCATTGGGCTAACCCGGTTCACGGCACAATGGCGTCTGCGCTGCCATCGGCGGCAATTTATTGCGCTATGCCAAGGACATTCAACATGAGCAAACCCATCAAACGCATTGCGGTCAACACCGGCGGCGGCGACGCGCCCGGGTTGAACGCGGTGATCCAGTCGGTGGTGATTGCCGCCGCCAACCGGGGTTGGGAGTGTTATGGGATTCGTGACGGCTTTAACGGCATTTTGTTTCCCGAACGCTATTCCGAAGGCGGCGTGGCGCGGCTCACGCGTGACCGGGTGCGTGGCATTGGCCACCTGGGCGGCACCATTCTGGGTACCACCAACAAGGGCAACCCGCTGCATTTTCCGGTCAATATGCCCGATGGCAGCGTGCGCGAGATCGACCGCTCCGACGAAATCCTGAGCTACTTTGCCACCCACGAGATCGATGCGCTGGTGTCGATTGGCGGCGATGGCTCGCTCACCATTGCCAACGCGCTGCACCAAAAGGGCCTGCGCGTGGTGGGTGTGCCCAAAACCATCGACAACGATCTGGACAAGACTTTCACCACCTTTGGTTTCGATACCGCCGTGGGCTTTGCCACCGAGTGCCTGGACCGGCTGCACAGCACGGCTGAGAGCCACCAGCGTGTGATGGTGGTCGAGGTGATGGGCCGTTATGCCGGCTGGATTGCCCTGCACACCGGCATTGCCGGCAATGCACACGCCATTTTGATCCCTGAAATTCCTTTTGACCTCGAAAAAATTGCCGCCAAGCTGCGCGCCCGTGACAGCGACGGGCGTTTGTATTCCATCGTCGTGGTGGCCGAAGGCGCCCAACCCAAAGATGGCCACCGCGAGCTGCTGGCACCGGCAGAAATGGGCCACGCCGAGCGTCTGGGCGGCATGGGTGAGCGCGTTGCCCGTGCGCTGGCCGAACGCACCGGCAAGGATACCCGTGTGGTGGTGCTGGGCCACTTGTTGCGTGGCGGCAGCCCGACCGCGTTTGACCGTCTGTCAGCCTTGCGTTTTGGCGCGGCGGCGGTGCGGGCGCTCGACGAAGGCCAGAGCGGCATCATGGTGGCGCTGGGCTTCCACGGCGTTGACTACGTGGCGCTCGAAGAGGTGGCCGGTCGCATGAAGGACGTGCCGCTGGACTGCGACACCTTGCAGACCGGGCGTGATCTGGGGATCTGCTTTGGCGACTGAGGCTGCTTTGACCGGGGATCGCCAGGCCGCGCCACGCTTGCTGGTGGTCTGCCTGTGCGCCGAATGGTGCGGTGTCTGCCGCGACTACCGCAGCAGCTTTGCGCAGGTGCAAGCGGCCATTCAGGCTGATTTTCCGCAGGCGCAGTTTGTCTGGCTCGATGTGGAGGACGAGGCCGACCTGTTGCACCCGCTCGATGTGGATGACTTTCCGACGCTGTTGATCGCCGTGGATAACACGCCGCGCTTTTTTGGCCCGCTCACGCCGCAGCCGCAAACCCTGGAGCGCCTGGTGCGCAGCGCGGCAGCGGATGCCGCAGCCACGGCACTGGCCGATCCGGAACTGCACGCGGCGCTGGCGCGGATTCAGGCCAGCCAGCCGGCTTCGCCAAGCGATTTTTCTTGATCCGGACACGGCCTTGAACGCACATCCTTTCTTCTCCAGCCGCAAGGTGGTAATCCTGCTGGCCTGCCTGTGCTGCCTGCTTTGGGGCAGTGCCTATCCGGCCATCAAGAATGGCTATGCGCTGTTTGCCATTGGCGCCGACGACGTGCCTTCCAAGATGGTTTTTGCCGGTTACCGGTTTGTCATCGCCGGTTTGCTGCTGTTGCTGATGGCGCAGTTGACGCACCGCCCGATCTTCAATCTGGACGGCAAAAAGCTGCGCCAGATCACCACGCTGGGGCTGACGCAAACCTCGCTCCAGTACATCTTTTTCTATGTCGGCCTGGCCTACACCACCGGGGTCAAGGGCTCGATCATGAATGGCACGGGCACGTTTTTCAGCGTCCTGCTGGCCCATTACATCTACCGCAATGACCGCTTGAGCCTGAACAAGGTGATCGGCTGCCTGGTCGGCTTTGCGGGCGTGATGGTGGTGAATTTCAACAAGGACCTGCTGGATTTTGACTTCAGCCTGCTGGGGGACGGTTTTGTGGTGATTGCGGCCTTCATTCTTTCGGCGGCGTCGATTTACGGCAAGAAAGTCTCGCAGTCGATGGACGCCATCGTCCTGACCGGCTACCAGTTGGCCATCGGTGGCCTGGCACTGACGCTGGGCGGGTACCTGACCGGCGGCACGCTGACCGGTTTCACGCCGGCAGCGACCGCCCTGCTGGTTTACCTGGCCGTGCTGTCTTCGGTGGCCTTTGCCTTGTGGACCATCCTGCTCAAATACAACCGCGTCGGCATGGTGACCATCTTCAATTTCCTGATCCCGATTTTTGGCGCCATTCTTTCCGCCATCTTCCTGGGCGAGAGCATCCTTGAGTGGAAGAATGTGCTCGCCCTCGGGCTGGTGTGCTCGGGCATCTGGCTGGTGAACCGGGAAAACCGATAGCCTGTCAAGCGCGCGGCGAGCAGACCCGTGCCCTTATTTTTGCAGCAGCAGGCGCGCCAGATCGGTGCCAAAAACGAGCGTCACACCTTGTGCCTTGGCAAAGCGGCGGGCGGTGTCGCTGACGGGGCCCAGGCTGAGGTAACTGCACTGCTGCGCTTCATGCGCTTCTTTGGCTGCGACCAGATCGCGCAGCGCCTCGATGCCATGGCTGGCGGCTTTCCAGCGCTTGCAGCTCACCAGCGTGGCGCGGCCGCCCTTGACCAGCAAAAAGTCGGCCGCCGGGCTGTTGAGCCGGCTGACGGCGTAGCCCTGCTTGACAAAGGTCTGCTCGATCAGGGCAGAAAAATCCCGCCACGACATGGCGCCTGCCCGCGTCAATGCCTCGGTCACGCGGGCCGGGCTGGGGGCGTGCCATTGTTTGCGCGCCGCCAGCATGCCGATCACCAGAAACGGCAGGCCGCCCATCACGCCAAAGGCCACATAGGGCTTGGGCAGCAGGGCGAAGGACAACAGCGTGATCACCGCCACAATGGCCATGCTGATCCACCACGGTGAGCGCAGCAAAACCGCAAACAGCGAGTTTTCGGACATTTTCAGTTTCATGGGAATGGCTGATTTTTAAATTTTGGGTGTACTTTGGCCGTAATGGGCGCAAAGTGTATCGATCAGGGACTGGGCGTAAGGCGGTAATTTGTTCTGGTCGCGCACCAGGATGTGGCGTTCGCGCACGCACCAGGCATCGGTCAACTCGATCAGCGCCAGACCCATGACTTCCTGGTTGCGGCGCGCGGCGCTTTCGGGCACGATGCCCACGCCCACCCCGGCGCCGATCATGCGGCACATGGCGTCGAAGCTGGCGAGCTGGATGCGCAGTTTTAAAGGTTTGCCGAGTTTTTCCGTCACCTGCGCCAGAAAGGTTTGCAGGGTGCTGTGCTGGTTCATGCCGATGGC
>NZ_JAMPXE010000055.1 GCF_023701345.1 Rhodoferax sp. | reverse complement strand
TGCAGGTGTCGAGCAGGGAAAACAGGGTGGGGCTGTCCTCGCCGCGCAGGGTTTGCAGCAGTTCCAGGTTGCGCCGGGTGCTTTGCGGCAGGTCGATGAGCTCGCCCGCCCGTTGCACCCGCACGCGGTGGATGTGGGTCAGCGCGCGGCCCTGGGTGTGCTCGGCGTAGGCCAGCAGCGCGCTGGCAGCGGCTTGCGCTTGCACCAGGTCCTGCGCTTGCCAGGGCGCCAGGCTGGCGGCCTGCAGGTGTTCCAGCAGCTTGCGCTGACCCAGACCGGCGTCAAATTGCCAGTCGGGCCGCACCGAAATAGACAACTGTCCAGCCATGGGCAGGTTGCGCAACCGGGCTTCAAATGCGGGTGTGGTGCCAGCGCTAAAGATCAACTCACCGGGGCTGATTCTGCTCACCCAGTCAGCCAGCTCATCGGGCGTGCACTCGGCCAGATGCACCTCGCCTTGCGTCACGCTCAGCCACGCCAGGCCGCAGCTATTGCGCGCGCCCTGGTGCACCGCCAGCAGCATCGACTCGGTCTTGTCGCCCAGCAGTTCCAGGTCGGTCAGCGTGCCGGGGGTTACCACCCGCACCACCTTGCGCTCGACCGGGCCTTTGGCCGTGGCCACATCACCGACCTGCTCGCAAATGGCCACCGACTCACCCAGCTTGATGAGCCGTGCCAGGTAGGTTTCCACCGCGTGAAACGGCACGCCCGCCATCACCACCGGCGCACCAGCCGACTGGCCGCGCTGCGTCAGCGTGATGTTGAGCAGCCGGGCGGCTTTTTCGGCATCGGCAAAGAACAGTTCGTAGAAGTCACCCATGCGGTAAAAAAGCAGGGTGTCGGGGTAGTCTGCCTTGAGACCCAGGTACTGGGCCATCATGGGCGAATGCGGTTTGTCTGTGTCAGTCATTGCTTGAAGTCTAGCAACATTGGGTTGACTGACGGTTCAATGAAACTTAAAGGAATGGGGCGCAGCAGCTTTAAATCACGTCTTTTGTCGTCCGGCAACCATGCAGGATACGCGAGGTGGTTCGAATGAAATCGTTACAATTGTTACAATCGACATCGGATTTGACTAATATTCCAATGATCGGCAAGGGCAAAACCATCGAAAGGTGGTCACGCAAAACTACCGGCCTTATAGCTTGACAAAAGCTGATGGCGGCGGAGTTACCGGTTAAAGACCGTGATTTGTGGAAAAACCGCATATCAGCGTATCCCTTATTGATCCAAGTTTGGTAACAAGGGGAGCGATCAGTATGCTGCGAGTCGGATATCCTTTGACAACAGGAGCAATTGCCATCGACGATGATCGCTGGTTCAAACAGCTATTCGAGTTGTCGCCAGACCCAGTCTGGATCATCGCCAACAATCAATTTATCGAGTGCAATGAAGCGGCTGTCAGAACCTTGGGCTACCTGAGCCGTGAAGAAGTTCTGAACGTTCATCCATCGAAATTATCGCCACCCCAGCAACCCGACGGGGAAGACTCTTACGCCAAGGCCGAACGCATGATGACTTTGGTCAGAGACAATGGCTTGCATCGATTCGAATGGATCCATAACAAGGCGGACGGCACGGATTTTTTTGCAGAGGTCACTCTATCGGTCATCGAATTTCCGAGTGGGCAGGTCATCTACTGTGTTTGGCGCGACATTACCGAGCGCAAGCAAGCCGATGCCGCGCTACGCGAAAACGAGGCTCGCTACAGCACACTGATTCAACACATTGGAGAAGGCATCAGTTTTGTTGATTCCGCTGAACGATTCACTTTTGCCAATCAGGCCGCGGAGAATATCTTTGGCGTTCCGCCTGGCGGCTTGCAGGGACGCACCTTACGAGAGTTCACCACGTCAGCCCAGTTCGGTGTGATCGAAGCGCAAACCCGCCACCGTCAAACTGGCGAGAAGAGCACTTATGAAATTGAAATCGACCGTCCGGATGGGGTGAAATGCAGCCTGCTCGTCTCAGCCGTTCCGCAGTTTGACGTCCAGGGAAAATTTGCGGGTGCCTTAGGTGTTTTCCGCGACATCACCGAGTGCAAGCAGGCGGAGCAAGCGCTGCGAGAAAGCGAAGCGCGATTCAGAGATATTACGTTCAGCCTGGCCGATTGGGTGTGGGAAATTGATGAGAAGTGTTGTTATACCTACAGTTCAGCAAAGGGTTTTGACTATTTTGGACCCTGCCGTGAGAGCATCATCGGGAAGACACCGTTCGAACTCATGCCGCCGGATGAAGCAAAAAGGGTCGCAGCAATTTTCGCCAGAATAATGACAGACAAAGCGCCGATCAAGGATCTGGAGAATTGGAATATTACAGCTAGAGGCGAAAAAGTCTGTCTTCTCACCAATGGTGTGCCCATACTGGACGCAGCGGGAAACCTTAAAGGTTACCGCGGCGTGGATATAGACATTACCGAACGCAAGCAGATGGAAGAGCAAGTTCGGCAACTTGCCTTCTATGACCTGCTCACCCAATTGCCCAATCGTCGCTTGCTTGACGACCGTCTGACGCAGGCTCTGGCTGAGAGCAAGCGAAGCAACCGCTATGGTGCACTCATATTTTTTGATCTGGATGATTTCAAAGTCGTCAATGACAAGCACGGACATGCCGTCGGCGATTTACTGTTGGTGCAAGCGGCTCAGCGCATGAAGAGTTGTGTCCGCGAGGTTGATACCGTAGTGCGCCATGGCGGTGACGAATTTGTGGTGATGTTGGGGGACTTGGCTGCGGACAAAGGCGCATCGACAGCCCAGGCCGGAATTGTCGCCGAGAAGATTCGTGCCGCCCTGGCTGAGCCGTATGTCGTCGTGGTCAAGCACGATGCACAGGCTGATACCCTGGTTGAGCTCCGTTGTACCGCGAGTATCGGCGTGGTGGTGTTCATCGACCGTGAAGGAACTCAGGACGACTTTCTGCGGTTGGCAGATTCAGCGATGTATCAAGCCAAAGAAGAGGGCGGTAATTTGATTCGATTTTCTGAGTTGGGCGCTTGACTGACGACCGCAGCGAGATCGAAACGAACCAGTCAAGAAAACTGCTTCACCAGTTTTCAAACTCGAACCCAGTGTTTTGCTTGAATAATAGCCCGCCCCTTTGGGGGATTTTTATTATCCTTTCAAGTTTGTCAAAGTCCACCCCCGGTTTTTCCTTTGGAGCGTGACGTCATTCAAACTCATCTGATTATTGGTTTTGATGCTGAAATTTGAACCGCATATGGTGATTGTTGCATCTATGTGGTGGAAAAATGAAAGGCAGAGATTGGCTGCTTGCCCGCCAGAGCATTGAGTAAGTTGGTGGTGGCCAGTTCCGCCATGGCATGACGTGTTTCAAACGTGGCTGATCCGATGTGCGGCAAGGCGGTGACTTTGGGGTGGGTGCGCAAGGGCGAGTCCAGCGGCAAAGGCTCGGTGGCAAACACGTCGAGGCCGGCGGCTCGCAGCGTGCCATGGTCCAGCGCGTGGAGCAGGGCGCTTTCCTGCACGACGGCGCCGCGTGCGCCGTTGATGAAAATCGCGCCGGGTTTCATCAGGCCAAATTCGCGCTCGCCCATCAGACCACGGGTTTCGCTGGACAGGGGCAGTACCACGGCGACGATGTCGGCGCGTTGCAGCAGCTCATCCAGGGGTGCGTGGGTGACTTTGCCGAGCAGTTCTGGCAGTTCCTTGGCCAGGTCGATCGGGCTGCGCTTGTGGTACAGCACAGGCATGCCAAAACCCAGGGCGGCACGCCTGGCCACGGCTTGGCCGATGCGGCCAAAACCAAGAATCCCCAGCGTCTTGCCGTGCACGTCCCAGCCAAATAGCTCTTCACCGATGTTGCGTGTCCAGCGGCCTTCGCGCACGAGGTTGGCCAGCTCGACCAGGCGGCGGCTGGTGGCCATGATCAGGGAAAAGATGGTGTCAGCGGTGGTTTCGGTCAGCACGCCGGGCGTGTGGCACAGCAGGATGCCGCGCGCCGCCAGCTCGGCCAGTGCGTAATTGTCCACGCCGACCGACACGCTGGAAATCACCTTGAGCTGCGGCGCCTTGGCCAGCAGGCTTTCATTGATGGGGTAGCTGGAGCCGATCATGCCTTCGGCGGTGGCCAGAGCGGCATTGAACGCGGCCAGCTGTTCGGGCACGCGCGGATTGGCGACGGTGACATCGTGCTGCGACTGCAGCCGGGCCAACTGGTCCGGGGGCAGTTCCCTGAAAACCAGAACTTTTTTGCGTGATGGCTGGCCTGTCATAGCTTAAAGTCCTGCCTGGTCAAGTTCGGCGCGTGTCGGCAGGCCTTCGCTGTCGCCCAGCACCTGCACGGCGCGCGCGCCAATCCAGGCGCCGCGCTTCACCGCTTCGGATACGCTCCGGCCATCGAGCAGCGCGCTGATCACGCCGACCGCAAAGCCGTCGCCAGCGCCCACGGTGTCAACCACTTCGGCCACCGGGAAGCCGGGCACATGGCCGTCGCCGGCCTCGTTCTGAAAGTAAGCGCCTTCACTGCCCAGCTTGACGATGACCAGGTTTGCGCCGCGCTGGCGGTAGAAGCGCGCAATGCCTTCGGGGCTGTCTTCGCCGGTCAAAAATCGACCTTCTTCCAGGCCTGGCAGCACCCAGTCGGCGCGCGTGGCCAGGTCGTTGATGGACGCGCGCATCAGTTCGGGCGTGGCCCACAGCGTGGGTCGCAGGTTCGGATCAAACGACACGCTGCGGCCGGCGGCGCGCATCAGGTCCATGGTTTTGCGGGCGGCCGGCAGGGTGGTGGCCGAGATGGCGGCAAACACCCCCGTGGCATGCAGGTGGCGGGCCGAGAGCAACCAGGCTTCGTCAATGTCGTTCACGCCCATATGGCTGGCGGCCGAGCCCTTGCGATGGTATTCCACCGGCGGGTCGCTGCCGTCGGTCACCATGCCCTTGAACTGGAAGCCGGTTTTCTGGGTCGCGTCGCAGACCACATGCGAACAATCAATGCCTTCTTTCGACATGGCGTTGAGCAAATAGCGGCCCATGGAATCGGTACCCAAGCGGCTGGCCCAGCCCACCTTCAGGCCCAGGCGCGTCAAGCCGATGGCCACGTTGGTTTCGGCGCCTGCGGTGCGCTTGTGAAAAGCTTCAGCGTACTCCAGCGGGCCGGGCCGGTCGGCCACCAGCAGCAGCATGGCTTCGCCAAAAGTAATCACGTCCAGTTTGTCGGTCATTGGGGTCAATCCTTCAAGAGGGAAGCCGCTGGCTGTTTGCCATGCTGGCGGCCAACGAGCGCAGTTGGTCGATTTCCTGGCGCGCCACGGCCAGAAGGTCATCGCCGCTCAGCGGGTATTCAATGGCCCATGGCACGTTGGCTGGCAGGGCGCGCAGCACGGCGCGCCAAGGCGCGCTGGACTCAATCAGAGGCACCGCGACCCAGCGCCTGGGCTGTCGTTGCACGCCTTTGCAATGAACATAACGCACCTGCGGCGCCAGCGCAGCGGCGGCCTGCAGCGGGCACTCACCGTTCCAGTGCCAGTTGCCCATGTCAAAGGTCATGCCCAGAGAAATCCCGTGGGCACTGGACTTGTCAAAAAAATCTTGGAGCGCGGTCAATGTGCCGGCAGCCGGGGTTTGGTCGTTCTCGATCACCAGTTCGGTGTCGGTGGCCCGCAGCCGGTCTTGCAATAGCGTAAAGGTGTCGTCCGACGTAGGACCAAAGCCGCCGATCGCCATTTTCAGGCGCGTGGCACCCAGGATGTGGGCTGCCTCCAGGGCGCGTTCCAGCGCGCTCAGGTCCAGTCTGCCATTGGAAAACCAGAGGCCTTCCGCACTGGAATAAACCACGCTTTTGTTGGCGGCACGCACGGCCTGTGCAATGGCAGGGAGTTCGGTGGCGGCGTCCACCACCAGTTCGCTGCGCACTTCGACGCCATCGGCGCCAGCGGCATCGCTGAGCCGGGTAAACCACAGTTGCCCATGGCGTCGCACTTCGGCGGCACCGAAAGCCGACAGGGAAATCAGGATACGGGGAGCGGGATCGGTGGCTGCTGCTGGGTGAGCTGCTTTAGTGGGCATGTTGCGAGTTCAGGATTTGCCCGAGAAAATTGCGGGTGGTCTCATGCTGCGGATTACTGAAGAATTCCTGCGGCGGCGCCTGCTCAATGATTTTGCCGTCGGCCATGAAAATCACGCGGTCAGCCACGCTGCGGGCAAAGCCCATTTCGTGCGTGACGCACAGCATGGTCATTCCGTCGTCGGCCAGGCCGATCATGGTGTCCAGAACCTCCTTGACCATCTCCGGATCAAGCGCCGATGTGGGCTCGTCAAACAGCATGATCTTGGGCGTCATGCACAGGGCGCGGGCGATCGCCACGCGCTGCTGTTGCCCGCCCGAAAGCTGGCTCGGGTATTTGAGGGCCTGCTCCGGGATGCGCACGCGCGTCAGGTATTTCATCGCCAGGGTTTCTGCTTCGTCTTTGCTCATGTGGCGCGAGCGCATGGGCGCCAGCGTGCAGTTCTGCAAAATCGTCAGGTGCGGAAACAGGTTGAACTGCTGGAACACCATGCCGACCTCCTGACGCACCGAGTCCACATTTTTGCCGCCGGCCGTCAGGTCGATGCCATCGACCACAATGCGGCCTTTTTGCACCGTCTCAAGCCGGTTGATGCAGCGGATCAGCGTGGATTTGCCCGAGCCTGAAGGCCCACAGACCACAATGCGTTCGCCCGCCGCGACCTCCAGGCTGATGTTGGTCAGGGCCTGAAATTTACCAAACCACTTGTCCACCGCTTCGATGCGGATGATGGGCTCGGCCCCGGCAGGAACTGCCGTGGAAGGGTTCTGCATTGTGTCTGTCATGAAAGCACCATCCGTGGTTCGTTACATTTTCGGCAGGTCGGTTTCCAGCCATTTGCGGTACAGCTTGCTGAGTTCGCCGTTGGCTGTGTTTCTGGTCACGAAGTCGTCGATCGTCTTCAGCATCTCGGTCTGACCGTGGCGCATGACGATGCCCATCACCTGCTGGCGCAGCAAAAACTTGTTCTCAAAGGTGTTGGCAGGCGCGCGCTTGTCAATTTGCGCGGCCACCGTGGTTGAGCAGCCAATGGCGTCCACCTGGCCCGACATCAAGGCCTGCATGGCCGAGGCGTCGTCGTCAAAGCGGCGAATCTCGGTACCTTCGGGCGCAATGGCGGTCAGGGCCACGTCCTGTGTGCTGGCGCGGGCGACACCGACGCGTTTACCTTTCAGGTCAGCCGCAGCCTTGATGCTGGCTTTCTTGTCGCCATACAACACGATGCTGGCCGCTGCATAAGGCTTGGAGAATTGGACCTGCTTGGCACGCTCGGGCGTGATCGCCAGCGAAGCAACCAGCAGATCAACCTTGTTGGTCAGCAAAAACGGAATGCGGTTGGGGCCGGTGACAGGAACCAGGTTGAGCTTGACGCCCATGTCCTTGGCCAGCAGACGCGCCACATCGGCGTCGTAGCCGTCAGGTTGGTTGCTGCTGTTGGTGGTGCCGTAAGGCGGAAAATCCACCAGCATACCGATGGTGAGCTCGCCTTTTTTCTTGATGTCGTCGCTGGTTTGCGCGCTGGCGGCGGGGACCCACGCGGACAGGGACGCGGCCAGCCCGAGGGCCAGGGCGGCGCCCGTAAAGACACGGCGTTGCAGAAGCTTGATCATGGTAATTCTCCGTAGGTTGTGATGAAAAGAACAGGGGGAAGTTGATCGATGCCGGCGCGCTGGCTTAGCGTGACAAGGCGGCAGCGTGCCGGCGCTCCATGCGCGCGGCCAGAATGGACAAGGGCCAGCACAGCGCAAAATAGATGGCCGCGACCACGCTGAAAACAATGAGCGGCTGGAACGTGGCGTTGTTGATGATCTGCCCGGAGCGGGTGATTTCGACAAAACCGATGATGGCCGCGAGCGAGGTGCCCTTGATGATCTGTACCATGTAGCCGACGGTGGGGGCGAGCGCAATTTTGAACGCTTGTGGCAGGATCACGTCGCGCATGCGGGAAACGTACGAAAGACTCAGCGCGTGCGCTGCTTCAACCTGGCCAGCAGGAATCGCCTGAATGCAGCCGCGCCAGATTTCGCCCAGGAAGGCGCTGCTGTTCAAAATCAGCGCCACGCCTGCCGCCAGCCAGGGGTTGATGTCAAAGCCCAGAATCGGTGCGCCAAAGAACACCAGAAAGAGCTGAAGCAGCAGGGGTGTGCCCTGAAAAATCAGAATAAAACCTCCCGACAGCCTGCGTGCCACGGCGTTGTCCGATGTACGGCTCAGCGCAATGATCAGCCCGCCGACAGCACCCCCGATGAAGGCGATCATCGACAGCGCCACGGTCCACCTGGCCGCTTCGAGGATGAAGAAAAATTCCGGGAAGCCAAAAGTACGCATCAGCGACGGTCCGGGTAGTTCAGGCCGATCTGGTAGATCAACCGGAACAGCGCCGAAAAGGAAAGCGCCAGCATCAGGTAGATCATGGCGACGACGATGTAAATTTCAAAACTGCGAAAAGTTTGCGATTGCAGGTTGGCCGCGACCGAGGTCAGGTCGTCCGCTGAAATCGCCGAGACCACGCTGGAGCTGAGCATGAGCAGAATGAACTGGCTGGTCAGCGCCGGGTAGATCGCCTTGAGGGCGGGTTTCAGAATCACGAACCGAAAGATTTCGTGGCGCTTCAGATTGAGCGCCAGCCCCGCTTCAATCTGCCCTTTGGGAATGGATTCGATGCCGGCGCGGATGATTTCGGTGGCGTAGGCCCCCAGATTGACCACCATGGCGGTCAGCGCCGCGGTGTAAGCCGACCAGCGCAAACCCAGGGCGGGCAGCGCAAAAAAGAAAAAGAACAATTGCACCAGAAAGGGGGTGTTGCGAATCAGCTCGATGTAGGCATTGATCACAAAGCGCAGGAGTTTGGGGCCTGAAGTTTTGCCCCAGGCGCACAAAATGGCCACCACCAAACCCATCAGCATGGCCAGGATCGACAACTGGAGCGTGCTGATCGTGCCTTTGAGGAGCAGGGGCCAGGCTGCAAAAACATCACCAAATTGAAAAACGTAATTCATGAATCAGCGTTTGTTCAGTGCTGGCTTGCAGGGATCAAAATTTTCCATGATTTTGTATTCATTGTGTGATCATTTGAATGATTACTGAAACCGGTTTCATAAAATTATAGAAATGCAATGCGTGCCTGTATCTAAGTAAAAACCCTCATCCCGTTTGATTGGCGATGGCTAACGATGAACCGCGAGTTACCAGGCGCCCGGACAGATAAATCTGGCGCGGGGGTAATTCCAGACCCCTCAGGCGTTCAATCAGACAGCCGGCTGCGATGCGGCCCAATTCATCCGTTGGTTGCGCGATGGTGCTCAAGCCTGGACCGACGTAGGGCGCCCATTCGGTCTCATCAAAACCGACAAGACCAATGTCAGCACCCAGGCGCCAGCCAAGGCGCGCCACGGCTGCCACGATTCTTAATGTCACAACCGCGTTGCTCGCGAGCACGCCGGGCAGGCCGCTGCCTGCACGCTCACGCATACTGCGCAAGGCATCGTCCAGACCTTGCTCATCGTTCTCAGTGCCTTCAAAAGTATGGCCTTGCAGTTCAACCGTGTCCTGAGCTACGGTGTTGATGAAGGCGTGAAAAGCTGCCTTGCGCTCCTCGCGGGAGCTGATATCCCGGACAGGTTCTGAAACAAACAGCAATTCACGATAACCAGCTTCCACCAAGTGGCATAAGCCAAGGCGTACCGCCCCGGCGTTGTCCAGCGAGACAAAGTCGGCCTGCATGCCCTGGTGACGGCGATCGACCAGCACGACTGGCTTGCCGTGGCGCGCCGCGTCGGCTGCGGCTTTGGTGTCGCGGCCCAGGGTGTTCAGGATGAAACCTTCCACCTGGTAGGCTGTGAGTGCTTCAATGGCTTCGGATTCGCGCCGGCTGTCGTTGCCCAGATTAAAAAGCATGAGCAGGTAGCCGGCTTCCTGACAGGCCTTTTCGGCCCCGCGCAGCACCGCCACTGAAAACGGGTTGGTCACATCGGCCACCACCAGTCCAATCAGTTTTGAGCGTCCTCGTTTGAGCGCCTGCGCCATGGGGCTGGGGCTGTAGGCAAGGTCAGCAATGGCCAATTCCACTCGCGCGGCTATTTCCTTGGTGAGTAGTTGGTCACGATGGTTCAGGAATCGGGAAACTGTTGCCTTGGAGACATTTGCCGCGCGGGCAACGTCGGCAATGGTGGCGCGTGCCAATGCTGGATTGGTTCGGATGGATGGCGGGATTTTTTTGATGCTCATCTGAAATTTGGCAAAAATTTGGACCCAATCTGAAACCAGTTTCAGAGAATGGTAGCATCAATCCGCCCAGCCTTTTTAGGTGCAAGACCGCCGAAACTTTTCAACTGCGAAATGAACGGTGTCCGGCCGGTGCGGGTACTCTCAGCGCGTGAAGGGCACGACCAACTGGCGTTGCTCGCCCAAGCCTTCAATACCCAGAGTCATCACATCGCCCTTCTTAAGATAGAGCGGTGGCTTCATGCCAAGACCCACGCCGGGTGGCGTGCCTGTGGTGATCACATCCCCGGGCATCAGGGTCATGAACTGGCTCACATAGCTGACCAGCTTGGCCACACTGAAAATCATGGTTCGGGTCGAGCCGGTTTGCATGCGTTTGCCATTGAGGTCCAGCCACATGCCGAGTTTTTGCGGATTGGGCACGTCATCGCGCGTCACCAGCCAGGGGCCGAGCGGGCCAAAGGTGTCGCAGCCCTTGCCCTTGTCCCAGGTACCGCCGCGCTCGATCTGATACTCGCGCTCACTGACATCGTTGATGGTGCAGTAACCCGCCACAAAGCTCAGGGCCTCTTTTTGTGACACGTACCGGGCTTTCGTGCCAATCACCACGCCCAGTTCCACTTCCCAATCGGTTTTCTTGGAGCCCTTGGGCAACATGACCGGATCATTGGGCCCCTGGATGCAGGTGGTGGCCTTCATGAACACGATCGGCTCTTTCGGAATCGGCAAGCCGGACTCTGCCGCATGGTCGGCGTAGTTCAGGCCGATGGCAATGAACTTGCCAACGCCGGCAACCGGGCTGCCCATCCGCGGCGAGCCCTTGACCAAGGGCAGATTCGCCGTCTTGACCTTGCGCAGCTTGTCCAGCGCGGCGTCGCCAAGCTGCTCGGGGCCAATATCCTTGACCACGGCGCTCAAGTCGCGCAGCTTGCCCTCGGCATCGATGAGTCCGGGTTTTTCCTTGCCCGGATTGCCATAACGAACGAGTTTCATGTTTTTTCCTTTCAGTTGATTGTTGAGCCATCCGTTGTTGCGATCATGCCAGATCGCGCGTTCTTTATATGGTCATGCCGCCGTCCACCGAGAACAGCTGGCCGGTGGCAAATACCGATTCGTCGCTGGCCAGGTACACCACGATGGGTGCAATTTCATGGGCTTGGGCCAAACGCCCCATGGGCTGGCGCGCGATGAAATTCTTGCGCGCCTCAACCGGATCTGCGTAGCTGTTGATGCGTTCACCCAGCGAGGGGGTATCCACGGTGCCGGGCGCAATGGCGTTGCAGCGAATGCCCAGTCCGACAAAATCGGCGGCAACCGATTTGGTCAGACCCACCACGGCTGCCTTGCTGGTGCCATAGGCGAAGCGGTTGGGCAGCCCCTTCAGGCTGCTGCAGACGCTGGCCATGTTGATGATGCTGCCACCGCCAGCGGCAAGCATTTTGGGCAGCGCCGCCTGGATCATCCAGTACTGCGCGCGCACGTTCAGGTTGAAGGCGAAATCCCATTCGCCATCCGTGGCCTGAAGGATGTTGCCGTTGTGCACAACCCCTGCGCAGTTGAAAAGCACATCAAGCGGTGCGATGCGCGCCACCAGCTCCTGAATGGCAGCCTTGTCCAGCACGTCCAGCCGGGCCGTGGTGACATTGGCCACGCCGGAAAAACCCTCCAGCAACTGGGCATTGATGTCGGTGGCCAGAACCTGCGCGCCCTCGGCGGCCATCGCCAGCACGCTGGCACGGCCAATACCCTGGCCTGCGGCGGTCACCAGTGCTGTTTTTCCTTTGAGTCTCATGGTTTTTCCTCGGTTAAAAATCGATCAGCAGCCACCTCGTAAGGGTTTCTCCGGATGCTCAATATGACAAACCATGCAATTATCAATTGGCCTTACCACCCGGCCAATTGAGACTAACCCTAATCCACTTAAATTATGAGGCGCAATACAAATGAAACTCAGAGCTCTCTTTAAATCCATCGCCGTTGTGGCCATAGCCTGCACTTTCGGTGCGGCACACGCAGCTTGGCCGGATCGGCCTATTACATTGATCGTGCCCTGGGCTGCGGGTGGCGGCACAGACGCCACCGCACGCATCGTCGGTGCACTGTTGGAGAAAGAATTGGGCCAGCCGGTCAACGTCGTCAACCGTGCCGGGGGCAACGGTGTGGTCGGCCATCAGGCCATTGCAGGCGCGCAACCGGACGGCTACACCCTGGGCATGATTACCGTCGAAATTTCGATGATGCATCATCAGGGCCTGACACAGCTTTCACCTAAAAATTACACGCCGCTGGGGTTGATGAACGTTGATCCTGCCGCCGTCACGGTGAGCGTTACTTCTCCCTACAAAAACATGGACGATTTGATGAAGGCCATCAGGGCGAACCCCGGCAAGCTGAAAGCGTCCGGCACCGGCCAGGGTGGCATTTGGCATCTGGCGTTGGCCGGCATGCTGAAGGATTTGAAACTTGAAGCCAGTGCCGTGCCATGGGTGCCTTCCAACGGTGCAGCGCCCGCCATGCTGGAACTGGCGGCGGGTGGTGTCGATATCGTCACAGCCGCTCTGCCTGAGGCGCGCTCCTTGATCGATGCGGGCAAAGCGCGCCCGCTGGCGGTGATGGCCGATTCCACGGCGGCCCTTTATCCAAACGTACCAACGCTCAAAAGCGCCACTGGCAGCGACTGGACGATTGGCGTATGGCGCGGCATTGCAGGCCCCAAGGGCCTGCCTGCAGATGTGCAGACCAAAATGGAAGCCGTGCTCAAGAAAGTCAACGGCAGCAAAGAGTATCAGGACTTCATGGCCGGGCGCGGCTTTGGCGTGGCCTATGCTGATGCAGCCGGCTTCGGCAAATTTATGGAAAAAGGCGATGCCGACATGGGACGGATCCTGGGTGCACTTGGCATGGCTCGGTAGCAAGAGTGGAGCCGGCCTTCTGGTCGGCTTGACAAGCGGCTTTTGCTGCTCTTGTGGAAAATTAATTGCACCCTCCGGGTCATCGAAGCTCATATGAAAATCAACGACGTTCTATCAGGCCTGCTGATTGGTTCTTTTGGCGCCGCCATTTACGTTTATGCCAGCTCTTTCCCGCCGATGCCGGGGCAGAATGTCGGACCCAACATGTTTCCGCAACTCATCGCTTCGGGCCTGATGATTTGCGCCGTCATGCTTGTCTTTCGCGGCATCAAGACCGTCGGCACCGAGGGCTGGATCACCCTGCCGCACTGGTTGGGGCAGCGCCGCATCGCGCTCGGGTTCCTGTTGATTCCACTGGTTCTGGTGTTTTACGTGGCTGTCTCGGAGCGTCTGGGGTTCATCCCCACGGCGGTGATTTTGCTGATGACGCTCTTCCTCGTATTCCAGGTCAGACTCCGGACGGCTCTTGTCGTGGCCATTGTCGGCTCGCTCTGCATTCACACCCTGTTCTACAAACTCCTCAAGGTGCCGCTGCCGTGGGGCATCCTTGAATCTGTGGCCTGGTAGGCCAAAGGCAATCTTATGCTCGCCCATCTCCTTGCCGCCTTCGGACAGGTCTTTGACCCCTACGTGCTGGGCGTCATCCTGCTTGCCGCCATTTATGGTCTGTTTGTCGGATCAGTTCCCGGCTTGAGTGCCACCATGGCGGTCGCGCTGCTGGTGCCTGTCACATTCTTCATGCCGCCGGTGCCCGCGATTGCGGCCATGGTGACCGCCACCGCGATGGCAATTTTCTCCGGCGACATACCGGGTTGCCTGTTGCGCATCCCCGGCACACCCGCCTCGGCCGCCTATACCGATGAGGCCCACGCAATGACCAAGAACGGCCATGCTGAAGTTGCGTTGGGCGCAGGTTTGGTGTTTTCCGTGATCGGTGGTCTGTTCGGCACCTTCGTGCTCATCACGGCCGCCCCGGCGCTCGCGGAAATGGCGCTCAAGTTTTCCTCGTTCGAGTATTTCTGGCTCGTGCTGCTCGGTCTGACCTGTGCGATATTCATCGCCTCCAGCAGCCCACTCAAAGGTTTTGTGTCCTTGTTTCTGGGCTTGATGATCGCCTGTGTCGGCATGGGCAATCCTGCCGGCTTTCCGCGTTTCACCTTTGGCAACAGCGACCTCCTCGGCGGCCTGTCGCTGGTGCCGATCATGGTGGGGATGTTCGCCGTGTCCGAGGTGCTGCGGTATGCGATCACCGCCAGTCAAAAATTGAAAATCGTGCAGAGCAAGATCGGCAATGTGTTCACGGGCATGTGGGGCTTGACGGTCAAGTACCCCGCGTCCATCCTGCGCGGCAGCATCCTCGGCACGACTGTTGGCGCGCTGCCTGGTGCCGGCGCGGACATTGCCGCTTATATCGCCTATGCGATGAGCAAGAAATTTTCCAGGGAACCGGAGAAATTCGGCACCGGTCACGTCGAAGGCATTGTCGAAGCGAGTGCGGCCAATAATTCGTCGCTGGCGGGCGCGTGGATTCCGGCGCTGGTGTTCGGCATCCCGGGGGACTCCATTACAGCCATTGTCATCGGCGTGCTCTACATGAAAAACCTGAACCCGGGACCGATGATTTTTGTCACCAATCCGGTTGCCATGTATTCGGTGTTTATCGTCTTTGTGTTCGCCAATCTGCTGATGCTGCCACTTGGTTTTCTCACCATCAAGCTGGCCAAGAAGATTCTCGGCGTACCGCGCAACATTCTGATGCCCTTGATTCTGCTGTTTTGCATCGTCGGCGCCTACTCCATCAACAACAGCGCATTTGATGTCGGCATCATGCTCGGCTTTGGCATGCTGGCCTACCTGATGGAAGAAAACGGTTTTCCGATCGCGCCCACGATTTTGGGTGTGGTCCTGGGTGGCATGCTGGAAGAAAACTTCATCAGCTCGATGATCAAATCGGACGGCAACGTCATCGCTTTTTTCAACCGCCCCATCGCGGGCACCCTGGGTGTACTCACTATTCTCGTTTGGAGCATGCCCATTGTCATGCGCTTGATACGCAAAAAGCAGATAGCGGAGGTCTATGTGAATGGATGATCTGAAAGGTAAAGTGGTTCTTGTCACCGGTGCCTCCACCGGTATTGGTGCGGCCTGCGCCAAAGCTTTCGGCGCACTCGGCTGCAAGGTGGCGGTGCATTACAACAGTTCCAGGGCTGCGGCGATGGCGGTGGCCGAGGCGGTCGAGAAAGCCGGCGGTGAGGCACTGGTGGTTCAGGGCGATCTGCGCCGCAGCGCCGAGTGCGAACGGACCGTCACGGAAACAGTCAAGCGTTTCCAACGCATAGACCTGTTGATCAACAACGCCGGTGCCCTGGTCAAGCGCATGCCGATCACCGATGTCAGCGATGAAATTTTCGACGATATCGTGGGTTTGAACGCCCGCTCGATGTTGATGTGCAGCAAATACGCCGTACCGCACATGCCCCCAGGCAGCAGCATCATCAACCTGACCAGTATCGCCGCGCGCACCGGCGGTGGGCCGGGCGCCAGCCTGTATGCCGGCTCCAAAGGCTTTGTCAGCACGGCGACCAAGAGCCTCGCCAAGGAACTCTCAGGCCAGCAGATTCGTGTCAATGCCGTCTCCCCTGGCGTGATCACCACGCCGTTCCATGACAAATTTTCCACGCCCGCGCAACTCGAAGCGATGCGCCTGACGATTCCGATGGCGCGGCTCGGTTCGGCCGACGAATGCGTCGGCGCATTCATTTACCTCGCTTCGGAAAAACTGTCCAGCTATGTCACCGGGCAGATCATCGAGGTCAACGGCGGGCAGTACATGCCTTGACGGCTGCCCATGGTCGCGTCCGGGGGAGGGGACTGCGTTGCTTCAAATCAATCAACCCAATCAGGGCGCGGCAAGCGCGCCGCTTTCATGAGGAGTATGTGATGGACAAACGTAATCAATGCCACTTGGCAGGCCGTCATGCCGCTGTGACCGGCGGCAAGGAATCCTGCTGATGGGCGCCGCGCAACGGTATGCCAGCGAGGCGTTGACACGCTTCGCAGTTGAGTTGCTGCAGACGGCGGGCATGGATGGCGCGCTATCCAAAGCGGTCGCCAACACCCTGGTCGAGGGCGACCTGCTGGGCCACGACACGCACGGGCTGGCATTGCTGGCACCCTATGTCAAGGAAATCGAGAACGGCACCATGGCGCGCGAGGGCGCACCGGAGGTTCTTTCCGATCGCGGCGCCTCGCTGCTGTGGGACGGCCGGCGTTTGCCCGGGCCCTGGCTGGTGTTGAATGGCATTGATGCGCTGGCGCCGCGCGCTCGCGAGTACGGCAGCGCGACGCTCGTCATCCGGCGCAGTCACCATATCGCCTGTCTCGCCACTTACCTGCTGCGCGCAACCGAAGCCGGCTTCATGCTGCTGCTGGCGAGTTCCGACCCGGCCGTGCAAAGCGTGGCGCCCCACGGGGGAACACGGGCCGTCTTCACCCCCAACCCGATCGCCGCCGGCATCCCGACTTCGAACACGCCATTCCTGATTGACATTTCTTCCTCGATCACGACCAATGGGATGAGCGCGCGCTTACAGAAAGCGGGCCGGCAGTTCGACGAAGCCTGCATGCTCGATGCCGGGGGGCATCCGAGCAGCGACCCGGGTGTGCTCTCCACCAATCCGCCCGGCACCATCATGCCCCTGGGGGGCATGAACTCCGGGCACAAAGGCTTTGGCCTGGCCTTGTTGATCGAGGCGCTCACCGGCGGACTCGCCGGCCACGGCCGCGCCGACCCGGCCGACGGGTGGGGCGCCACGGTGTTCATGTCTTTGTACGATCCGGCGGCGTTCGGCGGCACTGCGGACTTTCTGCGCCAGACCGACTGGCTCGGGGATGCATGCCGGAATAATCCGCCGCGGCCCGGCGTTGATGCCGTGCGCATGCCTGGCGACAGGGCACTGTTGCGGAGCAAGGAACAGTCGCGCGATGGCATCGTGCTGCATCCGACCATCGCGCCGATGCTGTCCGAATGTGCGCAACGCTACGGTATGACCTTTCCTGCGCCGCTTGGAACTTGATGGTGACACCCTGGCACATCCTGGCCGACGATCTGACTGGCGCGCTCGACAGTGCCGCGGCATGGGCTGATGCGGGCGAGGTGCCGGTTTTTCTCGACCAGCCCGGACCATCCGGACAGCCTGTGCAGATTGTCGCCACTGGCACACGCAACGTGCCGCCCGCCAGCCTGCCGGCCATGCTGGCGCCCAGTCTGGACTGGCTCGACGCCAGCGGCAGCGCCTTCAAGAAAATCGACAGCCTGCTGCGCGGCAACACTTTTGCCGAGCTCGCCTGGCTCATGCGCAGCGGGCGCTTTGCGGGCGTGGTGTTCGCGCCGGCCTTTCCGGCGCAGGGGCGTTTCACGGCCCGGGGATGCCACTGGGTGGCGCCGCCGCACCAGCCCCACGGCCCGCGCACGCACGAACACGCCGGCACGCTGGTGCAGGCATTTGCCAACGTTGGCCTGAGCGCACGCATTCCAATCCGTGTGCAGGATAGCCTGCAGGATGCGGGCCAGGTGGTGATTCCTGACATCCTGAACGACCATGACCTGGACCAACTCGCCACCCTGACGGCCAGCCCGCAGGCGCAGCCATGGCTGTGGTGTGGCAGCGCCGGTCTGGCCTGGGCGCTGGCGCGGCAGGATGCAGCAGCAGCACCGTCAGGCGCCGGCAGCGAGGTCTCGACGGCCCCACCAGTCCCGGCCCAGGGCTTGACGCTGGTGCTCACCGCCAGCCGCCACCCGGTACTGCTAGAGCAGTGGCGTCAGCTGCCAGCGCCCGTTGCAGGCACCGAACTGCTCGATCTGGCCGAGGCACAGCCGCTGTGTCCTGTCGAGGCGCAGGCCCGGTTGATGCAACACATGCTTGCCGTCGTCACCACCCGGCCCTGCCCGACTGCACTGGTGGTGGTGGGCGGCGACACCTTGCTGGCCCTGTGCCGGGCGGCCGATGTGCGCAGCCTGCAGGCCAGTGCCAGTCCGCGCGCGGGCTGGGGTCGTGCCCGTCTGGTCGGTGGGTTGTGGGATGGACTGACTTGTTATTCCCGCTCGGGCGCCTTCGGCCCGCCCGACGACCTGCGCGCCCTGTTGGCCACACTCTCCCTTTCGCCCCACACCGATTAATTTCCAAGGAACGCATCCCATGAGCACACCCATCCGATTGGCCCTGACCATGGGCGACCCGGCCGGCATCGGCCCCGAGATCATTGTCAAGGCCGCACACCAGATGCGCGATCTCGTTGCGCAGGGCCGCATCGAACTCAAGGTGCTTGGCAGTGCACAGGCACTGGCGCAAGCCGGGCGCCTGCTGCAGCTCGACATTGCCGAGGTCGTGGACATGATCGACGTCGGGCCGGTCACGCAGCCGCTGACCATCGGCGAGATTTCCGAAGCCGGCGGTCACTGGGCCTACCGTGCCGTGGCCCGCGCGGTGGCGCTGTGCCAGAGCGGCGCGGCCGACGCCATCGTGACCGCCCCGCTGTGCAAGGAGGCGCTGCACATGGCGGGCTATCCGTTCGAAGGCCATACCGAAATGCTGGCCCATCTGACCGGCATGCGCGACGGCGTGATGATGCTGGCCCATGGCCCGATGCGTGTGACCCATGTCACCACCCACTGCGCCCTGGCCGAGGTGCCGGCGCGCCTGACGCCGCAACGCCTGCGCCGTGTGTTTGACGTGACGCTCGAAGCGCTGCATGCGCTGGGCATCCGCCAGCCGCGCGTGGCCGTGGCCGGGCTTAATCCACATGCCGGCGAGGGCGGCATCCTGGGCAAGGAAGACGGCGCCGTCATCGCCCCGCTGGTGGCCGAATACGCCACCGCTGGCCACGCCGTGACCGGCCCCTGGCCCGGCGACACGGTGTTCATCAAGCTGCGCGCCCAGCAGTTCGACGCGGTGGTGGCGATGTACCACGACCAGGGCCACATCCCGGTCAAGCTGCTGGGCTTCAGCATCGACCCGGCCAGCGGCGTGTGGCAGGCGGTCAGCGGCGTCAACATCACGCTGGGCCTGCCGATTCTGCGCACCTCGGTGGACCACGGCACGGCTTTCGACATCGCAGGTACCGGCCGCGCCAGCGCCGAGAGCATGGTCGATGCCATCCAGTACGCCATGACGCTGGTGCGGGGCCTGCGTACCGCACATGCTGCGATCTGACGCCGCGGACCATTCAGGCTTTCGGCGGTCTCGACATCCTGATCAATAACGCGGGCGACATGTTTGGCCGCCGCCCGCTGGAGCAGGCCAGCGGCGAGGACTTTGACCGCGTGGTCGGCCGGGCTCGATGATGACTTGCGGTTTCATGAGGCATTGGCGCCGGTACAGGGTTTATCCGGATGCACGGAAGATGGAATCATGAGACCATTAATTGGCCTTACCAATTTTCCAATTCCGGTTCAACTTTGATCGCAATTCAAAACGCCGAACATGCCACTGCAAATTATCCAGCCGCAACGCTTGTACCGCCAGATTGCCGAGCAATTGCGCTCGCTGATCAGCAGGGGCGAGTTTCCGGCCGGCACCCGCCTGCCGGCCGAGCGGGAACTGGCCAAGCAGCTGGGCGTCAGCCGCCCTTCGATACGCGAAGCCCTGATTGCGCTGGAGGTGGAAAAAGTGGTCGAGGTGCGCAGTGGCTCGGGCATTTATGTGCTCAAGCCAAAAGCCCGCCGGCCCTCGCGCAAAAAGGCCGGCGACGCGGTCGAATGGGGTCCGTTGGAGCTGATGCGGGCGCGCGAGCTTGTTGAAAGCGAGGTGGCGGCACTGGCGGCCCGCAACGCCAAAAAAGCAGACCTGAAACTCATCGGTGATGCCTTGCAACAAATGCGCGATGAGGTTGCCCAGGGCCTGATACCGCGCGAGGGTGACGAGGCCTTTCACAATGCGATTGCCCAAGCCTGCGGCAACGAGGTGCTGCGCGACACCATCTGCGGCTACTGGCAAGCCCGACACGGCACGTTGTTCGAGCGTTTGGGTGACTATTTTGAAGACCAGAAATCCTGGGATGCCGCCCTGATCGAACACGCTGCGGTGCTGGAAGCGATTCGCGCGCACGATGCTGGCGCCGCCCGCAGCGCCATGCAACGTCACTTGAAAAATGCCAATCAACGATACAGCGCGAGTTGGCGCCGTGCCAAGCCGTCCTGACAGCCACAGATTTCACAACCACCAACCGAGGCGACACCATGAAAAAACGTGAATTGACACAACTTGCAATCAAAGCCATCGCTGCTTGCGCTTTATTTACAGGTGCTGCCGGCACATTTGGCATTGCCAATGCGCAGACCAAGCTCAAATGGGCACACGTCTATGAGACTTCCGAGCCTTTCCACAAGTGGTCGGTCTGGGCTGGTGACGAGATCAAGAAGCGCACCAATGGTCGCTACGAAGTGCAGGTCTTTCCGGCCTCATCGCTGGGCAAAGAGTCTGACATCAACCAGGGCCTGACGCTGGGCACCGTGGACATCATTCTGACGGGCGCGAGCTTTGCCGCCTCCAGCTACCCGCCGCTGGCCGTGACCTACTTCCCGTTCATCTTCCGTGACTCCGAGCACCAGCTCAAATACGCCAAGAGCGATGTGTTCAGGGAGCTCGCCAAAGGCTATGACGACAAGACCGGCAACCACATCACGGCGTTGAACTACTATGGCGCCCGCCAGGTGACGTCCAACCGCCCGATCGTCAAACCCGAAGACATGAAAGGCCTGAAAATCCGCGTGCCTGACGCGCCGGCTTATGTTGCGTTCCCCAAATCACTGGGCGCCAACGCCACACCGATTGCGTTTGCCGAGGTCTATCTGGCCCTGCAGAACGGCACCGTGGACGCGCAGGAAAACCCGCTGCCCACCATCCTGGCCAAGAAGTTTTTTGAAGTCCAGAAGAACATCTCGCTGACCGGCCACATCGTGGACTCGCTGCTGACCGTCGTGGGCGGGCCGCTGTGGAGCAAGCTGTCCGAGGCTGACCGAAAAATTTTCAACGACGTGATGCAGGAAGCCGCCGAGAAAACCGGGCGTGAAATCATTGCCTCGGAAGTTCGTCTGGTTGACGAGTTCAAGCAAAAAGGCATCAACGTCATCACGGTGGACAAAAACGCCTTCCGCGAGGCGGTGCTGAAAAACGCCAAACCGACCGACT
>NZ_JAMPXE010000054.1 GCF_023701345.1 Rhodoferax sp. | reverse complement strand
TGTGACTCTGCGTCCATCCCATTGAGCGAAGCGCGGCAATCCATGACTTCCCGGATTGCCGCGTCGCTGCGCTCCTTTCGATGAACACCGAGTTTTGGTTCGTTGTGGGGTCGAATTTATTCGACCATGGCGGACTAAAGTCCGCCCCACAGGGTTCAAGGTCCATATGCGGTAGCGGACCGGATACGGGAGGCTCGCAATGACGTAACGTCTACTTTACAGGCTCAGCCGTTCTTTGGTGGCTGCGGTCGGGCGGCCTTCGGGGTCCCAGCCACGGGCTTCGTAGTACAGCGGCAGCATGGTGGCGAGTTCGTTGAACTTACCCTTGGCCGGGCCGGTCTTGCAAGCGCCTTCCACACTGGTCAACCGTGGTGGCAAGCTGTCGTCGGCCTTGGTGAAACCGGCACGGTTGTTGAACTCGCGCTCCATGTTCCAGATGCGCTCGCCAATCAATGCCAGCTCTTCAATGGTGTACTGGTCACCACAGGCGGCTGAGATCTGTGGCGCCAAGTCCTGCAGGCCCCAGGCAAAGGTGGTAAAGATGCACAGACCCGACGAGTCAAACGCAGCGGTAGCGTCCTGAAAGGCTTTCACCAGCTCGGGCTTGCCTTGGGATTCCAGCGGATCGGTCTTGACCGGAATGCCCAGGATCTCGGACGCAATGGTATAGCCGCGCAGGTGACAGCCGCCCCGGTTGCTGGTGGCGTAGGCCAGGCCAATACCCTGAATGGCGCGACCGTCGTAGGCCGGGAATTCCTGGCCCTTGGATGACATGCTGAGTTCCGGGTGACCGTACTTGGCGGTCAGGCGCTTGGAACCCTGGCCGACTTCCTTGCCAAAACCGCGGCCATTGACGGTTTCTTCGGCCAGAAAGGCCAGTGCACGCGCCGAACCGAAGTTGGCCTCGATGCCGACCTGTTCCTTGGTCAAGACGCCCATGCCGTAGAGTTCCATGACCGCACCCACGGTGGCGCCAAAGCTGATCGGGTCAATGCCTTCTTCGTTGCACAACAGGTTGGCGTATTGCAGGCATTCCAGGTCGTTGACACCATTGGCGGCACCGAGCGCCCAGGCGGCTTCGTATTCGAGTCCGCCATTGGCGCCGCGGTATTGCGGCTTGTTCTCGATGGTGAAATGGCCTTCGTCCATCTTGCTGATGCGACCGCAGGCGATGGTGCAGCCAAAGCAGGCCTGGTTGGTGACCAGCTGTTTTTTGCCATCGGTCTTGCGCGGCGTCGCCATGGCTTCGGCACCAATGTCCATGGCGCCCTCAAACTGGTTGTCGCGATGGTTGCGGGTGGGCAAGGCGCCCACCTCGTTGATCACGCTCATCAGCACCTGGGTGCCCATGGCGGGCAAGCCGGTGCCAGTGACGCCGTTGTCAGCCAGCACTTTCTTGGCGGCTTTGGTGGCGGCCATGAAGGCTTTGGGGTCACGGATGTTGCCGACGCCCTTGGTACCGCGCACTGCGATCGCCTTGAGGTTTTTGCTGCCCATGACGGCGCCCACGCCGGAACGGCCCGCCGCACGGTGCAGGTCATTGACCACGGCCGCAAACAACACGCCGTTTTCACCGGCCTTGCCAATGCTCGACACGCGGGCCAGCGGGTCTTGCAGACCCTTCTTGATCATCTCTTCGGTTTCCCAGACGCTCTTGCCCCACAGGTGGGCGGCATCGCGCAGTTCGGCGACGTCATCATTGACGTACAGGTAAACCGGCTTGGCCGACCTGCCTTCGAAAATGACCATGTCCCAACCCGCCATCTTGAACTCGGCGCCCCAGTAGCCGCCCGAATTGGAGCAGGCAATGGCACCGGTCAACGGGCCCTTGGTGATGACGGTGTAGCGGCCACCGGTCGAGGCCATGGTGCCGGTCAGCGGGCCGGTGGCCCAGATGATCTTGTTCTCTGCAGACAGTGGATCGACTTTGGCATCAACTTCTTCAACCAGGTACTTGGTACCCAGGCCACGTGAGCCGATGTAGGCTTGCGCCCATTCCATATTGAGAGGTTCAGACTTGACGGACCCTGCGGTCAAGTTAACGCGGAGGATTTTTCCTGCCCATGACATGTTCGTTCTCCTTATGCAGCCGAAGGCTGGTTACCCAATTTATCTGCCCACTGTTCCATCTTCCCCAAACCGGTCCAGTTGGCGTCAATGAAGGTGATGGCACCGGTGGGACAGGCATCGGCGCAGGCTGGCTCGCCGCCGCACAGGTCGCACTTTTGCACCTTGCCGGTTTCCTGGACGTAATTGATGGTGCCGAATGGGCAGGCGATGGTGCAGACCTTGCAGCCGACACAGGTGGCCTCGTTCACCACCTTGGCGCCAGTTGCCTTGTCCACCGTGATGGCTTCGACCGGGCACGCGTGCAGGCACCAGGCCTCGTCACACTGGGTGCAGGTGTAAGGCACTTTTTTGCCGGTGTGATGGAAGTTAAACACCTTGATGCGCGATTTGGCGGTGGCGAAGGTGCCGTAGTTCTCGAAAGAACAGGCCATTTCGCACTGCAGACAGCCGGTGCACTTGTCTGCGTTGATGTGCAACACCTTTTGCATGTGAGGGTCTCCTTTAATGGGTGATCAATGAAACTCAGGAACAGCAGCGCTGCCGTTCTTATGAAATCAGTTACATAGCCATTGTTAGAGTTTGGCAAAAAATATAACCTAGGGACAACCCTAATCGGATGAGGGTAATGGTCAGAAATTCTCAAATTGAGACAGCCATGGATTGCCGCACTTCGTTCGCCATGACGCACCAAAAAAAACGCCGGACTAGCCGGCGTTTTCCAGAGGAGAAAAACTCAGTTAAAGTTTTTTGACATCATGGCAGGCCGCACCACACGCATTGGTGTACGGGATTGGCATGGCTGAACCAGGTGCCACACCTTTCACGCCCACGTTGTCCTTGCGCGGCACGTCATAGATGTGCGAGCTGATGTCGTTGGTCCAGTAGTTCTTGCCATCAGCCGCTGTCAGGCCCTTGCCGAAACCGGCGCCGGTTTGCATGGTCTTGGTGACGTGGCAACTGGCGCAAGTAATCTTGGCTGGATCGACCGTGCACTTGGCCTTGTCTGCCAGGTGCTTCTTCAGGTCCTTGCTGTTGACATGGCAACTGGTGCAGGACTCTGACGAATTGTTGTCTATTTTCATCTGATGTTCGAACTTGGCCGTGCCATGGGTATCGTGGCAATCAGAACAGGCCACCAACTGTGTGCCGTTGCGGTACTTGGCTGACTTGATGAAGTCGGTGTACTGCTGGTGGTGCGACTTGGAGTGCAGTCCGTCGGCCCAATAATCGTTCTTGCCCGCATCCTCGCGCGTGGTGTAGTCCTTCAGGAAGACGTTGCGGGATGTACCCGGCAGCATCATCCTGTTGTCCTTGTTGACCGGCTGGTCGTTGTTCAGGTAGCCCTGTGGCCGGCTGTGGCACTGACCGCAGATCATCGAGGCCCGTTCAGCGGCCAGCTTGTTGGGACTGACAATGGTGGACGGCATGTCAATTTCCTTGGCTGCGTTGTGCACAGAACCGGGGCCGTGGCAGGTCTCGCAGCCCATATTGATTTCGTTGGGCTTGCCGTCGCCATCAATGTCAATCTCACCATTGCGGTCGTTGCTGGCACCGGCCTTGTAATCACCGGCAGCTGTTTTGGTCAGCGTGTAACCGTTGGCATGGCAAGAGGCACATTCCTTGTCAAATGATTTGGCTTGGGGTGGGTCGGCCAGCAGGCTGGTCTTTTCGTTATAGAACCAGTCGGCGTGGTAATCGCGCCATTCTTTGCGACTGCGGTCGGCAAAAGTGTCATTGCCAAGCTGATTGAACTGAACAAACGGGAACAGGTTGGCACCCACGCGCACCAGGTAGCGCTGCTTGTAAACACCGCCACCATAGGTCATTTCAACCGGATAGATGCGCGCTGGATCCTGGGGATTTTTGGCATTCTCGGCGCGGAACTTCAGCGAGCCGTCCTTGTCCTTGAAAAACGCGGCCGTAAAGCTGACGCTGGCGGCATCGGCAGGGGCCTTGGTGCTGATCTGGTACTTGTCAAAACCCCGCTTGGGGTCATAGCCATGGAACCAGAATTTGGTGCCGGCCATCAACTTGTCCAGACCTTTGTTGAAGTCCGGAAAGTTGGAAAAATCCTGCAACTTGCTGGGCTTGCCGATCACGGTAATACCGAGGCGGTGCAGCGTTTTGGTGAAGTGTTTCTGATCCTCGTGGCATTCAATACAGGCCGAACTGCCGATGTAGGTTGCACCCACTGGCGTGTTGCCGGAGACCTTGATTTTCAAGGGCGCCCTGGACAACTCATCGCTGGTCATCGCCTTGCGTGACTTGTCGCCACCCGGCAAATACTTGCTGTTGGCAGGTTCCACATAAACAAAATACTTGCCCGCCGGGACATTGGCAAATTTGAACTCGCCTTTGGCATCCGTTTTGGCTTTGAGGTAACGGTCAAGGTTTGCGGCCAGGTTATCCTCGAGAGGCTCGTCGTTTTTGGCATCCTTCTTGATCTCAATGGGCGTTTTGCCCATGGCCACCACATCTGACGACGGGATCAACCACACCGTGGCATCGGGAACCTTTTTAAACGTCTCCTTGCTGCCGTCTTCAACCACTCCCGCTACCGTCGCATTGGCGACGCTTTTGATTTCGGTCGGCGTACAGCCATAAATCAAAAACGTCGCAGCCAGGGCCAACAGGCTCCCAACAACTGTCTTTCGCATCATGATCTCCTTGATTGAGTGAAATTAACTCCACCTGTCAAGGCAATCTTCGTGCCATTCAAGCTGTGGCAGGCCATATCACCGAAGGAACAAAAGCCTGTCAAAAATAAGTCTTCATTTACATGGACATGCAGAGATAAATTAATTGCAACAGCAAAAATTCAAAGGCAAAAATGGCCGCAAAAAAACGGGGAAAGTCTTGGTGACTGTCAAATAATCGCGACAACTGTCATGTTTCAGTGACGATTCCCCATCGCTTCATCCTGACATACAGGTTCTGCCGCGGAATGCCACTCAAACGGGCAGCTTCGGAAACATTACCGCTTGCCGCTGCAAGCAGTCCTTTCAAATACCCCTGCTCAAAGCTCGCACGGGCTCCCTGGTAGGCGAGTTCATAGGCCGGCGGAATCAAGGCGTGGCTATCGGACACAGCATACGGGCTACAGCTGGGACAGAGGTGAACTGCGTCAATCACGCCACCAGACTGCAATGCAACCACACGCTCGATACAGTGCCGCAACTCGCGCACATTGCCTGGCCAGGGGTGTGCCTCCAGAGAAGCCAGCGCAGCGGGGCTAAAGGGGCCACATTGCTTGCCAAATTTGGCATTGAAAAACTCCAGAAAATGCACCGCCAGACGAAAAACGTCACCCTCGCGCTCACGCAGCGGCGGCAACTGCATGGCCACTACATTGATGCGGTAGTACAAATCTTCGCGAAAACGCCCCGCTTTGACCTCGCCCGCCAGGGAACGATTGGTGGCGCAAATCAGGCGAAAGTCTGTGGAGCGCGGATGGGTGCTGCCAATGCGGCAAAAGCTGTGGTCCTGCAGCACGCGCAGCAGACTGCTTTGCAGCTTGGGACTCATGTCGGCAATTTCATCCAGGAACAGATTGCCGCCGTTGGCTTTTTCAAAGTAACCGGCACTGGCCTGAGCGGCACCGGTGAATGCGCCTTTCTCATAGCCAAACAGCAGGCTTTCGAGCAAAGACTCGGGCAAGCCGCCACAATTCACCTCCAGGAACGCCTGGTCGGCACGCTGGCTATGGGCATGGATCAGCTTGGCCATCACGTCCTTGCCGGTGCCGCTTTCGCCCTCCAGCAGCACCGTGGTATCCAGACCCGCCACTTGCTGAATCTGACCCAGCAAACGCGCCATGGCGGCTGACTGCCCCACCACCATGGGCGCACCGGAGGTCTTTGCCAGACGGCTGCGCAGGCTGTCAATTTCACGGTAAGCCGCGTCAATTTCAAGCGCCTTGCCGATCACCGCCTCCAGCGCTTCCAGGTCTTCAAAAGGCTTGGTCAGATAATCGAACAGGCCCTCGCGCACGGCGGCCACGGCATCGCGCACATCGGCAAAACCGGTCATCAGGATGGCCACCATGCGTGGTCGCTGGGCACGGAACTCGCGCAGCAAATCCAGGCCCTGGTGCCTGGGCAAACGCTGGTCCATCAGCACCAGATTAAAGTCATGCGCGGCAAACAACTCGCGCGCGGCTTCACCGTCGGATGCCAGTTGCACTTGCGCGCTATTACCCAGCATTTGCTCGATCAGCGTTCGGGTATAGCGGTCGTCATCGACAACCAGAATCTTGGGTAACATGGGAAACGCTCAGGTGGGGTGTTGAAGAGGGCACGGAATGGCTTGCGGCAACCAAACCGCAAATTGCGTGCCACCTTCCGGTAAATTCTCAACGCTGACAAAGCCCTGGTGCAACAAGGCCACATGTTGCACCACCGGCAATCCGAGGCCCGTGCCTTCGTGCCGGGTGGTAAAGAAGGGGGTAAACACCTTGTCCAGTATCTCCGGCGCGATGCCCTTGCCGTGGTCGCGCACCGCAAGCCGCCACCCGGGGGCGCCCGTCTCAGGGTGTGGCTGGGCCTGCAAGCTGATCACGATGGCCCCATCACCCTCAGTAGCCTGGGCTGCATTGACCAGCAAATTAAAGAGCGCATGGCGCAGCAGAATGGGGTCTGCCATCAATACCACGGGCTGATCGGGAAGCACCAGTTCGACCTGAATCTGCCGCCGTATGGTCTGGCGAAACATGAGCACTGTCTCGTTGACCACTTGCGCCATGTCGGTCGAATGGCAATCAAATTTGGACACTTTGGCGAAACGCAACATCGAAGCGATGAAGGCATGACAGTCTTGCCCGGCGTGTCGAATCTCAGCCAGCAGCTCACGCGTGCGCGCCGGGTTGTTGGCTTCGCGCTGTGCCAATTGCGCCAGGTTCACCACCCCCACCAATGGGTTATTGAGTTGATGTGCAATTTCACCCACCATGGTACCCAGCGCTGACAGCTTTTCAACCTGCAGAATGCGCGCATGTTCGGTGTCAAGCCGCAACAACTGATGCTCCAGATCATGCTGGCGCTGGTAATCGCGTTCCACCCGGTCCAGCGCAAAATAAAAAAGCCCCAACACAAAGGCGCCTACCAACAGGCTCAAGAAAGTCACCATGGTGATGGAGCGCTGAAAGGTTCCCTCCAAACCGGTAATGTCGCGCATCACCACCATGTCGCCGATGCGCTGGCCATTGGAATCAACCAGTGGCAACATGGCCAGATGCAACGTTTGCCTGCTTTCCGAGAACACTTGTGTCTCCCCCATGCGCAAGGCGGCCAATACGGAATCATTCATGGCAACAGGTATATCTGCCTTGGTATACGCCACCATGACTTGCTGGGTAAACCGATCCCAATTCCCCTGTCGTTCGAGCAATGCCAAACCGTGTTGCCACTGTTGCGCTGGCAATAACTGTTTGTCCACCAGCACCAGCAAGTCCACCGACAAACTGTCATGGATTTCCTGCACCAGATGACCTATTTCTTCGCCCATTTCGACATAACCCAACACCCCGCCGGCGCTGGGCCAGGGCGCGACCACACGCAGGGTCAGGGTGCCCAAAGCGCCCAGCTCCAAACCGTGCGTGATCTTGTTCTGGCTGCGTGCCTCGACCGCGGTGGTGCGCTTGATTTGCCCCCCAAACTCATCCGGACTATGCAAACGCACCAGATTGACCAGTTCAGGATTATTGAAATACAGGTGCGTGATCCGGTGCTCGGAACGCAAGGTTTGAAACAACGGACCGGCTTCGCGCAACAAGGCGTCCCGGTCCTGGGCGGCAAACGCGGCACCAATCGCAGGAATGCCTTGCATGGTATGCATCACAGCACGCATCAGACTGGTGTCCTTGTCCAGTTTTTGATTCACCAACTTGGCCACGGCTGCGACCCGCCCGGACAAGGCCCGATCACGCACCTGCACCTGCAAAAAATAAGCCGTTGTGACAAAAGCCGTCAAAATGAAGGTCAAAACCATCGCAAATGGCCACATCAACGTGGCCTTGACGCGGCGCGGCGAGGAAATAGTCACATTGGATTTCACTTATAAGGTGTGCCTGCATCTGAACACCCTGACAAGTATAGACACACCCATTGACCCAAAATGCGATAAATTCAGACACCAACCGACCGGAACATGAACGCCGCCAACCCAAGCACCCAAACCGAGGCATCGCCCAGCCGCCTGGCGCGCATTGCCCAGGCGCGCCAAAGCCTGATGCAAGAGGGCGGTTCTTTAGGGACCGGCTGGGTGGCGCCCTGGGTCGAACGTTCCTGGCAACGCTGTCTGAATTTGGGCTTGGAACCCAGCAGCCATGTCAGTTTTGCACAAGTCACTGCGCCCATGCTGCGCCATACCCTGGAAGCCAACCAGCATTTGATGGAAGCAGCGCACCCCATGCTGCAAAACCTGGCGCGCGCTATTGTCAACACTCGCTACTTTGCCATCCTGACCAATGCCGACGGGGTGGTGGTCGATGCCTGCGGCGCCATTGACCACGCCGACCCACGCGCGCACCAGATCACCCGGGTCGGCACCGACCTGTCCGAGCGCAGCATTGGCACCACCGCCATTGGCACGGCGCTTGCTGAACGGCAACCGGTCTGGTTGCACCGTGGCGAGCATTTTTTTGAGGCCACGTCGGTTTACAGTTGCGCAGGAGCGCCGCTGTTTGGCCCCGATGGTGGCTGTGTGGGCATGCTCGATGTGACCGGAGTCGATGCGCAGGAGCGCCCGGAACTCAAACACCTGGTCATGCAGTCGGCCTGCAAAATTGAAAATGCCCTCGTCACCGCCCTGCCCCATGCCCTGCTGCTGCGTTTGAACTGGCCGGGCAACGCTCTGGGCAGCGATGCCGACGGCATGTTGTGCCTGGACGCTGAGGGCTGGATCACCGGGGCCAACCCGGTGGCACGCCAGATGGTGCCAGGCTTGGCAGGGCCGGACCAGGCAGTAGTGCATGTCAGTGAAGTTTTTGGCATGCCGTTCGAGCCTTTGTTTGATGCCGCCAAACGACCCGGCTGCCCGATTGAATTACCGCTCTGGAGCGGCCTGCGCCTGCAAGCCCAGGCCATCACCCGTGCCGACGAAGCCCGCACGCTGCAAGCCGGTGCGGCACCAGCGCGGGCACTGCGCGCGGTCGAGGCCGACATGATCCGCAAGGCGGTGGACGATGCCCGTGGTAATGTCGGCCAGGCCGCCCGCACACTGGGGATCAGCCGTGCCACGCTGTACCGCAAGCTGGGGCAAAAATCGTCGTGAAATCGCGGCCACTCTGGCCTCTGTCAAAAAGGTAAATGATTGAAATTACACCCCTTGTTGAATCTGGTGCTTGGATTTTTTGCACTCACCGCACCCCCCCTCAGCATGGCCGAAACAGCCCGGGTGGCGGCTGCCGCAGACTTGCGCTTTGCCTTTAATAAACTTCTGCCCCTGTTTCAGAAAAACAACCCGACGCACCAACTTGAACTCATCATGGGCTCCTCGGGCAAGTTCATGCAGCAAATCGAAAATGGCGCACCGTTTGACATCTTTTTCTCGGCGGACATGAACTACCCAAAAAGACTTATTGCCAGCGGCAAGGCGCTTGCCCCGGTTACCACTTACGCTTTCGGCCGCATCGTGCTGTGGAGCGCCAAGGTCGATGCCAGCCAACTCAGCCTGGCGAGCCTGGCCCGGCCCGAATTTCGCAAGATCGCCATTGCCGCGCCGGAACATGCGCCCTACGGCGCCCGCGCCCGGGAAGCGCTGGAACACGCGGGCCTTTGGACCCAGCTTCAAAGCAAGCTGGTGTTTGGCGAAAACATTTCGCACACGGCACAACTTATAGACACCCAGGCAGCCGAGATCGGCATCATCGCCCTGTCACTCGCCATGAACGACACACTCAAAGCAAAAGGCGGTTATTACCTGATCCCGGCCAACACCCACCAAGCGCTGGAGCAAGCCTACGCCGTCACGCACTATGGCCGCAACAACGCCGCCGCCAGGGCTTTTGCCCAGTTCATGGGTACGCCCGAGGCGCGCCTGGTAATGCAACGCTACGGTTTTTCCTTGCCCCATGAGGCCAGGCCATGAACTTCGCTGGCATGACCTCGGGTGAATGGCAAGCAATTTGGCTCACCGCCAAGCTGGCGGGCTTGACCACGCTGATCTTGCTGCTGTTGTCGGCGCCACTGGCCTGGTGGCTGGCGCACAGCCGCAGCCGCTGGGTCAACGGCGTGGCGGCGCTGGTGTCGTTGCCGCTGGTGTTACCACCCACCGTGATTGGTTTTTATCTGCTGATCGTGCTCGGACCGCAAGGCGCGGTGGGCGGCACGCTGGAACAACTGGGCTTGCAGCACCTGGCCTTCAGCTTCTGGGGCATTCTGGTGGGCTCGGTGATTTACTCGCTGCCCTTTGCGGTGCAACCCTTGCGCGATGCCTTTGCGGCCATTGACAGCCGCCTGCTCGACGCTGCTGCCACGATGCGCGCCGGCGCGCTGGACCGTTTTTTTAGCGTGGTGCTGCCGCTGTCGCGCAGCGGCATCCTGACCGCCGTCGTCATCACTTTCGCCCACACCGTGGGTGAGTTTGGCGTAATTGCCATGCTGGGCGGCAACATTGCAGGCGAGACGCGGGTGGTGTCGATCGCCATTTACGACCACACCCAGGCACTTGAGTACGGCGCCGCCCACCGGCTCTCGGCCGTCTTGCTGGGTTTTTCGTTTCTGACGCTGCTGCTGTTTTACGCCATCAACCAGCGCGTGATGAGTCCGCTCAAACCGCGCTGATGCACCCCATGATTGAAGGCCGCCTCACCCTGAAGAAGGGCAATTTTGAGTTAGACAGCGGCTCTTTTGCCTTTGCAGCGCAAGGTGTCAGCGTGCTGTTTGGTCGCTCCGGCTCGGGCAAAAGCACGCTCCTGAGGGCGATCACCGGGCTTGACCCAGACACGCGCGGCCAGTTGACTTTCAAGGGTGAGGTCTGGCAAAACCAGGCCTGGCGCCTGCCCACCACCCAGCGCCATATCGGCTTTGTTTTTCAGGAAGCAGCACTGTTTCCCCATCTGAATGTGCGCGGCAACCTCAACTATGCATTGCAACGTGCTCCGGCAGCGCCACCCGATGCCTTGACGAAAACTGCCGTCCGCCTGGGCATCGACCCGCTGCTTGACCAGGCGGTGACGACACTCTCGGGCGGCGAGCGCCAGCGCGTGGCCATCGCGCGCGCGCTGCTCTCGCAACCCCGCCTGCTGTGCATGGACGAGCCTTTGAGCGCGCTCGACTGGCGCGCCAAAAGTGAGTTGCTGGCGCTGATTGACGGGCTGGCACAGGAAACCGGCCTGCCGGTGCTGTACATCACCCACGCACCACTCGAAGTGGAACGCCTGGCCAGCCGCGTGATCTTCATGGCCGACGGGCGCATCGAACGCATCGAGACGCTGCGGGATGCCTTGACGCGACCCGACTCGCCCCTGTTTGATGAGGAAGGTCCGGTCAGTGTGCTGCAGGGCACCCTGCAACATACTGACGAGCACGGCCTGACCCCCTTTGGCAACGAGACTTTGCAATTGCGCTTGAGCCTGGCGCCCGGCGCCAACCCATCGGCCTCGCGCTTGCGCGTGCTGGCGCGCAATGTGAGTCTGGCCACGGTACAACCTCAAGGACTCAGCATATTGAACCAGTTGCCCATCACCATCGTCGCCCTTCACCCGGGTGCCCAGGGCCGCGTCACCGTCGTCTGCCTGCTGGCCGACGGCCAGCAGTTGCTGGCGGAAATTACCGCCTATTCCTGCCAGACGCTGACATTGAAACCCGGGATGCAGGCGTTTGCCTTGATCAAGTCGGTGGCGTTGATGGAATGAAATCCTGACGCACGGGAAAAAACTCGGCAATCGCCGCTTCAGGATTCGTCCGCGTCCAGCCACTTCCGAACGCTTGGCGGCTGGTAGCTGGCAAACCGATCCAGCAGCGTTGGAGGCGCTTGCTCGACGATCAACAATGAACGGTGCGGCGGCTTGAGAAACTGTTCCGCCGCCGCATGATCGAGAAAGGTACTCAGCGCATCGTAGTAGCCCGCCACATTCAGCAAACCACAGGGTTTGGTGTGGATGCCAAGCTGGGCCCAGGTCCAGATTTCGAAAATTTCCTCAAACGTGCCGATCCCGCCCGGCATGGCAATGAAGCCGTCCGAGAGATCGGCCATCAAGGTTTTGCGCTCGTGCATGGATTGGGTCACATGGAGTTCAGTCAAGTGCCGGTGAACCACTTCCTTTCGCGCCAGGGCTTGCGGGATCACGCCCACAGCCCGGCCGCCAAGTTGCAGTACGGTGTCGGCAATCAGCCCCATGAGACCAATGCTGGCACCGCCGTAAACCAGCCCCAGATTCCGCTCCACCAGCGCTTGGCCGAGCGCGCGCGCGGCACTGGCATAGACTTCAAGCCGACCCGGGCTGGAGCCGCAATAGACGCATATGGCCTTCATGACACGCGCTTGAGCACCTCGGCCACGCAGCGCTCAATGCCCACCCATACATCACTCAGGCGCGCGTCGTCAAACATGTAGGCCGGCGTGGTGATGAGCTTGTGCGTCTCGTCAATCACAATTTGGGTGGCATCGGGGGTGTTCTGGTTGATCTGACCGAGTTGCCCCAGGGCCGCGGCACAGCCCGCATCATTGCCCAGCGTCAGCGTGGCGCTGTCATGCGTTTGGTGCAGCGCCAAGGCCACCAGGGCCGGCGCAATGCAGATCGCACCCACCGGCTTGTGGGCGTCAAAGAATCCCTTGATGAAAGCCGCCACATCGGGCCGCACATCGGCCTGTGCACCCTTGAAGGCAAACGAGCAATGGTTTTTGGCCACGCCGTAACCGCCCGGCATCACCAGCGCGTCATAGTCCGCCACGCTGGCTTGCGCCAGATCCAAGCACTGTCCCAGGCGGGCGATACGGCTGGATTCTTCCAAGATGTTGCGTTGCGCACCGGGCACCGGCTCGCCGGTGATGTGGTTGATGACATGAAACTGCAGCGCATTGGGCGCAATGCACTGCACCGCCGCGCCGTGCTGGTCCAATGCCAGCAGCGCCAGCACCGACTCGCGCACTTCGGCACCGTCCAGATGACCACAGCCTGCGAGCAAGACGGCAACATGGGGAATTTTTTGAGCGTTTGTCATGAGAATCTCCGGCGGTTTTGGCGAATTATGCTGCGCACCCTACCCGCTTCACAAGCGGTGCCTCGGCCACCGGGTCAGGCAAAATTCAGCTTGTCACACTATTTCAATTCATCACTGCGATTCAAAGCACCTGCTTCATGCCCTCCATTCCTTCGCATACCCCACCAAGTCCGCACATCTCGGTGCTGTCGCTCTCTGTACCCGTGGCCATGGGCTATGTGCCGCTGGGCATGGTGTTTGGCTTTTTGTTTGTGCAAGCGGGCGCACCGTGGTGGCTGGCGCTCTTGGCCAGTGTTGTTGTGTTTGCCGGTGCCGCGCAGTTCATGATGGTGCCGATGCTGGCGGCGGGGCTGCCGGTAGCCGCCATTGCGCTGGCCACCCTGGTGGTGAACTTGCGCCACGTTTTTTATGGCCTGTCGCTGCTGGACAAGCTGCCCGCCAAACCTTGGGCGCGCTGGTATCTGGTGTTTGCCCTGACCGATGAAACCTATTCAGTGCTGACCACGCTGCCCGCCGGCACCAGCACGCGCCAGATGGTCACCGTGGCCTTGCTCAACCAGGGCTGGTGGGTGCTGGGCACCCTGCTGGGCGCAGCGATCGGGGCGCAGGCGCAAATCGCCCTGGCGGGGCTGGACTTTGCGCTGGCAGCCCTGTTTGCAGTGCTGGCAGTGGAGCAATGGCGCAGTGCTGACGCAGCCGCACCGCTGTGGGTGGCTGTCGTGAGCTACGGCGTAGCCTGGGCACTGTGGCCACAACAAGCCTTGTTGATTGCCATCGGCCTCAGCGTGCTGGCCGGACTGGTCTGGCACAAGCCGGTCGCCCAAGAGGTGACGCCATGATCAATGTTCCTTATGTCATCGGCGTGATCGCGGCCATGGCCGTGGTCACATTTGGTCTGCGCGCCCTGCCATTTCTGGCGGCCCGCTTTCTGCAAAGTCACCCGCTGGTGCAGCAACTGGGACGCTTTTTGCCACTGGCCATCATGACGCTGTTGCTGCTGCATACCTTGGTGGGAAGTGCCCGCCAGAACCCGTCGGGCCCTTGGGCAGAAGGGCTGGCGGCGGCCACCGTCGTGGCATTGCAATGGTGGAAAAAACACCCGTTGCTGAGCATTTTGACGGGCACGGCGCTGTATGTGCTGCTGCGCAACTGGGGCCCGTGAGAACCCCGGTCAAAAATTCATTGCACCGCGTTCGGAAAAAACATCTGCTCACCACCAATTTTGTAGCTGGCAATCGCGTCCTGACCTGCGGCTGATGTCACCCAGTCGACAAATTTTTGACCCTCTGCCGCTTTCACATGCGGGTGCCTGGCCGGGTTGACCAGCATCACACCGTATTGATTGAACAGGCGTTTGTCGCCTTCAACCAGCACTTTCAACTCGCCCCGGTTCTTGAAGTTGAGCCAGGTGCCGCGGTCGGTCAGCGCGTAGGCATTGCTGCTGGAAGCCATGTTCAGTGCCGGCCCCATGCCGCAGCCGCAGGATTTGTAGCCGCTGCCTTGTTTTTCCGCCAGCTCGGCCATTTTCCAGAAACGCAGCTCGGCCGCATGGGTTCCGCTTTTGTCGCCGCGCGAGATGAATTCGCCATTGGCGACAGCGATTTTTTTAAGCGCCTCAACCACGTTAGCGCCCCTGGCCTTAAGCGGGTCAGTCGCCGGACCAACCAATACAAAGTCGTTGTACATCACCTCCAGGCGCTTGACAGCGAAGCCTTCTCCCACTACTTTTTCCTCGGCCACCTTGTCATGCACAAACAGCACATCGGCATCGCCGCGTCGCCCCATGTCGATGGCCTGGCCCGTGCCCAGGGCCACCACTTTCACATCGATGCCGCTGGCTTTCCTGAACTCGGGCAGCAGCACGGAAAACAGCCCCGATTGTTCGGTCGACGTGGTTGACGCCACCACCATCGACTGTGCTTGCGCCGCCAGGGAAGCCCCCAGACAGGCAACTGAAAGTGCCGCTGCTTGTACATATTTAAAAGAATTCACGGGCTTCATGCAAGTTCTCCTCTGACAAACAAATGGGCTGCCGGGTACTGTTGTTGCAGCAAGGGCCCGCCAAAAAAATCCTGCACAGGCAAATCAGCCAGCACCCGGCCCTGCTCCAGGTAGATCACGCGGCTCGCCAGGCGCTTGACCTGACCCAGGTTATGGCTGGCAAAAACAAGGGTCATGGTCGCTGACCCGCTGGCAAACTCTTCCATCAGGGACTCCACCTCGCGCTTGGCGTGCGGGTCCAGGCTGGCAGTCGGCTCATCAAGCAGCAGCACCTGCGGCTGCAAGGCCCAGGCGCGCGCCATGGCCACGCGCTGCTGCTGACCGCCGGAGAGCTGGCGCGCGTTGCGCCGGGCCAGTGCCGACAGGCCAACCCGGGCCAGCGCCGTCAAGGCCTGCGCCCTGGCTTGACCCCAGGGTGTGCCGCGCAGCCACAGGCCCAGCGAAATATTGGCCTGCACCGACAAACGCATCAGGTGAGGTTTTTGAAACAGCATGGCCTGGCGCAAGCCAGGCTCACTCTGGACTTGCCCCGATGTGGGCTGCGTCAGGCCATGCAGCAAGCGCAGCAGTGTGCTTTTACCGCAGCCATTGGCCCCCACCAGCGCCACCCGCTCCCCCGCGTGAATCTGCAGGCTGATATCGGACAGTGCGCGCACGACGCGGGCCGACTGACCAAAGTGCACACACGCGTCGGTCAGTGCATAAACCCGGTTCAAGCGCTCACTCCCAACGTCGGCACGGGGGCCGTGCCACCCTCCTGCCTTTCGCGCCAGCGCCGCAGCCACGCGATCAGCACATTGAGCAGCAACACCACGCCGAACAAAATCAGTCCAAGCCCCAGGGCCAGCGGCAAATCGCCCTTGCTGGTTTCGAGCGCAATCGCCGTGGTCATGACGCGGGTAAAGCCGTCAATATTGCCACCCACGATCATCACCGCGCCCACTTCAGACACAGCGCGGCCAAAGGACGCAATCAGCACCGTGAGCAAGGCATAGCGTTCGTCCCAGGCCAACAGCAGGCTGCGCATCAGCGGCCTGGCACCGAGCGACTGCAATTGCTCGCCATGCAAATTCTGTGCATCTTCCACCGCTTGCCGCGTCAAGGCGGTCACCACCGGCAGCACCAGCACCGCTTGCGCCAGCACCATGGCCTTGAAGCTGAACAGCCAGCCCAAAAATCCGAGCGGCCCGGTGCGCGACAGCAGCAGGTAAACCACCAGCCCGACCACCACCGAGGGCACGGCCAAAAAGGTGTTGAGCAGCGTCAGCACGGCACCACGACCGGCAAAGCGTGCCACCCCCAGCCAGGCACCCAACACCAGCCCCAGGCTGCATGCCAGCACGCAGGCAGTGGCGCTCACAGACAGGGAGCGGCCCACAATCGTGAGCAATTCGGTGTCCATGGAGGTGATGAGTTGCAGCGCGGTGGCAGCGCTTTCGAGAAAGGTGGTCATGACAAAGTTTCTTTCGGGACAGACGCCCTCATGGCGCTGATCTTTATGGTTTAAGCTATCGTAGCCACCGATCCAAAACCTGGCGATATGAACCACCGTGCATAGGCTCCAACTCCACTACACCCTCTCCAAAGACAGCAGCCCCGCGCAGGTGCGCAATCCGCTGATCGACTTGCTGCAGGCCGTCAGCAGCCAGGGTTCCATTTCTGGCGGCGCACGCGCGCTGGGCTTGAGCTACCGCCACGTTTGGGGCGAACTCAAACGCTGGGAAAACGAACTGGGCAACGAACTTGTGGTCTGGGAAAAAGGCCAGCGCGCCCACTTGACCGAGTTTGGCAACAAGCTGATGTGGGCCGAGCGCCAGGCCCAGGCCCGTCTGTCTCCCCAGATAGAGGCCTTGCGCGCCGAGCTGGAACGCAGCTATGCGCTGGCCTTTGACGACAGCGTACACGTGGTCACACTCTACGCCAGCCATGACGATGCACTTTCAAGCTTGCGCGAGCATGCGCTGAAAAGGGAAGCGCTGGATTCCGGACCCGGCAGGCTGCACCTGGACATCCGCTTCACCGGCAGTGTCGATGCCATCCGCGCGCTGAACGAAGGCCGTTGTGTGATGGCTGGCTTTCACACCCTGCTGGGCAGCGGAAAAAAGACCCTGACCGAGCGCACCTACAAACCGCTGTTGCAGCCCGGTCAACACAAAATTATCGGTTTTGCCCAGCGCACCCAGGGCTTGATAGTGGCGCGCGGCAATCCGCTTGATCTGTACCGTTTGCAGGATGTGGTGCAGCGTCACGCCCGCTTTGCCAACCGCACCCTGGGCAGCGGCACGCGCGTGGTGCTGGACGAACTGCTGATGCAAGCAGGCTTGCAGTCGAGCGAGCTGAACGGCTACGCCCACACCGAGCCGTCGCATGCCGCGGTGGCACAGGCGGTGGCAGCGGGCCAATGTGATGCGGGCATGGGCATCGCCGCGGCAGCACAGCAGGCCGGTCTCGACTTCGTGCCACTGGCCGACGAGCGCTACCACCTGGTATGCCTTAAATCGGCGCTGGCACAGCCCGGCATCGAGGCCTTGCTGCAACTGCTGCAAACACCCCAATGGCTCGCCCGGATCGCCAAAATACCTGGTTATTCGGCACAGCAATGCGGCCAGGTACTGTCCATGCGCCAGGTTTTACCGTGGTGGGACTACCGGCACAACAAGGCACCTGCAGAAAATAGGCGTACAACATGAAATCCCGCATCGGGGCTGCGACAAAAATTCACACCTCCCCCCAAAATTGTTCCTGCCAACCTCAAGCCTTAAACGCTAAACTCCAGCGTCTTTCAGACCGCACAAAACCATTACCATGGTTCACCTGCGCACAATAATCAAATGATGGAGACACCATGACCCCATTTCTAGCGCTGTCCCGGCTGATCGACAAGTTCAGCACCTGGGTTGGCAAACTCACCATGTGGCTGATCCTCGCCACCACCCTGATCAGCGCCGGCAACGCCATCGTGCGCAAAATATTCAACGTCAGTTCAAATGGCCTGCTCGAAATCCAGTGGTACCTGTTTGCCGCTGTTTTTCTGATGGGTGCCGGTTATGGTTTCCTGAAAAATTCGCATGTGCGCATTGACTTTATCGCTACCAAACTGACGGCGCGCACGCGCAACTGGATTGACGTGATCGGCATCATCGTCGTGCTGTTTCCATTCTGCATGCTCTCCATCGTGCTGAGCTGGCCGCTGTTCACGAACGCGCTGGCCACGGGAGAAATGTCGCAAAACGCCGGTGGTCTGATCCGCTGGCCGGCCTACGGCCTGATTCCCCTGGGTTTTTCGCTGCTGGCCTTGCAAGGTCTGTCCGAGTTGATCAAGCGCATTGCTTTTTTAAGAGATCAAGGGCCTGATGTGCTGTCCCATGAAGTCAACAAATCCGACGAAGAAAAACACCTGGAAGAACTCGAAGCGATCGTCGCACGCAAATTGGCAGAGGGCAAATAAATGCAAACCACCTTTTTGGCACAGCAATTTGTGCCGCTCATGTTCTGTGGCCTGTTCGCCTTCCTGCTGACTGGTTTCCCCGTCGCTTTCGCGCTGGCCGCGACCGGCCTGGGTTTTGGTTTTATCGGCATGGAGGCCGGCATTTTTCCGCCGTCACTATTTCAGGCCCTGCCGCTGCGCATCTTCGGCATCATGCAAAACGACACGCTGCTGGCGATCCCGTTTTTCACCTTCATGGGGATTATTCTGGAACGCTCGGGCATGGCCGAGGATTTGCTTGAAACCGTGGGTCAGGTCTTTGGCCCGCTGCGCGGCGGCCTCGCCATTGCGGTGATCCTGGTCGGCGCACTGTTGGCCGCAACCACCGGCGTGGTGGCGGCTGCGGTGATTTCCATGGGCCTGATTTCCCTGCCCATCATGCTGCGCTACGGTTACAACCGGGTCATTGCCACCGGTGCCATCACGGCCTCGGGCACGCTGGCGCAAGCCATCCCGCCGTCGCTGGTGCTGATTGTGCTGGCCGACCAATTGGGCCGCTCGGTGGGCGACATGTACGCCGGTGCCCTGCTGCCCGGTCTGCTGCTGGTAGGCCTGTACATCGTGTTCGTGGTGATCGTGGCGCTGGTCAAACCGGCCTGGGTGCCTGCGCTGCCGCAAGAGGCCCGTATCTACCGCGAAGCCAATGGCAGTTCGGGCCACAAGTCGCTGCTGGTGCTGGTTCTCATTTGTTCGGCCGTCGGCTGGAGCTGGGCCCAGGTTCACGATACCCTGATGACGCGCTGGCTGGAACGCAGCATCCCCTCCGCAGGAGACGAAATCGTCATCATGACGCTGACGCTGGCCTCCATCACGGGCCTGGTGCTGGCGCTGCTCAATCGCATCACCAGAATGGGCCTGCTGTCAAGGCTGGCCGAGCAGGTCACGTTTGTGCTGATGCCACCGCTGATCCTGATCTTCCTGGTGCTGGGCACGATTTTTCTCGGTGTAGCCACGCCCACCGAGGGCGGCGCCATGGGCGCGCTCGGTGCCCTGATCCTGGCCATCGGCAAGAAGCGCCTCAGCATGCCGCTGCTCAATCAGGCCCTGGAAAACACCGCCAAGCTGGCCACGTTCGTGCTGTTCATCCTGATCGGCTCCACGGTCTTCAGTTTCACCTTCAACGCCGCCGATGGCCACATCTGGGTTGAGCATCTGTTCACCGACATGCCGGGTGGCGGCTGGGGCTTTTTGATTGTGGTCAACCTGCTGGTATTCGTGCTGGGCATGTTCATCGACTTCTTCGAGATCGCGTTCATCGTGCTGCCTTTGCTGGCTCCGGTGGCGGAAAAAATCCTGCCCGGGCTGGTGCCCGGCATGACGCCCGATGTCGCCATGATCTGGTTCGGCGTGATCATCGCCATGAACCTGCAAACCTCGTTCCTGACACCGCCCTTTGGTTTTGCCCTGTTTTACCTGCGCAGCGTAGCCGCCAAGTTCGACTACAAAGACCGCGTGACCGGCAAGACCATCAAGGCCGTGAGCACCAACGAGATCTACAAGGGCTCGATCGCCTTCATCGTGTTGCAGCTCATCATGGTGGCGGCTATCATGATTTTCCCGTCGCTGGTGGTAGGCAACATGTCCAAAGACAAAGGTTTGAGCGACGCCGCTGTCATGGAGCAGCTGCAGATGCATGATGCTGAACCTATGACCGACACCGAACAGACCGAGCCTCCTGCAGATTCAGAAACAACGACTGACAGCAACGCCCCAGCCGCCCTGGAAGCACCTCCCGCATTGGAAGAGGACATTGACCCCATGAAAGCCATGCAGGAGGCCATTGCCAAGGACGCGAAGAAGGCCAAGCCCTGAGCTGACCCGACAACGCAATGAAGCGCCGGGGTCGCGAGGCCGCCGGCGTTTTTTTGACTTGATCCAGACGAAAAAAAGCCGCGCAGCAGCGCGGCTTTTTTCTTCAGAAGAGACGACTTACAGTTTTTGCGACTGCATGAAGCTGTCAAAACGCTGTTCGGTAAAGCGGGCCCAGAGGTTGGCGTCTGCCCGGAACGGTTTCATATCCCCATAAATCTTCTTCCAGTTCGGGTTCTTGGCACTCAGTTCGGCGTAAACATCCTCGGTCGCCTTGAAAGCTGCTTTCATGATGTCATTGGAGAACGGATGCAATTTGGCACCCTGGCTCACCAGTTGTTTCAGGGCACCCGGATTCTTGTAGTCGTAGTCGGCCTGGATCGACACATGGGCACGCGAAGAAGCTGCCTGGATGATCGCCTTGTTCTCAGGCGACAAACCGTCATAGGCCTTCTGGTTGACATACAGGGAGAATTGCGTGCTGCCTTCCCACCAGCCCGGATAGTAGTAATGAGGCGCCACCTTGTACAGACCCAGCTTCAGGTCGTCGTGCGGGCCGATCCACTCAGCGGCGTCAACCGTGCCTTTTTCCAGTGCCTGGTAGATTTCGCCGGCAGGAATGTTTTGCGGTACACCGCCCAGGCGCTCCAGGATTCGGCCGCCAAAACCGCCGATACGCATTTTCATGCCCTTCATGTCGGCCAGCGACTTGATCTCCTTGCGGTACCAGCCACCCATCTGGGCACCTGAATTGCCCATCGGGAAATTGACAATGTTGAAGTTGCTGTAGAACTCGCGCATCAACTTCAAGCCATTGCCGGCAAACATCCAGGCGGTCAACTGGCGAGAATTGAGACCGAACGGAATCGAGCAGTCGAGCGCGAACGCCTCATCCTTGCCAAAGAAATAGTAGGGGGCGGTATGGGCACACTCCACCGTGCCGTTCTGCACGCCGTCGACAACGCCA
>NZ_JAMPXE010000189.1 GCF_023701345.1 Rhodoferax sp. | reverse complement strand
TACGCCAAGATGTTCATTCTGGAAGGCCGCACCAACTACCCGAGCATGACCGCTCGCCGCCGCAACACCGCCGATCACCAGATCGAAGTGGTGGGTGCCAAGCTGCGCGCCATGATGCCCTGGATTGCCAAAAACAAACTGGTTGACCAGACGCGCAACTGATTGCCGCGTTTGTCAAAACAAAGGCCACTTCGGTGGCCTTTGTTATTATGGCGGCAACCTAAGACAAAACGAATGGAAGAAGTGAACACACAGAACACAGAGCACACTGGCGGTGTGATGCTGAAAAAGCGTCGTAAAGGCATTTACATTCTGCCCAACCTCTTTACGCTGGCAGCACTTTTTGGTGGCTTTTACGCCATTGTGATGGCGATCAATGGTCGTTTCGACCTGGCCGCAGTCGGTGTTTTTTGCGCCATGGTGCTCGACAGTCTGGACGGGCGCGTGGCGCGCATGACCAACACCCAAAGCGCCTTTGGTGAGCAAATGGATTCGCTCTCCGACATGGTGTCTTTCGGTGCTGCGCCGGCCCTGATTGCTTATGTGTGGGCGCTCAAGGGCCTGGGCCGCTGGGGCTGGATTGCCGCTTTTGTCTATTGCGCCTGTGCGGCCTTGCGGCTGGCGCGCTTTAACGTCAACACCGCCGTGGTCGACAAACGCTATTTTCAGGGTTTGCCGTCGCCCGCGGCAGCGGCCTTGGTAGCTGGTTTTATTTGGGTCATGACCGATTTGGGCAGTGCCGGTCCGCAATGGGCGTGGCCGATGTTTGCCGTGTGCCTGTATGCCGGGCTGACCATGGTGACCAATGTGCCGTTCTACAGCTTCAAAGACATCCAGATGAAACGCAGCGTGCCCTTTGCGGTGATTGTGCTGATTGCCATCGGTATCGCCATCATCAACATTGATCCGCCAATCGTGATGTTTGGTTTGTTTGTGCTGTATGGTTTGAGTGGCTATGTGATTTACTTCTGGCGCAAAGCCAAGGGGATTCCTACCAGCGTCATCAGCACGTCGACCGATGAACCCGATGAACGCGGCCTGCATAAATGAAGAGAGCTGTGTTATATTGAAGCCATGCATCAATTTTCACTACTGCTAAACCTAACGTCCTGCGGGCGGAGTGGTTAGCGCGTGATTGCATCAACCCCAAAAGCCCGTCAGCATCCGCGACGGGCTTTTTTGTTGCCCAGACCTTCTCAATCGCCTTTGTAAATATCCCAGGAGAAATGACATGTCAGACAAATTGGTAATTTTTGACACCACCTTGCGTGACGGCGAGCAGTCGCCCGGCGCCTCCATGACCCGCGATGAAAAATTGCGCATTGCGCGGCAACTGGAGCGCCTGAAAGTCGATGTCATCGAAGCCGGTTTTGCGGCCAGTTCCAATGGTGATTTTGAGGCCATCAAGGCCATTGCCCTTGCCATCAAGGACGCCACCGTGTGTTCCTTGTCGCGTGCCAATGACCGTGACATCACGCTGGCGGCAGATGCGGTACAAGGCGCCAACCGGCCGCGCATCCACACCTTTATTGCCACCTCGCCGGTGCACATGGAGAAAAAACTCCGCATGACGCCCGAGCAGGTGCTGGAGCAGGCCAAACTGGCGGTGCGCTTTGCCCGCAACCGGGTGGCCGACATCGAATTCAGTGCCGAAGACGCCTACCGCAGCGAAGAAGACTTCTTGTGCCGGGTGATTGAAGCCGTCATCAAAGAGGGCGCCACCACCATCAACGTGCCCGACACCGTGGGTTACGCCATCCCCGAGCTGTACGGTAACTTCATCAAGCGATTGCGCGAGCGCGTGCCCAATGCCGACAAAGCCATTTGGTCGGTGCATTGCCACAACGACCTCGGCATGGCAGTGGCCAATTCGCTGGCGGGTGTCATGATCGGTGGTGCGCGCCAGGTCGAATGCACCATCAACGGCCTGGGTGAGCGTGCCGGCAACTGCAGCCTGGAAGAGGTGGTGATGGCCGTGCGCACCCGGCGCGACTATTTTGATCTGGATGTCGGTGTCGACACCACCCAGATTCTTGCGGCCAGCCGCATGGTGAGCCAGACCACGGGTTTTGTGGTGCAGCCCAACAAGGCCATCGTCGGCGCCAACGCCTTTGCCCACGCTTCAGGCATCCACCAGGACGGCATGATGAAAGCGCGCGATACCTATGAGATCATGCGGGCCGAAGATGTGGGCTGGACCGCCAACAAAATCGTGCTTGGCAAATTGAGCGGGCGCAATGCCTTCAAACAGCGCTTGCAGGAACTGGGCGTGCAAATGGAAAGCGAAGCCGATGTGAATCTGGCCTTTGCCAAATTCAAGGAACTCGCCGACCGCAAGAGCGAGATTTTTGACGAAGACATCCTGGCTTTGGTGAGCGAAGAAAATGTGGCCCAAAGCCACGAGCAGTTCGGTTTTGTCTCTTTGTCCCAGCACAGCGAAACCGGCGAAATCCCGCAGGCCACGGTGGTCATGACCATTGGCGGCAAGGAAGTGACCAGCACGGCCAATGGCAACGGGCCGGTGGACGCCTCGCTCAAGGCCATTGAAGCCAACGTCATCAGCGGTGCCGAGATGGTGCTTTATTCGGTCAACGCCATCAGCGGTTCCACCGAAAGCCAGGGTGAGGTGACCGTGCGCCTGCAAAACAATGGCCGCATCGTCAACGGCATAGGCGCCGACCCCGACATTGTGGTGGCCTCGGCCAAAGCCTACCTGAGTGCCCTGAATAAACTCCAAAGCCAGGCCGAACGGGTATCGGCCCAGGTCTGAGTAACGCAAACTGGTTTAACAAAGTTTTGTAAGTACTTGCTACAGCTGAGTTTTTATGTTTAAACTTCGTTCCTGCTAATTGGCTTCAAGGAGATAAGTTTATGACCACCGACCTAAACCGTTTTTTCGGAAAAAAAGTACGTGGTTTGATTTGTCTTTTGAGCTTGTTGAGCTGGTTTGCCTGGGCACCCGTTGTCCAGGCAGCACCCGCCAAAACGCAGAAAACACAAAAAGTCCATAAAACGCAGGTCAGCAAACAGAAAAAAACGGCAACGGTTGCCAAACGCCGCGTTAGCAAAATACTGGTCTCTGGCAAGCGAAAAGCAGCTCCTGTCAGAGTGGCCCGTACCCCGCCAAAACCATCATTTGGTCAAATGGCCGGCTTGCATCAGGCTGCCGACGACCTCAATCTCAAATCAAGTGTCGCCTTTGTCATCGATCAGGACACCCAGGAAGTGCTGATCAGCAAAAACGACCAAGCCGTGTTGCCGATTGCTTCACTGACCAAATTGATGACGGGTTTGATCGTCACTGAGGCCAACTTGTCCATGGATGAAAAAATCGTCATCACACAGCAGGATGTCGATACAGAAAAAGGCAGCAGCTCCCGTTTGCGAGTGGGCACGGAACTGAGCCGGGGTGAGCTACTGCACCTGGCGTTGATGTCCAGCGAAAACCGCGCCGCCCATGCGCTGGGGCGTACCTATCCGGGTGGGCTGGCCGTTTTTACCAGGCTGATGAACAACAAGGCCCAATTGCTGGGCATGAAAGACACCCGCTATGTCGAGCCCACGGGTTTGTCCAGCAGCAACATGTCCAGCGCGCGTGACCTGGCCAAGCTGGTAAACGTAGCGCACCAGCACCCCTTGCTGCGTGAATTGAGCACCTCTACGGGGCATCAGGTCGCGGTGGGCAATCGGACGCTGCAATTCAACAACACCAACAGATTGGTTAAAAATCCGTCCTGGGACATCGGCTTGCAAAAAACCGGCTACATTTCGGAGGCCGGGCGTTGCCTGGTCATGCAGACCAAGGTGGCTGGCCGGCAATTGATCATGATTTTCCTGGACTCGGCGGGCAAATTGAGCCGTCTGGGAGACGCCGAGCGCGTGCGTCACTGGGTCGAATCCGCTGCCAATGCGGCTGTCATCAAGGCAGACACCAGAGTGTCTGGCGGCTGATCAGTCAGTGTGGCTCACCCGGGCACCCAGGTTGGCCGAAATCTCCTGAGCCGTGGCTTTGAGTTTGGGTAACCAGGACTCGTCCAGCCGACCGGTTGGCGCTGAAATCGACAAACCTGCTACCAACTTCCCCTGATCATCCCGGATGCCTGCCGCCATGCAGCGCACCCCAAGCTCCAGCTCTTCATTGTCGGTGGAGAAGCCATCACGGCGCACTTTGGTGAGTTCGCGTTCGAGTGTCGGCAGTTGTGTCAGGCTGTTGCGGGTGTGGCCACTGAGACCGGTGCGCAGCGCATAAGACCGCACTTTCTGAACGTCATCTGCCGCCAGAAACAATTTGCCTACCGACGTCAGGTGCAAGGGCGCACGGCCGCCAATGGCCCGGATCACCTGCATGCCAGAACGCTCGCTGTAGGCTCTTTCGATGTAAATGATTTCATCGCCCTGGCGGATGCTCAGGTTGACCGCTTGCTGCGTCAGGCGGTGCAACTCACGCATGGGTTCCAGCGCGGCGTCGCGCACATTCAAGCGGTTCT
>NZ_JAMPXE010000188.1 GCF_023701345.1 Rhodoferax sp. | reverse complement strand
TGATGGCGGGCGTGCCGTTTCACGCGGTGGACACTTACCTGGCACGGCTCATCAAGCTGGGCGAATCGGTGGCCATTTGCGAGCAGGTCGGTGACGTCGCCACGGCCAAAGGCCCTGTCGAGCGCAAGGTGGTGCGGGTGGTAACCCCCGGCACGCTGACCGACCTGGAACTGCTGGGCGACAAGACCGAGTCGATGCTGCTGGCGGTGCACCAGGGCACGCGCAACAGCTGCGGCCTGGCGTGGCTGAGCGTGACGCAAGGCGAGGTGCATCTGGCCGAATGCACGCCCGATGAGCTGGCCGACTGGGTGAGCAGAATCAGCCCGGGAGAGCTGATCTATAGCGCCGGCGCCACGCCCGCGTTTGAAGCCCGGCTGCGCAATCTGCCCGTGGCGGGACATATGTCGATTTCGGTGCGTCCTGACTGGCAATTTGACGCTGGCCTGGGTCAGCGCAAGCTGCTGGAACACCTGCAAGCCGCCAGCCTGATGCCCTGGCAAGCGCAAGACCTGGTGCAGGCGCAAGCCGCCGCCAGCGCGCTGCTGGCCTACGCCGAGCACACCCAGGGCCGCGCGCTGACCCACATCCACCGCGTGCGGGTGCAGCGCGCGGGCGAGCTCATCGACCTGCCGCAAAGCACCCGGCGCAACCTGGAACTGCTGCAAACCCTGCGCGGCGAGGACAGCCCCACCCTGTTTTCCCTGCTCGACACCTGCATGACCGGCATGGGCAGCCGTCTGCTTAAAAGCTGGCTGGTGTCACCCAAGCGCGATCGCACCGAGGCCCAGCAGCGCCTGAATGCCATGGGTGTTTTGCGTGACGGCCCGTGGACCAAACTGCGCGAGCAACTCAAGGGCAGCACCGATGTGGAACGCATCACGGCCCGTATCGCGCTGCGCCAGGTGCGGCCACGCGAACTGGTCGGGCTGCAACTGACGCTGCAAAAAACCGCACTGCTGGCGCCGGTCCTGCAGGGGCTTGAGGCCTACCTGACTGACATTGCCAACCGGCTGCAGCCCCCCACCGGCTGCGCAACATTGTTAAAGCAGGCTATCGCAGCTGAACCCGCCGCGCTGGTGCGCGACGGTGGTGTGATTGCCCCTGGTTTTGACGCCGAGCTGGACGAGCTTCGTGCCATCCAGACCAATTGCGACAGCTTTTTGCTGGACCTGGAAACCCGTGAAAAAGCCCGCACCGGCATTGCCAACCTGCGCGTGCAATTCAACCGGGTGCATGGTTTCTTCATTGAAGTCTCGCAAGGCCAACTCGACAAGGTGCCAGACGATTACCGCCGCCGCCAGACCCTGAAGAATGCCGAGCGCTTCATCACCCCCGAGCTCAAGGCCTTTGAAGACAAGGCGCTGAGTGCCCAGGAGCGCGCGCTGGCCCGGGAAAAGTGGCTGTATGAGCAGGTGCTGGACCAGTTGCAGGCTTTTGTGCCGCCCCTCACCGAGCTGGCGCGCGCGCTGGCCACGTTCGACGCCCTGTGCACCCTCACCGAGCGCAGTCTGACGTTGGACTGGTGTGCACCCCAGTTTGCCAAAGAACCCTGCCTCGACATCGAAGCCGGGCGCCATCCGGTGGTGCAGGCGCGACTGGCCGAGACCAGCGCCGGCGCCTTCATTGCCAACGACACGCACCTGGGACCGAAGCAGCGCATGCAGATCATCACCGGCCCCAACATGGGCGGCAAATCCACCTACATGCGCCAGATCGCGGTGATCACCCTGCTCGCCAGCATGGGCAGCTATGTGCCTGCCAAACGCTGCCGGCTGGGACCGATCGATGCCATCCACACACGCATTGGCGCGGCCGACGACCTGGCCAACGCCCAATCGACCTTCATGCTGGAAATGACCGAGGCCGCGCAGATCCTGCACGCGGCCACGCCCAACTCACTGGTTTTGATGGATGAGATTGGCCGCGGCACCAGCACCTTTGATGGTCTGGCACTGGCCAGCGCGATCGCCACCCAGTTGCACGACAAAACACAGGCCTACACCCTGTTTGCCACCCACTACTTTGAGTTGACCGAGTTTCCGGCCGACCACCATGGCGCCGTCAACGTGCATGTGAGCGCCGCCGAGTCGGGCCGCAACATCGTGTTTCTGCACGAAATTCAGCCGGGCCCGGCCAGCAAAAGCTACGGTATCCAGGTGGCGCGCCTGGCCGGCATGCCTGCGGCGGTGCTCAACCAGGCCCGTCAGACCCTGGAAGCGCTGGAGGCGCAGGCCTCGCACCAACAGGCCCAGATCGATTTGTTTGCTGCGCCTGCCATGGTCGAAGTGGTCACCAGCAGCGCGGCAGACATCGCCCTGGAAGCCATCAACCCCGACGATTTGAGCCCGCGCGAAGCACTTGAAGCACTTTACCAACTGAAAAAAATCAGCCATGCTGGGAACAAAACGTCTGGCTGAACACCAAAAACAAAGGCCCGGCAGTAAAAACGGCCAGGCCTTGAAAATAATGGTCGGGGCGAAAGGATTCGAACCTTCGACCCTCTGGTCCCAAACCAGATGCGCTACCAGGCTGCGCTACGCCCCGACTCATATATTGTAATCGCTGGAGCCACTGTTTTTGGACAACACCCCCATGCAATCACCTGGCAGCGCCGTTAAATGACGCACGCACCTGCCCCCTTGCCCTGGCTTGCCAGCGGCGAGCCTTTTCCGCTGGTCGACTCGGCATGGGGAATCGACACGGTGGCACCCGGCCTGTTGTGTGCCGGGGCTGACTTGTCGGTTGCGACCTTGCAAAAGGCTTACCAGAACGGTATTTTTCCGTGGTTCAGTGCCGGTCAGCCCATTTTGTGGTGGAGCCCGGCGCCGCGCATGGTGCTTGAAGTGGGGCAGTTCAAGCTGTCTCCTTCCTTGAAAAAAACCCTGAAGAAGTTTGCCAATGATCCGGACTGCGAGATCCGCATCGACAGCGCCTTTGCACAAGTGATTCAAACCTGCGCGGCAAGCCCCAGACCGGGCACGCACGGCACCTGGATCGTGCCCGACATGATCAACGCCTACATCGACCTGCACCATGCGGGTCTGGCCCACAGCATCGAGACCTGGATCAGGGGTGAATTGGCCGGCGGGCTGTATTGCGTCGCCATCGGGCAGGCGGTGTTTGGCGAGTCGATGTTTTACCGCCAGACCGGAGCCTCCAAAATTGCGCTGGCGGCGCTGGTGAGCCTGTGCCGCCAGCATCAGATCAGCCAGATTGATTGCCAGCAAAATACCGCGCACCTCGCGTCCCTGGGAGCCCACGAAATGCCAAGGGATGAATTTGTCAGGCGGGTTCGGGCCTTGTGCCGGCAACCTGTGATTGACTGGCATTTCGGGTCCGTATACTGGCAACATCTCTTTGCATTCAATACGGCTTCAGCGTGAATCAATCCCAGGAAACAGCGCTCAAAACGCTTCAGTTCTATGCCACGGCAAGCTACCCTTGCAGTTATCTTGACGGCCGGGTTGCCCGTTCTCAAGTGGCCACGCCCGCGCATCTGATCGACGCCAGCGGCTATTCGGTGTTGATGCGCAATGGTTTCCGGCGCAGCGGTCTTTTTTACTACCGTCCGCATTGTGATCACTGCCGGGCGTGCCTGTCGCTGCGCTTGCCGGTGGCCGATTTCCAGGCGGACCGCAGCCAAAAACGCGCCTGGTCACAGCATGGTCATTTAAAGGCCACCATCAGCACACCGGCTTTTTTGCCGGAACACTTTGCCCTGTACCAGCGCTACCAGAAGGCGCGCCACCCAGGTGGCGGCATGGACGCCGATGATGTGGCGCAGTACCAGGACTTCCTGATGGACAGCCACGTCGACTCCTTGCTGGTCGAGTTTCGTGAGCCATCGCCAGATGACGAGCCCGGCGTTCTCAAAATGGTGTCCATCATCGACCAGCTCGACGATGGCATGTCTGCCGTTTACACCTTTTACGATCCTGAGCCTGGCCGGTCTTATGGCACCTACAGCGTGCTGTGGCAGATCAGGCAGGCCCAAGCCTGGGGCCTGAAGTACCTCTACCTGGGTTATTGGGTGGCGCAGAGCCGGAAGATGTCCTACAAGTCACGCTTCAGGCCGTTTGAAATTTTCATCGGACAACAGTGGCGCGCCGTGGCTGACAGGGCAGGCAGCGCCAGGTTCGTGAATGAAGATTTCACAAGGTAAAATGAAACACCACTTCAGGATGTTGCATGCGAAAAATTGATTCTTCACTTACATCCACGCCGACCATTCAGGTCATTGAACGCATGATGACACTGATGGATGTGCTGGCCTCCCAGGAAGAGGCCATTTCGCTCAAGGAAATCAGCGCAAAAACCGGGCTCCACCCGTCCACGGCGCATCGCATTTTGAACGACCTGGTGATGGGCCGTTTTGTCGACCATCCCCAGGCCGGCAGTTACCGCTTGGGCATGCGCCTGCTGGAGCTGGGCAATCTGGTCAAGAACCGCTTGAATGTGCGCGACGCCGCGCTGGAACCCATGCGTGAGTTGCACCGCCTGACGCAGCAAGCGGTCAACCTGAGCATCCGCCAGGGCGATGAAATCATTTACATCGAAAGAGCCTACAGCG